>DATJPN010000127.1:0-19380 GCA_035506335.1 Steroidobacteraceae bacterium | reverse complement strand
GATCCGAGACCACCCGCGCCCACGCACAATACCCGTGCGTCGAGCAGACGTCTCTGCCCCGCAATCCCGAATCCGGGCAGCCGCACCTGGCGTGCATAACGTTCCAGTTGCGCGGTCGTGAGACCCGATCCGACGTCCCGTGGAGGATCCGCGATCGGGAGCCCGTGGCGCCGCCACGCCGTGATGCCGCCGTGAAGGCTGCGAACCGTGGCATATCCGAGACCGCGAATCCGGTGTGCACCATCCGCGGAACGCTGACCGCCCGCGCAATACACGACGATACGGCGCTGCGGGTCGATGTTCCACGTGCTCACCAGGTGGCCAAGCTCGGCGAGCGGCGCGAGTCTCGCGCCGCCGATCATGCCGGTCGCCACCTCATGAGGTTCGCGCACGTCGATGAGGAGGGGCGGCGAGGTCGAGGCCAGGGCCTGCGCGAGCTCTTCCGCCGACGTCTCGAACGCTTCGTCATCGGGCGCGGACATCATCAACCGCCGCTCAGCGCCTGAACCACCTGCACGACGTCCGAGTCCTGCAGCGCGCGCTCGAGCGCGAACTCCTGCTCGCCATTGACGAAAACACGCATGTGCGGCCGGATGCGATCCTGTTCGTCGACCATCCGGAAGCGGATACCGGGGTAGCGGCGGTCGAGGTCGTGGAGTACTTCGCCGAGCGTGGCTCCGGTGGCCTCCGCATGCCGGCCCTGGGTGTAGGAGTGCAGGGGACTCGGGACGAGCACGCGCATGGGATCAGAGCACCGCCGATTCGATCGCGTAGATCTCGGGCAGATGGCGCGCGAGGCAGCGCCAGCTCGCCCCTTCGTCGCGGCTTCCCCACAGTTCACCGGAGGTCGTGCCGAAGTACAGTCCGACCGGAGCTCCCGCATCGGCCGTCATCGCCTGGCGCTTCACGGTCCACCACGCCTGGGAGTCGGGCATGCCGCGGTCCTGGCGTTCCCAGGTCTCGCCGCCGTCGCGAGTCACGTACGCTGCGGGTCGGCCGCCGATCGCCACGCGCGGCCAGACGGTGGAGCCGTCCATCGGGAACACCCAGGCGGTCTCGGGGTCGCGGGGGTGCACGACCATCGGAAAGCCGATGTCGCCGACCTCAGGCGGCATGTTGCGCCCGATGCGCGTCCAGCGCCGCGCGGGCCGGTCCAGCCGGTAGATCCCGCAATGGTTCTGCTGATACAGGCGATCCGGCCGGGTCGGGCACAGTCTCACGCAATGCGGATCATGGAAGCGCACTTCGCTCGCATCGAGTCCCTGGACGACCTCCAGACCCTCGATCAGCGGCGCCCAGTTCCGGCCGCCATCGACAGACTCATGTACCCCGCCGCTCGACATGCCGATGTACAGATGACGCGCGTCGCGCGAGTCGATCAGGACCGAGTGCAGCTTCGGGCCGTCGGGCGTGCCGTCCTGCGGGCCGCCCATCCATTCACGATATTGCGGATTGTCGTTGAGCCCGGCGCAGGGCTCCCACCTGTCACCGCCGTCCTCGCTGCGGAACAGCCCGTGCGGCGAAGTCCCCGCGTACCAGGTCCCGGTCTCGCCCGCGTGTCCCGGGGCAAGCCAGAAAGTGTGATTGACTGCCCGCCCGGGCTGTCCGTCTGGAGCCTTCGGAAAGGCCGGCGGGTGTCTTGCCTCGACCCAGGTGTGCCCGAGGTCGAGCGAGCGAAACAGGGTGGGCCCCAGATGACCGGTGCTGGTCGAGGCCAGCAAAGTGATCCGGTCGCGCGGATCGAGCACCAGGTGATGCACGATCTGCCCGAGGAAGTGCGGGCCTTCGCACCGCCAGTCCTCGCGCGCGTCGTCGGCGTGGAAAATCCACGCGCCCTTGCGCGTGGCGACCATGAGCATCACCCCGGAGTGCGCCGCGCCAACGCGATCAAGGGACCTCATGCCCGTTCTCCTTCCTGGCGGGGGAGTATATCGCGGTTGAGAACGCCATCAATGACACCTCAGCTGGCCCGCGGACAGGCTGCAGTCATCCGGCGCTCCGTACTCGGTCCAGAAGCGGATCAGGTTCAGGCGCTCGGCGAAGGCCTGGAATCGCGGATCGGTCCGGAAGGGACGCATCTCGGGAAGCCACAGGAATCCCCATTCGACTCCACCGCCGATGCCGGTGCGCAGGAACTCGTCAAGATAGGGATCGGCGAGCGCATAGGCGGAGTCCATCGCGCCGAGCAGCGTGAAGTCCATGATGAAATCCCTGCGGCTCTGCGACTCCGCCTCGCCGGCCGGGAGTTTGCGCGTGAGTTCCTCGAGAGCCTGGCGGGCGGCGGCATTCTTCGCAGGGTCACCGAGCGCGGCATAGACCAGCCGTATCACGGCGGCGCCGCCCAGCCGGCGAACCTCCGGCGATATGGCCTGCGCGGCGCGGTCCGCCGCCATTTCGAAGTGTCGGCCTCGCAGGGCGGTCAGCGCATAGACCTCGGGCAATGCGTTGCCTTTCCCCGGCAGACCCAGTGCGACCGCCAGGTCCGCAAATTTGACGGCGGCGCTGTCATCCCCGGTCAGCAAGGCGAGCTGGGCGACGATTCCGACGTGCCGGGCGCTCGCGGGCGCGAGGCGATACGCGGCGGCACCCTCCAGACGCGCCTGATGAAGTCGACCGGTCGGTGCGAGCAGCACCATGGCATAACCACTGTGAATGTCCGGATCCGTGGAGGCGGCGGCGAGCGCCGCGCGGTAGCTGCTCTCGGCCTGCAGCCAGTTCGCCCGTAGCGCGCTGACGTTTCCCAGGGCCTGGTGCGCGACATCGAGGTGCGGATCCAGTGCCAGGGCCTTCTGCGCATCATCCGCCGCGTCGTCGCGCGCGTTGGCCAGGGGATAGCCGCGGACCAGGAACGTCAATCGCAGCCGCGACCTGGCGGCGAGCGCCCGTGCGAACGTCGGATCCCGCGACAGTGACTGTCCGAACAGGCCGAGCGCGAGGCGCAGACCTTCCTCGGATCCCCGCAACATGAGCGAGTAGCCCTGCAGGTAGAGGTTGTAGGCCTCGACATCCTGTGTCGGCGGTGCCTGGGAAACCGGCGCGGGCGTCGAGCCTTTCAGGTTGGCTTCGAGTGCGCCGACGATGGCACCGGCGAGATCGTCCTCCAGTCGAAAGAGGTCCGTGAACCGGGCGTCATACGACTGTGACCAGATATGCAGGCCGCTGTTCGCACTGATCAGCTCCGCGGTGATGCGGATCCGGTCCCCGGCACTGCGCACGCTGCCTTCCAGCACCGACCCGACGTTCAGGTCCCTGGCGATCTGCCGGATGTCGATATTCCGATCCTTGTAGGCAAAGGACGATGTACGCGCCGGCACCTGCAGTCCCGGAACCTTCGTCAGCAGGTTGATGACTTCTTCGGCCATGCCCTCGCCGAGGTAGTCCTTGCCGGGGTCCCCGGTGAGATTCGCGAATGGCAGGACCGCCACGGCCTCCCGCGACACCTGCGCGCTGCCGGCGCCCGAGGCCGCGGCACCGCCTGCGACGGAATGCGTGGGGCTCGTCGGGGATCGCAGCATCGCGACGAACGCCGTGACTGTCAGCAGCACGGCCAGCACGACGAGGCAGATCAGGGCGTTCCGGCCGCGGTACCAGGGGGTTCGGGCAGCGGCCGGCAGTGGATCGCCCGCCCGTCCCGAGGCCGCCTCCCGCGCGACGCCGTCCTCGACCAGTCGGCGGACGTCCGCGACGAAGGTGCGCCAGGCCGGATCGCGGATGTCTCCGCGCCAGTGCGACAGCTCGGCCGTATGGGTAAGTTCGAACATGATCGGGCGCTGACACGCCTCGATCATGACCGGCACCAGCGTCCGGTTGCGGTCGCCGATCGTGGCCTCCGCTCGCACCCACCGCGAGTTCACGGACCTCTTCGACCACAGCACGACGACCGCCTTGGCTTCGTTCAGGGTCCTTTCGATGGTCTGGTCGAAGAACTCGCCGGCGTGCAATGCGGTATCCCACCACACCGTGAATCCGTGCGCCTCCAGGGTGTCCGCGAACAGCCGCGCCGTTGCCTGGTCTTCGCGGGTGTAGGACAGGAAAACGGTGGGGGAAGACTTCACCGAGGCCTTCCGGGCAGGACGGAGGGGCCCGTCATGGCGTCGATTCTACGAGAACGAGCCCGGGAGCAGCGCGACATCTCCTGCCCGGGGAAGCGGCGTGCCCGTATTCAATTTGTTACAACTCCCCGCATGCGCCTGGGGCCATCTTGCCCGATCGATACAGGTGAGTCGAAGCCGTTTCAATCAGTAAATTGTTGCACTGCGGACGTTGTCAGCCTTTCGGCAGGGCGATCGGCCGGTCACGCAGCAGCAGCACCCAGTCCGCGTTTTCGATCAGCGCTTCGCGACCCAACTCCCGCAGTACCGCCCACTCATTCTCCCGGCGGGAAGGCGAAGGCGGCTGTTCCTCCAGCCGGTTGACCAGGCGCTCGGCACGCTGGAAGATGGCCGCGAACCGGGCATATTGATTCGATTGTGTCCGTGAGCCGATGCGCTCCGCATAGGCTTCCCACAGCGCGGCACCGACCGGGGCGATTCCCATGAGCAGTACGACCCAATGCTCCCAGGTGGAGTAGCGCTCGAGCAACCGCCACAGCACGACGAGGCTCAGGGCCGCGACCAGGCCGATGCTCAAGGATGCCTCCGACCATCGTTCCATGCGTTGCGTGCGACGCTCGTGAACGCGGGCGTGCGAGGCATAGTAGTCCGCCTGCCCATGGACCCAGCATTTCAACGCCAGATCCGCCTTCGCGTCCCGGGGTGGAGGCACCGCACCCGTCGCGCGCAGGGCCTCGCGGATCCAGCGCAGCTCGTCGAGCTGCTTGCGCAGATACGAGGCGGAGGCGTTGTCGGTCAGGCCGGCGAGGCGCCAGTAGAACTGCACGCGCAATCCTTCGGCGAGCGCCCGGTAGTCGAGGTACCGGCCCTGGGCATCCAGCCGGCGGTGCCAGACCAGGATCAGCGTCAGCAGTGCGAAACACAGCAGGTAGGCGAGCGGAACACCGCGTCGCGGCACCAATTCGGCATAGACTTCGAAGATCACCGCCATCGCCGCCGCGACCAGCAGCGTCAGGCGCAGCACGCCATGCGTGATCTGCTGGTAATGGGCCGCGAGGCGGTCCGCATAGGCAAACGCGGTGCCGAGCTCCGGGTCCGCACCCGCCGCGGACTCGCTGCCGGGCAACAGCGAGGCGATCACCTGCGGCACCTGCGGGCGGATGCGCTCGCGCGCCTGCTCGGCGTTGAAGCGCTCGATGCGGCTGCAGACCGTATGGAACAGGTCAGCGTCATTGTCCCGGGGAAAGAGCCAGGAGACCTCCTGTGACGCATCGGACGTGTCACCGGCGCGAGTCGCGTGCACGTGGAAGACCGGTCCGCTGTCGTCGGGCTCCAGGCCAATGCGTGCGTTCATGTCGGATGTACGCCCGAGCTTCAGGGCGACCACACCGGAAGTGCCGGCGCTGGCGTCATCCGGCACCCCGTCCCAGATCGCAAGCAGAATGTGGCTTTGCTGGGCGACGAATGCCCCGACTTCCCGATACTGGTGATTGCGCGCGGCCACCGGATCCAGACCGGGCGCATCACCGCCGGCCGCGCGACCCGGCCAGATGAAGACGCACTGCGGCGGCGTACGCTGCAGAATCTCGCGGAACTCCCCCACGGAGTCGGGGAAGTCGCGCTCGTAGTCGTGCGGCTCCAGAGGCAGCGGCACGATGAGCTCGTAGCCGCGTTCCAGCGCAATCGTCGACACCAGACGGTCAGCCCCTTCCGCCAGGGCCGAAATGACTCGCAGCGGCGTCGACGGATATCGCTGCTGCAGCTGGTCGAAGAACCCGGTGATGCGGGTGCGATAACCCGGCAGGTCGGCTTCGCGCAGATGGCGATGGCCGCTGACGCCAACGACGATCGGCAGGCGTCCGTCGGCGATGGTCGGGGAGGCGGTCGGCGGACTCGGTGCTGTGGTCACTGATGCGGGGTTCTCATCTGGGCGTCCTGGATGCGCGTGCGCCACGCGCGCATGTCGTGGAGCACGGCGATCGGGGGTGCGCGATGAAGCTCAGCAGGTCCTCCCGCCCATCCTCATCGAGGGTCGTCGTCGGCAGTATGGCCAGGGAAGCGGTGTTCACTCTTGTTGGTCCGCCGAAGATTGCAAGCCGGCCCGTCCTGCGAGCCGGAGCCCCGGCAAAGCGGGCTGCGGCCGGGGAGCCGACAAGGATCTTACCTGTTCGCAGGGGTGGCTTGGACGTGTCAGCAATCCGGACCGGTGCCGGAAGACATCAATTGCTGCTTCGCACAATGATTAACCGATGCAGCAGGGGGGCTGCCCTCTCGCAGCCCCGGGGCCGTCAGCGTTCTAGCGGCTGCGCGGCGCCTTGGCCCGACGACGGCAAGCCCGCCCAAGCCGCTCGGCAGCAACCACGCCGGATCGATAATGAAAGTGGGATCCGAGCTCGCGGACATGCTCACGGCGAGCTGGTCCGTGCTCCCCTGGTCCGCCTGCGCATCCATGACGAATTGAATAGCCGCAATCGTCTGGTCGCGGCTTGTTACAAGAGTTAACGCGCGTCAGCCGGCATGGCCCCATGCACTGACCAATCTCGCCATTGCGCGGTGCCACGTCGGCGAGAAATTGAGGATGGTCGCTGTGATCTCCACCGTCCAGATCAGCGCCGCGCCGTACAGAACCGCCGGATGAAGGCGTCCGCGGCGGTAGAAATCCCAGGCTGCGATGGCGATGAGGATGAGGGCATTGCCCCAGAACGCCTGCACGAAGAAACCAGCGACGCCGGGGAAGTGTATCGGGAACGTGTAGAGGAAGATCCGTGCCGAACCGGCATCGGAAATGGAAATTACCGATAGGAGCATCAGGCGCTTGTGTGCCGGTGGGTTCCTGCGGAAGATGACTCCGGCGGTCATGAGGATGCAGAAGCTCGCCGCTTCAGCGAATTCGGTCGCAAGGAACTGCGGTGCATAGTCCGGGTGGCCAACCTGGCGCGCCTGGTCCACCAGGGCGGCAATCAGCACCGATGGCACCATCAGGGCTGATACCCCGACCGTCAACCAGCCCATCTGCCTGTGCAATCGAAACTTCCGGGTTTCGATCCAAAGAATCTGCAAGGTGACGAGAATGAGCCACAGGAAAAAGACCGCGGCATGGAAATGCAGGATCGACGGCGGGGGTGGAGACTCATGAAAATAGCGGGGCAGATCCGGAACGAACCCGAGCAGCACCGCTGCCCAGATCACACCCATCCATACCGCGTAGATCCTCTGGTCCGTCACTGTGGACCAACTGCTGTCTGCAATCTGTGGCCTTCCGGACATCGGGTCACTCCGCGGACTTCAACCGGACGACAGCGCCACCCCACGGACGATCACCAGCGGGCTCAGCGGCTCCGGGAATCCGCCGGGGGTTCGCTGTGACCCCTGGAATACGGTGAGGTTGCTGTTCACGCTCGGTCTCCCGGGGTGTCTTCCGTCTGCCGGGCGGCGGCGAGACCTTCCAACCGAGTCAACAGCCGCAGGTAATCGGTCTCCGCCGCGATTGCATCGCCCAGTCGCTTTGCCGCGACGCGAAAGTGGTCCTCGCCGAGCAGGCGAACGACGGCCGACTGGATCTCCTGCATCGATGCCCCCGGGGGCAGCGCCAGCCCTGCACCACGCTCGGTAACGCGTATCGCGTTGTCGTGCTGGTCCCGGCCCTGCGGGATCGCGAGCAGCGGCAGCCGGTTGATCAGGGCGGCCATGATGGTGCCGTGACCGCCATGGGTAATCACGACCGCGGCCTCTCGCATCACGGCCATGTGCGGCGCGGCACCGACGATCACCGTGTTCGCGGCACTGTCGATGTCGCGCGGCTGAAGGGCGTTTCCGAGGGTCACCAGGACACGAATCGGCAAGGACGCGCAGGCAGCCACGACGTGCTGTAGCAGCGCCAATTGATTCTGAAACGTCGTTGAGAAGGCGATCAGCGCCAGTGGCCGCGGGTCATCGGCCGCCCAGGGCGAGGCCCACGGGCGCGAGGCCTCCTGCGGGTCAATGAGCGGACCGACGTATCTGAAGTGCGCGGGCAGCTCAGGGTACGCAAAATCGAAGGCGCGGGCGGTACACAGGAAGTGAGGGCCCGCTTTGACCTGATCTGCCATATGGGCAATGCCGGACAGGCCGAGCTCATTTCGTGCGCGGTTGAAGTCCGGCAGTCCGGCGTCGAATACGGCCTGCGCTTCCCGGGTGATCTGCGCCTGGTGGGCGACTTCCTCGGCGTTCCTTGCCGGCGCAAGTCCCGAGCCGAACGGAGGCAGACCGGCGGCTGGGAAGGGATTGATGCTGGGACTGACGGTCACGAACCGTTGCGCCCGGGCTTCGCAGGCGGCCTGGACGCCATGCAGCATGTCGAGGGCGATGACCAGGTCGGCGCCTTCACGGTCGAGTTCCTGCGATACGACTTTCGCGAATGCCGATGCACTGGCGCCGAGAAAGAGCGCAAGTGCACGCAGCTCGTCACGCGGGGTCAGGGGTACACCCTTCTGGGGGTCGGTGACACTCATTCCGGCGGGGCGCTCGGGAAGGTGAGGCCAGGCCGTGAAGTGTATTCCTGCATCTTCGGCCTGCCGGCGCTGGACGCCTTCGCCGATCATCCCGACCCTATGCCCTTTTGCCACAAGTCCCGAGGCCAGGAGCAGCAGGGATTGTCCGGCTCCGCCGGCTGCCAGGAGGGTGACTAGGAAGTTCTGCCTGTGATCGGCGGTGTCGATGCGTATCGTCATCAGTCGCCCTCCCTCTGTCTGTCAGCCGCGTACTCTCCCAACACCGCGCGGATGAGGCGCTTCAATTGCTCTGTGACTTCGGACTTAGATCGACCCATGTCCCGACGAAGAAGCTTCCAGGTGTAGACGTCCGTCGCAATCACCAAAGCGTTCAGGGCCCTCTCGCGCTCCTCGTCATCCAGATGATCGAGCCACGGCGCAAACTGGATCGACGTAATCTGCCGGTGCTCCCTGCGCCCGAATTCCAGGAGCGGCCGAAGAGCCGGCACCCGCGATTCCTGCGCGAGATTGCGAATCGTTCCGTCGCCGTAACGCTCGTAGATCGTGACCAGTCGTTCGACTGCATCCTCGATATTCCCGGGCTGTCCCGTGAATTCGACGCGGATACGCGGCCCCAGGTGCTCGATGAACGCCGCGATCAGTCCTTCCTTCCCGCCGAAGCGCCGGATGACGCTGCGGACCGTGACACCGGCGAGGGCTGCCACCTGGGCGAGTGTCACGTCCTCGAGCCACTGGGTCAGGGCACATTCGGCAAATGCCTCGACGATTCGCTGCGCGGTCGCGGCGCTCGACTCGGCACGCGCGACCTGTCGATACTGCCGATGGGATTTTCGAGTCCTGTATTTAATGTCACCAATAGTGACATTAAAGACAAAGGCGCGCAAGCGCCATGGGGAAGGCGTCGCGCGCTAGCTGCGGTAGTCGTCGAAGGAGTTGAACAATCGATGGGGATCGCGCCGGGCACGGATCGAAGTGAGTCGCATCCAGGCCGGTGGCGTGAAGCACTGCCGGGCCCGCGCGTTTCCCTCGGACAGGTCGGCCTCACCGACATAGGACCCCATGTCGAAGGGCTGCACCGACAGGCGTGCCTGCTGCACCCAGGCATCGACCGCCGCGTCGTCCGCAGGCGTCTGGCCATAACCGTAGATGCCGACATAGGAAGCCTCCGGGGGCAGATACACGGCCATGTCGGGCAGGGGCGGACCGTTGGCGGACGGGGGTGGTCCGAAGAACAGCTGGATGTTGGAGTACGGTCCCGGGGCGCTGTGGATCGACTCGCGCAAATGGCCCAGCGCCTTCGGGGCATCGATGTTCGTGTGCATGTCATCCGCCCGCAGGCGTAGTCCTTGGGGAAAGGCGGCATTGATCAGGGCGTATAGCGCGGGAAACGGCGTGTCCCGGCAATGGTCATTGAGCAGCGGGCGCAATCCCGGACGCGGTGACTTGAAGGGTGCGAGCCAGGAGCGCGCCTCCCCGTCGGAGTCTGCGAACACGGTGGCGACGAAGGCCATCGCCTGCCGGTTTTCGACGCCGATCAGGCGGGCGAAGTCCCGCGGCAGAGGCGCGACCACGAACAGATCGGACTGCACCGGCAATCGGCCGACCCCTTCCATCAGCCAGTTCATCGCGGCCTCGGCGTGCTCGAGACCAAAGCACAAGGTCGAAGTGCGGATCGCGCCGGACAGTGTATGCAGATTCAGATGCCAGCGGGTGACGATGCCCGGAAAGCCGGGTCCGGCGCCACGGGCTGCCCAGAACAGATCCGCGTGCTCCTTTTCGCTGGCGAGGACCGATTCACCGTCGGCCGTGATCACTTCCGCCGCCAGAACGTTCTGGCATCCGAGGCCCCAGGCGAGGGCGTTCCAGCCCATTCCGCCGTTGAGCAGGAATCCACTCAGGCGCACCGTCGGGCAGTGACCGACGGGAAACGCCAGCCGGTGTGCCGTCAACTGCGATTGCAGCGCGCTGCCTATGACGCCCGGTTGCACGACGGCCCGTCGATCCCGGGGAAGTATCTGCACCTCGCCGAGACCGGAGAGGTCGAGGAGCAATCCGCCCTGGCGCAGCACCGTGCCATTGTAATGATGGCCACCACCGCGAACACCCACCTTGAGCCCATGCTCGCGCGCAAAGCGCACCGCCGCGGCCGCGTCGGCGGGATCGATGACATTGACGATGGCGTCGGGGAAGCGCGGGGGCTTGCGGGCGTTCCACACCATCGAGGTTCGCTGAGCCTCATAGTCGGCGTCGCCCACCACGTGAAGGCGCCCCTTGATGCGCTGGCGCAGTGCCTGCCAGGCAGAGTTCGAAGGCCGATCGGCTGCCGCCAGGGGGCCTGCGCACAATGCCGTTGCGGCCCCTCCCATCCACTGCATCACACGTCGCCGCGTCGGATTTCCAGCGCCATCGGAACCCTGGCCTGAGTGCATGATCGGGATATTCCTCACCAACCGGGATCAGGTTGCAGTTTACGAATCGCTGTCTGATGATTCATCAAAGATGTCTGATGGAGTCTGATCGACCATGGACTTGCCGTGCCATGACTGAGCTGACCCCGGGGCGTTTCGAGTTCGGCGACTTCGAGATAGACGTGCAGCGCCGCCGCCTGACGGCGCGCCGGCAAGCCGACCCGATCGCGCTGCCACCGCGGGTCTTCGATACGCTCGCATTCCTGATCGAGCATCCGGGGCGCTTGGTTGCAAAACGGGATCTGTTGCGGGCGATCTGGCCGAATGCATTCGCCGATGACAACAGTCTCAACCAGAACATATCGCTGCTGCGTCGGGCGCTCGGGGAACGTCCCGGGGATCATCGTTACATCATCACAGTGCCTGGCCGCGGCTACCGGTTCGTGGCCGACGTCCGGCCGCTCGACAGCGGCCACCCGGAAGACCCTCCGGCCGCGTCGGTCGCCGTTTTGCGCTTCGCCAACCTTACCGGCATGCCGTCCGAAGAGTATCTCGGCGAGGGTCTGGCAGAGGAACTCATCCATCAGCTGTCGAATCTCCGGGGAGTTACGGTCGCGGCCCGGTCCTCATCCTTCGCGATTGGCACTCAACCCGGTGACCTGCGCCAAGTTGCGTCCGCCCTGGGCGTCCGCACCGTCCTTGAAGGTTCCGTGCGACGGATCGGCACGCGGATACGGGCATCGATCCAGCTGATCGAATGCGAGTCGGGCTACACCCTGTGCTCCCGCACCGTCGAACGTCCGCCCGAGCACCTGTTTCATCTGGAGGATGAACTGCTGCTTGCGATTGCCGGGGCGCTTGGGGTGCGGGCGGAGCCCGTCGGTCACTCGACGGCCCACGTGGAGGCACATCACCTGTTCATGCAGGCGCGCGCGTTGTCGACTCTTCCGAGCGAAGACAACCTCCGGGGTGCACTGGAGTACCTCAAGCGCGCCACCGATCGTGATCCCGGTTTTGCACGCGCCTGGTCCTTGATGGCCGCGACCTTGAGTGTCTGCGTCGAGTATGACTACGCCGTCCCGGATGCCATCGGACGGGCGGAGAAGGCCGCGCGGCGTTCGGTCATGCTCGATCCTGAGGATGGCGCCGGACTTGCGGCGATCGGCATCATCGATGCGTTGCGCGGTCGCTGGGTCGAATCCGAGGGGAGCTTCCGGGCCGCAACGTTGCGGCGCGTGGATCCGTACATCAACAATCTGCGCTGTGTCTACCTCACGCAGGCGGCGGGTCACTTGAACCAGGCGCTCGAAGAGGCACGTACCGCCTGCATGTTTGCGGTGGCGCAGCAATTCGGCGCCACCATGATGGCGCTGACCCAGCTGCTGCGCGGAGACGATGCCGGCGCGCGCGAGTGGATCGAGGTCTCAGCGGGTCTTGGCGAATCGGTCACCATGACCCCGCAGGCGGACGTGCGGGCACTGCTCGCGCACCGCGCGGCATGCCACGATGAAGCCGCGAAACTCCTCATCCGCAGCACGCCTGAGCACGTCCGCGCAGCCGGAGCCGACGGCGCAATCAGTGCCTTATGCGCGGCCCTCGGCGGCGAAGCGGATCCCGGACGGGCGGTGCAGGCGCTGAAGGCCATGGAGCAGCGCGTGGCGCCGCTGCGTTTCGACCAGACGCGGCGCAAGCGCTTGATGCTCTGGTACACCATGCTCGGGGATCTGGACGCTGCCTATGATGTGCTGCATCGATCGCTCGACCATCATGGCAATCAGGGATTCGTGGGATCCGTCTGGGGGTGGCTGTGGCTGCCGGAGTTGCGGCCGTTGCGCGCGGATCCCCGATTCCAGGCGTTCGTCAGCCGAATCGGTCTGGTGCCCTACTGGGAGCAGTTCGGGCCGCCCGACGGACACGAACTGCGCCGCGGGCTGCTCGTGAGTTGCTGAACCCCAGGGTGACGGATCCGCCGGCCGGGTGATCTACCACAGCGACAGCCGCTGTTCGGGCGGCAGGTACATCCTGTCGCCCGCCTTGACGCCGAAGGCGTCGTAGAAGCCGGCCTGATTTTTCACCGGGATCGTCGCGCGGGTCTGAACGGGCGAATGCGGATCGGCCTTGAGCCGCATGACCAGTTCGTTGTCGCGGACCTTGCCGCGCCAGGCCTGCACCCAGCCCAGATAGAACCGCTGCTCACCCGTCAAGCCGTCGATGACCGGTGCCGGCTTGCCGCCCAGCGACAGTTCGTAAGCCTTGTGGGCGATCGCGAGCCCCGAGTTGTCCGCGATGTTCTCGCCCAGCGTCAGCTCGCCGTTGATCGAATAGCCGGGCAGCGGCGAAACGGCCCCGTACTGGGCAATCAGCGCGTGCGTGCGCTGCTTGAAGTGATCCAGGTCGGCCTGCGTGAACCAGCCCGGTGGATCGAGCAGGTTGCCGTGCCCATCGTACTGGCTGCCCTGATCATCGAAGCCGTGACTGATTTCGTGACCGATGACGGCGCCGATCGCGCCGTAGTTCACCGCGTCGTCGGCGTTCGCGGTGAAGAAGGGCGGCTGCAGGATGCCGGCCGGAAACACGATTTCATTGAGTTCGGGGTCGTAGTAGGCGTTGACCGTCGGCGCGGTCATGCCCCATTCGGTGCGATCGATCGGGCGACCGAGCTTGTTGACGTTGCGCTGGTACTCGAACTCGTTGGCACGCATGACATTGCCGACCAGATCGTCCTTGACGGTCTGCAATGCGCTGTAGTCACGGGGCTTGGCGGGATATCCGATCTTGACCGTGATCAGCGCCAGCTTTTCCTGCGCCTTGCGCCGCGTGTCCGGACTCATCCAGTCGAGTGTGCCGATGTCGGCCTTGTAGGCCGCGAGCAGGTTCTGGACGAGCTGGTCCATGCGCGCCTTGTAGGGCGGCGGGAAGTATTTCGCGACGTAGAGCTTGCCGAGCGCCTCCCCGAGGGCCCCATCGAGGAGTTCCACGCCGCGCTTCCAGCGCGCCTGGTTTTCCTTGGTGCCGTGCAGCACCATGCCGTCGAATGCGAAGTTCTCGTCGACGAACGCCTTGCTGAGGTAGGGCGAGTAGGCCTTGAGCAGGCGCAGGCGGAAATACGACTTCCAGACCGGCAGCGGAGTCTGCCGCAGCAGCTTGTTGAAGGCGGTGATGTAGCTCGGCTGGCTGATGATCAGGTAATCGACCTTGCCGCGCACCCCCGAATCGTTCAGGTAGGCATCCCAATCGTAGCCCTTGGCGAGTGCCGGGAGTTTCGGAAACTCGAACTTGTTGTAGACCTTGATCGGATTGCGGTTGTCGACCTTGGTCCACTGCGCCCTGGCGAGCGCGGTCTCCAGAGCCAGGATGTCGCGCGCCTCCTGCGCGGCATTGCCGTCGCCGGCGAGGGTAAGCATCTTTCCCACGTGCTCGAGATAGCGGGTTCGGATCTGCTTGAGGCGATCGTCGTTCTGCAGGTAGTAGTCCCGGTCGGGCATGCCCAGACCGTCCTGGCTGAGATCGAATACGTACCGGGTCGCGTCCCTCGCGTCCTGATGCACCTGCGGGGTGTAGGGGGTCGGCACGCCGATCCGGTTCAGGTGCGCGATCAGGGCCGGAATCTGTTCCGGTGCCTTCAGCGCCCCGATGCGCGCGATTTCCTCCTGCAGCGGCTTGAGCCCCAGAGGCTCGAGCGCGGCTTCATTCATGAAGCTGCCATAGAGGTCCGCGAGCTTGCGCAGGTCCGGATCGGAACCGCCGGCAGAGCTCTGCAGACCGTCCACCAGGGCGCGCAGCTGCACCTGCGTGTCGTCGAATACCTTGGTGAATTGATTGTAGCTGCCCTTGTCGGGCGGGATCTCGAAGCTCGCGAGCCACTTGCCGTTGGCGTAACGGTACAGATCATCCTGCGGGCGCACGCTGGTGTCGATGTATTGCCGGTCGATACCGGAGACCAGCGCCGCGACCGGCGCCGACACCGGTGCCGATGCGGGGGGCGGGGCCTGGCCGCCACAGCCCGGTAGCGCGCCGAGCGCCAGAAACGCACCAATCCATCGCCGCTGCATCATCCTTGGATCCTCTGGGGCAGTTCGCCCGGAACGGGCGGCGATTGTAGCCTTTGCGCCCCTGTTCGGCCATGGCGCGGGCCTGCCGGGGAACCGATTGCAGCGACCGGGTCGCATTCGGCACACTCGAAGCAAAGGGGGCGATCATGGCGAAGGGCATTTGCGGAACTCACCGGGCGCAATCGGTGCTCCGGGCGGCGGCCGCGGGGCTGCTGCTGGCCGTTGCCATGCATTCGGCGCAGGCCGCCGTGGTCGCCACGCAAACCGGCCAGGTCCGCGGCGTGCCGGCCGATGCCGCCGGAGGCGTCACGGTCTATCGGGGAATTCCCTATGCGGCACCCCCCACCGGAGAGTCGCGGTGGCGTGAGCCCCGGCCACCCATCCCCTGGTCCGGCATTCGGGACGCCTCCGTCGCCGCACCGGGTTGCATGCAGGGTGAGCCGAAGAGCCTGCTCCCATGGACCGCCGAGTTCCTCCATCACGGAGGCTTGAGCGAGGACTGCCTGTATCTGAACCTGTGGACTCCCGCACATGCGGCCGGCGATCGGCTTCCGGTCCTCGTGTTCATCCATGGCGGTGCATTCACGAGTGGGTCGGGCTCGGTGCCGCTCTACGACGGCACCGCTCTGGCGCGCCGCAAGCTCATCGTGGTCACGATCAACTACCGGCTCGGGGCTTTCGGCTTTCTGGCTCATCCCGCGCTGACTCGCGAATCCGTACATCATGCTTCCGGCAACTACGGATTGATGGACCAGGTGGCCGCGCTGCGCTGGGTGCACGCCAACGTGGCCGCCTTCGGAGGCGACCCGGAGCAGGTGACGATCGCCGGGCAATCGGCGGGGGCCATGTCCGTGTACCTGTTGATGGTCTCGCCACAGGCAAAGGGCCTGTTCCAGCGCGCGATCGTCGAAAGTGGGCCGGGCGCCCTCGCGGCCCTCGGCGTAGCCACCGGGAGAGCCGCCACGACACCGCTGCAGGCGGCCGAAGGCGTCGGCGCGGACTTCGCGAGCCGTCGCGGCGCGACGACGGCCGCCGAGCTGCGTGCGCTGGGCGCCGATCGGCTCCTGGCGCGACCCGACGAGGGCAACCGGGTGCACTTCGGCCCGGTCGTCGATGGCTGGTTCCTGCCCGTGGACCCCGACACCGCCATTGCCGCGCATGCTCACAGCGACGTGCCGCTGCTTGTCGGAATGATGGCGGACGAGCCCAGCGCATTCGCCGGATACGACGCGTCGAAGGCGCTCGCGAGTCGCGCGCAGGCGGTGCATGCCCTGGATGGGCTGCTGGCGGCGTGGGCGAGGAACAGCACGCAACCGGTGTACGCCTACTACTTCGAGCACCCGATACCGTGGCCCGAGCACCCGCAGTTCGGAGCGTTTCACTCCGGTGAGCTGCCGTACGTCTTCGACAACCTCGCGATTCTCGATCGGCCATGGAGCGCCGTGGATCGTCGCCTCGCGCTGGCGGCGTCATCCTACTGGGCTCGATTCGTCGGCCACGGCAATCCCGCGGCTGACTCCCTTCCGGCGTGGCGAGCCTACCGACCCGGCTCCCTGGAGTTCATGGTGTTCGGCGACCGCGCCGGGATGCGCGCCGTTCCTCCGGAGGGTTCCGGCCCGAGGTGATGACGCCAGTTCCAGTTCGCGCAGGATGAAGCCGAAACGGCGTGCGGCGCGCCAGTGCCTGGGCAGGGGTGTCGGGAACCGGTGCCGGCATGATGCTCATGCCGCAGAACCGGCCGGCGTCGCCTTGCGCGGTCGACTGATCCACGCGGCGGCGGTGAAGACGGCGAGCGCAAGCACTGCGAGCGTGGCCTCGGTATAGAGCATGCCACTGGAGCCCCAACGCACCTGCGCCCGTCCCTCGATGGTGGTCATGTAGACGATCGGCACATTGCTGATGCACGTCATCAGGTTGTAGTTCGTCGCGACCGAGCGGCGTCCGATGGACTCGAGCGCGACCGCCGAGAACGCCGCCCAGATGAATCCACTGATGACGGCGTAGACACAGGTCAGCACGACGAAGGTCGTGACCGTCCTGGCGCAGACGGCCATGGCCAGCGCGCAGGCGGCCTGCAGGATCCCGAACAGCAGGTAGCTGGATTTGCGGTCGATGACGTCGCAGGCATATCCGGCTGCGACGCAGCCCAGCATCGACAGCACGCCGCCGGCGGCGCCGTTCACCAGCGCCACGGTGTCCGCATTGGCGTGCCAGTCGCCGGCCACCGCCGGCCACAGACCGCTGGCCGCGGCGGTGCCGATGGGCAACAGGAACAGCAGTCCCGTCAGCAGGCCCGTCCGGGTCCGCGTGATGCTCCAGACGTCGCGTCCGACCGCGAGCAGCGTGGCGCGATAGGGAACCTGAGCCCGGTGCGAGCGGTCCGGCTGCGCTGCAAACTTCAGGGCGAGGGGGCAGGCGAGGCAAATGGCGCCCAGCAGGACACCGCCGCTCCACGGCGCCGCATGTTGCGACATCCAGAGCGCGAGGCCGCCTCCGAGGCCGCTGCCTCCGAGATTCCCGGCCTGGCTCCAGCCCCCGGCGCGCCCGCGTTGATGATCGGCCGTGCCGTGTGCCATGACCATCTCCGTGGCGATCGCCGAAAAGCTGCAGGAAATACTGGTCACGAGAACCAGCAGATCCACGAGCCACAGCGACTTCTGCGGGGCCGGGATGAGCGCGATGGCCACGACGCTGAGCGCGCTGGCGAGGGTCGAAGCGCCGTACCAGTGCCGCGCAGAGAGCGTGGTGTCGATGAGTGGTGCCCAGATGACTTTCCAGGTCTGGGGCAACAGGCTCAGCGCCACCAGGGTGGCGATCTGCTCGACGCCGACGCCGGCATGCGCCAGCAGGTAGGTGAGCGTGACGGTGCAGTACCCGCCGACCATTCCATACGGCAGGAACAGGACCGTGAAGGCGAACGGATGGGTCGCGCGCGGGTACCCGGGATCGGTGTGGGCCGGCATGCGAAGGGGCCGCTAATTGAACGAGATCGTACGGAAGGCTATGGCGTGAGCGGTGCCGTTCATGCGCCTCGCCATGGCGATGGCCTCGGGAAAGAAGTCGTGCTCGATTGCGGAGCCTTGACCGGCAGCATGAAGACTGTTCTCTTTGGGAAGTCCGACAATCACTATAACAGCGGGGCAGCATGACATTGCAGGCAGTCCGGCAGCAGATCGAGAACTCGCCCCTGCGGCCCTTCCAGGTGCTGGTGATCGCGCTATGCGTCGCGACCAACATGCTCGACGGCTTCGACATACTCGCGCTCTCATTGATATCGCCGGCGCTGTCGCGTGAATGGCATCTCGCCCCGCAGACGCTCGGGCTGCTGTTCAGCGCCGGGCTGCTCGGCACGGCAGTCGGGGGCTTCGCGTTGTCCCCGATCGCCGATATCTGGGGCCGTCGTACCGCGATCCTGATCAACCTGGTGCTCATGAGCGCCGGCATGATGCTGTCCGCCACGGCCGCCTCGGTCACGACCTTGTCGGCCCTGCGTTTCTGCACGGGCCTCGGCGTCGGCGCCATGGCGGGCTGCGTCGGGACGCTGGCCTTTGAATACTGCCCCCGCAAGACCCGTGCGCTCGGTCTCGGGCTGGTGGTCATCGGCTATACGGTGGGCACATTGCTGGGCGGCTACGTTGCCCCGCCACTGCTCGCCGATTTCAGCTGGCATGGCATATTCGTCTTCGGCGCCCTGTGTTCACTGCTGCTGCTGGCGCTGGTTTACCTGCTGTTGCCGGAGTCGCTCGACATTCTCGCCGCCCGCGGGGGGCCGCAGGCACTCACGGCCATCAACAAGATCCTCGCACGCCTGCAGATGCCGGCCATGGATGAACTTCCGGCACCGGTGGTGAAGCCCGAGGAGACCGGGCTGCTCGACCTGCTGCGTCTGCCGATCCTGTCGCGCACCGCGCTGATGGGGCTCGCGTATCTGCTGTTCATGATGTCCGAGTATTTCTTCCTCAACTGGAACAACCAGCTCACCACCAACGCCGGATTCAGTGATGCCGATGGCCTCTTCATCACGCGGCTCACCAGCCTCGGCGGGCTCGCCGGCGGGATCATCGTCGGCCTTCTCGGGGTCCGGCTGCCGATTCGTCTCGTCGCGGCACTGGCGCTGCTCGCGATGGGGCTCGGTCTGGTCGGCTTCGGCGCCGCCGGGGGCAATCTGCCGCTGGCTCAGGCGACTGCCGGCGTCATCGGCTTCGGCATTTTCGGCGCGGCGGTAGCCCTCTACGCCACGGGAGCCATCACCTTCCCCGCGCGCGTGCGCGCCACCGGCATGGGTGTCGTCATGAGCGCCGGCCGTGTCGGCTCGATCTTCGGGCCCGCGCTGGCCGGCATGCTGATGGGCGCGCACCTGAACCGGTTCGAAGTGTGC
>DATJPN010000126.1:0-7204 GCA_035506335.1 Steroidobacteraceae bacterium | reverse complement strand
CTCGCGCTGTTGACCAAGTCGATCACGGCCACGCTGGCGCCCGCGCTGGTGGTGATCGCGTGGTGGCGGCACGGCCGGGTCGAGTGGCGGCGGGATGTGCGTCCCTTGGTGCCGTGGATGCTGATCGGGGCCGCCCAGGGTCTGTTCACGGTGTGGTACGAGCGGGTGTACGCCCACGCCAGCGGCGCCAGCTTCGACTGGGGTCCGGTTGAACGCGTCCTGATCGCCGGGCGCGCCGTCGTCTTCTATCTGCGCACGCTGGTGTGGCCGGCCGATTTGATGTTCATCCAGCCGCGCTGGGCGGTGAACGCGGCCGCGGGATGGCAGTATGTTTTTCCCGCGGCGGTCGTGGCGCTCGCCGTCGCGCTGGCGTGGCTCGCGCGGCGCCGGCGCGGACCCCTGGCCGCCTTCTTGATCTACGCCGGGGCGCTGTTTCCCACGCTGGGGTTCCTCAACCTCAACTGGTTCAATTATTCGTTCGTGGCGGATCACTTCCAGTATCTCGCCCTTCCCGCCTTGATCATCCCGGCGGCGGCCCTGCTGACCGTGCTGCTGCGGCGGTGGTTCGCGGCGCGCGCGCCCCTCGCCGCCGCGGCCCTTGGGGCGCTGCTCGCGGTCGGCCTGGGCGCGTTGACCTGGCGGCAGAGCGGCCACTATCGCGACGCCGAGACGCTCTATCGCCGGACCATCGCGCAGAACCCGTCCTGCTGGCTCGCCCATGCCAATCTGGGTGCAGTTCTCCTCGACCGCCCCGGCGGGTTGGAGGAGGCGATCGCCCACCTCATCACCGCGCTGTCGCTGAAGCCGGATCACCTGAACGCCTACATCAATCTCGGCTACGCGTTCAGCCGGCTGCCGGGTCACCGGCCCGATGCGGTCCGGGCCTTTGAAGGCGCGCTGCAACTGAAGCCGGACAATCCCGATATCCTGACCCAGCTCGGCCACGTACTCGCGCAGATGCCGGGGCGGACGGACGACGCCGTCGCGACCTACCGCCGGGCACTGCGCTTGAATCCGCGCGACTGGGAGGCCCATGCGGGGCTCGCGCGGTTGCTCGCGGCCACGCCCGGAGGGCTGCCGGAGGCGATCGCCGAGGGCGAGGCGGCCGTCCGGCTGCGGCCGGATTTCGCGATGCTTTACAGCGACCTCGGCGGCAACCTGGACAGCGCGGGCCGGACGACGGAGGCCATCGCCGCCTTCGAGACCGCCGTGAAGCTCCAACCCGCTCTGGCGGCGGCGCAATACAACCTCGGCACCCTGCTGTCCGACCGGCCGGGGCGACTGGCCGAGGCCGTGGCTCACCTCGAGGCGGCCCGGCAATTCCTGCCGGACGATCCGGCGGTGCACAACAACCTCGGGTTGGCGCTGCTGCAGCTGGGGCGCCGCGACGAGGCGATCCGCGAACTGCAGACGGTGCTGCGCCTCGCCCCGGATTCGGCCGAGGGACACTTCAGCATGGGGCGGGCCCTGCTTGGCGCGCCGGCGGATTATCGCGCGGCGCTGCGTGAGTTCGAGCGGGCGGCCCGGCTGCGGCCGGACTGGTCCGCCGCGCAGGAGGCGGTGGCGCAGTTGCGGGCCCGGCTCGGTCCCTGACGCGGGCGGCGGCGCTCAGATGTACTCGCGGTAATCCGGCTCGAACATGCAGCTGCGGATGTACGCCTCGAGGTCGGCGGGCTGCGGCCGGCGGGCCAGCCCGGCCCGGTGGCATTCCTCGGCGACCGCGGCGGCGATCTTGGCCGACACGTCGCGAATCCGCGTCAGCGACGGAAAGATGCGGCCTTGGGCGAGATCGTCCTCGGTCACCTGACCCGCCAGGGTCCGCGCGGCGGTGAGGAACATGGCGTCCGTGATCCGGCCGGCCTCGCTGGCGAGGGCGCCCAGGCCGATGCCGGGAAACACATAGACGTTGTTGCTCTGGCCGGGCACGAACGTGCGGCCGTTGAAATTCACCGGTGGGAACGGGCTGCCGCTGGCGAAAATCACGCGCCCCTCCGTCCATTGGTAGGCCTCCTCGGCCGTGCACTCCGCCTTGGAGGTCGGATTCGACATGGAGAAAATGATCGGCCGCGGGTTGAGGGCGGCCATGCGGGAGACGATTTCCCGGGTGAAGGTGTGCGGCGCAGTTGAGGCGCCGATCAAAACGGTGGGCCGGAAGGCCTCGACCGCCTCGGCCAGAGTCGGGAGGAAGGGGTGGTCATGGGCGTACGGCGCATTGTGCTCGGCCAGCGGGCCCGGGCGTTGGCGCACGACCAGGCCGAACGCGTCGACAAACCAGCAGCGTCCGCGGGCCTCGGCCTCGCCCAGACCCTCCTGCCGGGCGGCGGCGACGTAAAGATCCGCGATGCCCGTGCCGGCTTCGCCCGCCCCGAGGAACAGCAGCTTTTGTTCGCGCAGCCGCCCCCCGCTCAATCGCAGGGCCGAAATCAAGCCCGCCAGCGCCACGGCGGCGGTGCCCTGGATGTCGTCATTGAAACTGCAGACGACGTCGCGGTATTTGCGGAGGAGGCGGAAGGCATTGCAGTTGGCGAAGTCCTCCCACTGCACCAGCGCCTTGGGATAGGTGGTGCGGACGGCCTCGATGAATTCGTCGATGAAGGCGTCGTAGTCCGCCCCGCGCACGCGCTTTTGGCTGAGGCCGATATAGAGGGGGTCTTCGTGCAACCGGGTGTTGTCCGTGCCCACATCAAGGGTGATGGGCAGGCAGTAGTAGGGATGCACCCCGGCGCAGGCGGTGTAGAGGGAAAGCTTGCCGACGGGGATGCCCATGCCGAGCGCCCCGAGATCCCCGAGGCCGAGGATCCGCTCGCCATCGGTTACGACGATGATGCGCGCATCCGGGTACGGCCAGTGGCGCAGGAGTTCGGCGACCCGGCCCCGGTCGCGGATGCTCAGGAACAGTCCGCGCGGCCGGCGGAAAATGTTGCCGTACTCGAGACACGCCTGGCCGACCGTCGGCGTGTAGATGATGGGGATCATCTCCTCCGCGTGCTCCTGCACCACCCGGTAGAAGAGGGTCTCGTTCCGGTTCTGCAGGCTCGTGAGGAAGATGTACTTTTCGAGGGCGTTGGGTTTGCGCTGGTAGTTGCCATACACCCGCCGCAGCTGGTCCTGCATGGTGGACACCCGCGGCGGCAGCAGGCCCCGCAATCCCAGGGCGTCGCGCTCGCGTTCGGTAAAGGCCGTGCCCTTGTTGAACAGGGCGTTGGTGAGCAGGGCGTTGCCCCAGGGCAGGATCCGCCCTCCGTGCGGACTGAGACCGCCGTTGTCGGATTGCCCGCTCATGGTTGCCCTTGGGCTGGAAGCGCAGATGCCCTCATAAGACGAGGGAATGGGTATAGCGGGGCCCGAGTGACAGGCCAAGGCCGCGCGGCCGGTAGCAGCCGGCGTCATTCGGCCGCGGCTCCGCGCTAATGCTGGCGACCCGGGACCGGACGCCGCGAAGCGGCGGGTTAATCGCCTCGCCGCGAGGGGCTTCAGACTTTGCTCTTGGAACAGCGGCGCTTTGGCTTCGGAATCCTGCGCGGAGGCAGAAAAGGTCGATGCGAAGTTCCCATGCACCGGGGCCGAGAACGGACGGACGCAGGGCCGGTCCCCGGCGGGGTGCCGGCGCCTGATCGGCCGCGCGCGCCCATGACCCCGTCCCCTCCGCGCGCGGGCAGCGGCCCACCGTCAAACTGGGCGCTGATCCGCCGCCTTTTCGGCCTGGTCTGGCTCTACCGGCGCCGCTGCTTCGCCGTGCTCGGCCTCCAGCTCGTGCTCCTCACCGTCGGCCTCTCCGGCCTGAACCTCACCGGGCAGGCGATCGACGGCATCCGCCACGAGGTGACGGGCGCGCCGCTGCCGACGGAGGGTCTGCGCTTCCGGTTCCCGGCCGACTGGCCGCCGTTCGCCGAGGTGGCCGTGATCGCCGGCGTGATCCTGGTGCTTGCGGTCACGCGGGCGGTGCTGAACTACGTCTACAGCGTCCTGATCAACCGCCTGACGCAGCAGGAGATCGTGCCGCATCTGCGCGGCCTGGTGTACGACAAGCTGCAGCGCCTGAGCTTCCGCTTCTTCGACGCCAACTCCACCGGCTCCATCATCAACCGGGTCACGGGCGACGTGCAGGCGGTGCGCATGTTCCTCGACCAGGTGCTGGTCCAGGCGTTCATCATGGTGATCTCGCTCGCCGTCTACATCGTCTACATGGCGAGCCTCCACGTCGGTCTCACGGTCGCCTGCCTCGCCACCACGCCTTTTCTCTGGCTTGCGGCGTTCGAGTTCTCGCGGCGCGTCCAGCCGGAATACGCCCGCAACCGGGACCTGTCCGATGTCATGGTGCGCCACCTCGCCGAGAGCATCCAGGGCATGCCGGTGACGAAGGGCTTCGGCCGCGAGCCGGAGGACCGCGCCCGCTTCGTGGCGGCCAACGACGCCGTGCTCGTGCAGCAAAAGGGCATCTTCTGGCGGGTGAGCCTGTTCAGCCCGGCGGTGGGTTTTCTCACCCGCGTGAATATGATGGTGCTGCTGGGCTACGGCGGCTGGCTCGTGGCGCACGGCCGTCTCCCGCTGGGCGCGGGGCTGGTCGTGTTCGCCGGCCTGCTGGAGCAGTTCTCCGGCCAGGTGAACAACGTGGTCAATGTCGTCAACAGTGTGCAGCAGTCGCTCATCGGCGCGCAGCGGGTGTTCGAGATCCTTGACGCCCCGATCGAGGTGCAGAGCCGGCCGGGCGCCCTCCGCGTGCCGCGGCTGCGCGGGGCGGTGCGCTTCGACCGGGTCTCGTTCGCCTACGATCCGCACGAGCCGGTCCTTCACGACATCGACCTCGCGGTGGAGCCCGGCCGGTGCGTCGCCATCCTCGGCGCCACCGGCGCGGGCAAGAGCGCCCTCATGAGCCTGATCCCGCGCTTCTACGACCCGACCGCCGGGCGCGTGCTCGTCGACGGCCACGACGTCCGCGACCTCGAGCTCGACGACCTCCGCCGCAACATCGGGCTGGTCTTCCAGGAAAGCTTCCTCTTCAGCCAGACCGTCGCGGCCAACATCGCGTTCGGCCATCCGCAGGCGACGATGGAGCAGGTCCGGCACGCCGCGCGGATCGCCGCCGCCGATCAATTCATCCTGCAGCTGGCGCAGGGCTACGACACCGTCCTGGGCGAAAGCGGCGTGACGCTTTCCGGCGGCCAGCGGCAGCGGCTCGCGCTGGCCCGCGCCATCCTGCTCGAGCCGGCCATCCTGCTGCTCGACGACCCGACCGCCGCGATCGACTCGCGCACCGAGCACGAGATCTTCGCCGCGCTGGAGCAGGCCATCGCCGGCCGTACGACCTTCATCGTGGCGCACCGCCTCAGCACCCTGCGGCGCGCGGACCTCATCCTGGTGATGGAGGCGGGCCGCATCGTGCAGCGCGGCACGCACGCCGAGCTGATGAAGGTGCCCGGGCCCTACCTGCACGTGGCCAGCCTGCAGCTGGTGGACAGCCGCGACCTGCAGGCGCTGACGGAAGGAGACGCCGCATGAGCCGCCCGGCCGCGCGCCTCGACCTGCTCACCCTCGTCCCGCGGCAGCTGGACGACGAGGCGGAGCAGCAGTTCCAGCCGCTGGAGTGGCGGCTGATCCGGCGGCTGATGGGCTACCTGCGGCCGCAACGGGCGAAATTCTGGGCGATGGTCGGCCTGTCGACCATCCGCGCGGTGCAGCTGCCGGCGCTGGTCTGGGTCATGAGCCGGATCATCGCCGGACCGGTCGCCCGCCACGATCTGCCGGCGCTCGCCCGGGACGTCGCCGGGTATGCCCTCCTGGCGTTCGTGACCGATTTCATGTTCCACTTCCGGCAGCGCTACGCCCTTGAGCTGGGCGAATTCGCCGTCAACGCGCTGCGCACGGACATTTTCGAGCACATCCAGCGCATGCCGATGAGCTTTTTCCATCGGGTGAAGATCGGCCGGATCATCAGCCGGGTGACGTCCGACGTGGAGGCGGTGCGGGTGGGCATCCAGGACGTCTTCTTCGTGAGCCTGATCCAGTTCGGCATGATGGCCTTCGCCGCGGTCGCGATGCTGTTCTGCGACTGGCAGCTGTTCCTCATCGTGCTCGCGATGGCCCCCGTGCTCTGGACGGTGAACCGCCGCTTCCGGTACCGGCTGAGCCGGCTCAGCCGGGCGTCGCAGGAAAGCTTCAGCCGCGTCACCGCGACGCTGGCGGAGTCCGTGGGCGGGATCCGCGTGACGCAGGGCTTCGTGCGGCAGGAGACGAACGCCGGGCTCTTCCGTTCGCTGCTGGCCGACCACGCCCGCTACAACGTGGCGCTGGCCCGCACCTCGGCCATCCTGCTGCCGATTCTGGAGCTCAACAGCCAGTTTTTCATCGCGGTGCTGCTGCTGCTCGGCGGCTGGCGGGCCTTTCACCACCAGATGGAGCTCTCCGGCCTGATCCAGTTCTTCTTTCTCGCGAACCTGTTCTTCTCGCCGATCGCCGTCATCGGCAACCAGTACAACCAGGCGCTGATCGCGATGGCCGGCGCCGAACGCATCTTCCGTCTGCTCGATCTGGAGCCCGAGTGGACGGATGCCGCGGACGCGACGCCGCTCGCGGATCCGCGCGCCGCCGTGGCGGCGGACCGCGCCGCGCCGGGCATGCGGGTGGAGTTCCGGCACGTCCACTTCGGCTATGATCCGAACCGGCTGGTGCTGCACGACGTGGACTTCGTCGCGGAGCCGGGGCGCATGGTCGCGCTGGTCGGCCACACCGGCAGCGGCAAGAGCTCGATCGTCAACCTGGTGGCGAAATTCTACCTGCCCACGCGCGGCGAGGTGCGGATCGACGGCCGCGAGATCCGCACCCTGACCGGCGTGTCGCTGCACCGGCAGATGGGCCTGGTGCAGCAGCAGAATTTCCTCTTCAGCGGCACCGTGCTCGACAACATCCGCCTCGGGCGGCCGGAGGCGACGGAGGAGGAGGTGCGCGTCGCGACGCAGCGGCTGGATTGCGCCGACCTGCTCGAAAACCTGCCGCAGGGCCTGCGCACCGAGGTGGGGGAGCGCGGCAGCGGCCTGTCGGTGGGCGAGCGCCAGCTCGTCTGCTTCGCGCGCGCCCTGCTCGCGGATCCGCGCCTGCTTGTGCTCGACGAGGCCACGAGCTCGGTCGACGCGCTGACCGAGGCGCGCATCCAGCGCGCCCTGGTCGCGCTGCTGCGCGGCCGCACGAGCTTCGTCGTCGCGCACCG
>DATJPN010000125.1:0-10924 GCA_035506335.1 Steroidobacteraceae bacterium | reverse complement strand
CCGCGATGCGGAACGCGAGCGGCAGCGAAGGATCGAATTTCCCCGTCTCGACGGCATTGATGGAGTTGCGTGAAACGCGGACGCGCTCGGCAAGTTCCGCCTGGCTCCAGCCTTTCTCGGCTCGTAACACGCGGATGCGGTTCTTCATGTCGAGGACCGGCGGCACATCATGACGGATGCCCTTCGTCTGCCATGCGGCGCCCCCAGACGCGGGCGGCGACGATGACGCAAAGAGTCTGAATCACCACGAGCAGCGAAATGCCACCGAAGAGTGCGACCTGAAGGGCGGTGCGCACCATGACTTCGCGCGGCGCGCCCGTGGTGTTGACCAGGGCGAGAATCAGGTCTATCAGCCAGTTCGCCACCGGCGGAATCATCAACAGCAGGACCGTGATCCCGGCTCCCCAGCTCCAACCATGAGTGTGGGCATAGCCTTGTTGGGCAACCTGTACCTCATCCAGCGGGCGCAGGCGTTGCAGCCGCTGCGCGACGGTACCGCTGTAACCCATGACAAAGAGCGCGACCAGGATGGTGAGGCCCTGGGCGAAGCCCGGGTGCTGGCGCGCCACCCGGGGCAACGTGAGAAAGAAGCCCGTAATGACGACGACGACCGGCGAACCCCAAAGCGCCAGCTGGCCGAATTTTCCGACGATCTTCTTGGCCACGAGAATCTCCATTTGTCCGGACGCCGTGCGGAGCACCGGCCGGTGTGACAAGTAGTATTGTCTAATTGCATAGAGAACTTGGCATATTCGGACGAAAAAGACAAGTATTCTTTGCAATCTTGCTTGCGCGGAATACCCGCCTCCGGAAGACGCGCTAGCCGACTTCCCAGTCCATTTCGCCGCGCAAATCATCCGCGATGCGGCGCAACTCCGAGTCCAACTGGGCGCGGGTGCTGCGGCGTGGCAGACGGAAGACGAATTCGACGCGCGCCTTCTCGATCGAAAGATGCTCGGCAATGATGCTGCAGCCATGCTCTTTCAGGATGCTGCGATAGACCTCGGCGCAACTGCCGGTGCGATCCTTCGCCATGCCTTCGACCCGGATGCGGTGAGGCGGCCGGGTATCGAAGACGTAGATCAGGGTGAAGGTGAACACCGTGATGATCACGGCAAAATGCACCAGTCCGAGTCCCGCCGTGAGTCCCACCAGGGTGACGATGATCAGCCGCACCGTGTCGCGCGTCGAATCCGTGACCGAGCGGAAGCGGATGAGACCACCGATGCCGAACACCACGACTCCGACGACGGTGCCGAATTCACGCACGGCCACACCGATCACCGCGCCGATCACCGCGTACATGACGAAGACATGCGGCATGTCCGCCTCGTGCAGCCCGCCGATGGTGCGCCGCGTCGCCGGGTGGTAGCCGATCAGGGCGCCGAGAAGCGCGGCCAGGAGCAGGATGCCGATCGAATTGACGATGAATCGCACGTCGGTGAGGCCCGACCAGTCCAGAGCCGTCACCGCACCATGCGTTCCGCCGAACAGGTCCAGACCCGGCGCAGAACTGTCAAAGCTCAAGTGTTTCACGACTTGCGGCCCCCGGCCCCTTCACGCGATCAATGCAGGCAGACCTTCATCAGATCGGCCACCTTCGACGGCGATCCCGCCTCGTCAAAAAACCCGCCGAGATACCGGGCCGCGATCCGGCGCGTCCGGTCCGTCAACTCCGGCGTCGCATCGAGAATGGCCATCAGTGAGTCGCGGCGGCCTGAAATCTGGGCGAGGAACGCCTTCGCTTCTTCATTATGCACGCAGAAGCCGCGATAGCGCCGCTCTCTCACATCGGCGACACGGATGCCGTCCGGCGGCGCGGCATAGGGGACGTTGACCAGGCCCGTTTCGTCAAAGTCGTAAGGCACCGGAATCAGGCCCGTCGAGGCGCCCGTCACGCCCGCGGGACCCAGCAGCCGGGAGTTGTGGCAGCAATCCTCGCCGGCCGGACCGGCCGTCATGGCCCAGTCCAGGTTGCTGATCATGTACTCGAACACCGCGAAGCGCGCCGCGGCGGCGGGATCCAGTTGCGAGGAGGAGATTCTCCGCACACCCCGCAATCGTTCCAGTCCGTTGCGCTTCGCGACGTCATTGATGTCCTCGATGAAAAAGCCGAGCCGGGTGGTGAAGACGTGACCGTCCGCGCGGGCGTAGTCGATCCTGGCGAGGCGGACATCGAAGCCTTCCGGTGTCAGGGCGCGATACAGCCGGTAAGCGGTGTACTCCAGCAGCAGGTACTGCTGGTAATCCACGTCACGCTGGCAATGCGTCACCAGCTTCAGCCGCTTCTGTCCCCTGAAGACAGAAGACCGTCCGGGTTTTTCCGTGAACTCGACGCGCAGGGGCGGGAACGAACAGATGTCTTCCCGGCGCCGCGTGATGCCGCGCGCCGACAGGGTCACCGGCAGGGATTCCCCCGCCGTGCCTTTTACCTGCAGCACGGCCGAAACCGGTTCGGCGGCGACTTTGCGCGAGATCGAGTCGAGGGGTCCCGTGAGGGACAGGCTCAGCACCTCGTCGCTGGCGAACAGCGGTTTGGGACCGTCGGCGCGGACCGGACCGGCCCAGACCAGGATGGCGAATGTCGCCGCGGCGAGTGCGATGCCCGGAACCCTGCACATCACGGTGCTCCATGTCCTGAGGCCTGGCGGGATCGTGAGACGGCGTGCGGCACCGGCGTTCCGTCGACGATGTCCAGATAGGAGACCGTACCGCCGTAGACAGCCGATATTCCAGTGTCGATGCAGATCAGCCTGCCGTCGTCGAAGAAGGCGATGCCCGACAGGATGGGCGTGTGGGCGACCACGATTCGGCTGGCGCCATAGGCCGACAGCAGGGCGTCGAGCTGGTCCTCGCCCGCGGGGTGGATCTGCGCCGGAGTCGATGCTGCGAGTGCGTCGCCGTTGTCGGACGCCGGCGGCTGCGCGAGCCCCCGATACCAGAGCGGCCCCTCGTCGTCATTGATGATGGCCTTGGGGTCGGTGCTTCGCGCACGCATCGCCGCCGCGGCGCGACTGTTGATCTCGGCCACCGTCATCCCGATATACGCCGGACTGATGCCGCCATGCACAAAAAGCGTGCCGTCGAGCAGAACCACGACGGGATTCTTCACGACCCATCGACCGATCGCGCCATGATCGCCCCAGGCGATCTGGTGCTCGATCCGTCCCAGCGGGTAGGCTTCGAACCAGGCCTTCCTGATCGCCTCGCCGCTCATCTGCGGGTCCTTTTCCCGATAGGCGGCTTCGATGGCGGTCCGGTTCGAATCGTAGACGAAATCACGTCGCGAGGCCGACCGGCTGTCGGCATAACCGGCATAGTCGGCGGCCGAGATGTAGCGCAGGTCCCCGGTCAGGTTCATGGCTTCGTGATTGCCGACCATGGCGATGAGCTGACCGTGGGCGCGGGCCGCTTCTTTCTGCAGCCGCATGAGATCCTGGATGATCTTGAGGGAACTCGGGCCGCGATCGACGGCATCGCCGGCCTGGACCAGGATCGTCTCCCCGCCGGTCCAGCGGCCATCCTCGTCCACGAGGCTCGCGGCGCGCAGGATATCCCGCCACGCGGAAAAATCGCCATGAAGGTCGCCGATCGCCACGATGCGATGCAAGGGGGCGGCCGTGGCCGGGACGAGCAGCACCAGGGCTGCCGCCAGAACGACGAGGCGCGAGCAAAATCCCCGCACAACCGAGCCCATTTTGGTAACTTCCCCCTTCGAGGAATGCTGTCCAACTTCGGTCTGTTGTGCAAGCACGCCGTCGACCCGGGGCCCTGTCACCGCCATGATGAAGATCATGATCATCCGGCATGCGGAAAAGCATCAGCATGGCAGTCATGACCGGGGCATCAGTGAAGACGGCCGCCCTTCGCATCACGAATTGACCGTGCGCGGATGGCAACGGGCGGGCGCCCTCGTGCATCTGTTTGCGCCGCCCGGCGGGCATCCAGAGGGCGGCCGGATCCAGACTCCGCGCTCGATTTTCGCCTCGGATGCCACGAAGGACAGTCCCAGCTTGCGGGCGATGCACACGGCCGGACCGCTCGCGTCGGCGCTCGGGATCCCGGTCAATCATGCCTTCGCCGAAGAACAGGAGGCACAGCTCGCGGCGGTGGTGACCACGGCGCCATCACCGACCCTCATCGTCTGGCATCACGGCGCCATTCCGCGGCTGGTCACGAGCATCGCCGGCAGGCTGCCGGAGTGTCCGCCGCATTGGCCGGAGGACCGGTTCGATCTGGTCTGGATCCTGGAGCGCAACGCTTCACACGCGGGCTGGAGTTTTTCACAGGCCTTGCAACAGCTGCTGCCGGGCGACAGGACCAGCACGACCTGAGCGCACGTCGCGCCCGAGGTGTGCTAGCTCTTCGGCAAGGCCATCGGCCGCTCGCGCAGCAGCAGCACCCAGTTCGCACTTTCCATCAGGGCCTCGCGCCCCAGCTCGCGAAGCAACGCCAGTTTGCTTCGGCGGCGCTCCGGCGTGGATTGCCCGGACTCGAGCCGATCGACGAACCGTTCGGCGCGGCGGAATATGGCCGCGAAGCGCGCGAACTGGTTGGCCTGGGTGCGCGCGCCGCTGCGTTCCGAATACGTTTGCCACAGCGCCGCGACGATCGGCGCCAGACTCATCGCGAGCACCAGCCCGTGGTGCCAGTCCGGAAGATGTTGGAGCCTGGTCCACAGGAGCACCAGGCAACCCGCGGCGAGCAGACCGACGCCCAGCGATACTCTCGACCAGTAGTCCATCCGGCGCGAGCGCCGGTCATGCAGTTGTGCGCGTCCGGCATAGTAGCCGGCCTGCCCATGCACCCAGCAGGTGAGCGCCACGTCCGGCTGGGCGCGGGCGGGGGGCGGGACCGCGGCTGTGGCACGCAATGCTTCCCGGATCCAGCGCAGCTCATCGAGCTGATTGCGCAGGTACGAGGACGAGGCCGTATCCGCCAGCCCGGCCAGTCGCCAGTAGAACTGCACACGCAGCCCCTCGGCAAGCGCGCGATAGTCGAGATAGCGGCCCTGGGCATCCAGGCGCCCGTGCCACACGAAGATCAGCGTCAGAAACGCAAATAACAGCAGGTACGTGAGCGGCACGACTCGCAGCGGCAGGATCTCGGAGTAGATCTCCAACGACAGCGCCATCATTGCCGCTACCGACAGGGTCAGCCGCAAGGTCCGGTAGGTAATGCGCTGATAGTGAGCGGCAAGCCGGTCTGCGACGGCAAATGCGGCGCCGAGTTCCGGGTCCGCTGCCGCCTCGGCGGCGACACCGGGAAGGAGCGAGGCCGCCACCGCGGCCAGATTCGGGTGGATATGCGACCGCGCCGGTTCGCAGTTGAACCGGTCGATACGGCTGCAGACCGTGTCGAATAGTTCAACCTGATTGTCCTGCGGAAATATCCAGGACACCTGTCGGGTGAGGGGCGCAGTGGAACCGGCGCGGACGGCATGGACCCTGAAGACCGGTCCGCTGTCCTCGGGATCAAGCGCGGTACTGCCGTTGACCGGCGCGGCCGCGGATTGGCCGAGCTTCAGACCGATCATTGCCGACGTACCGGCGTCCGCATCGTCGAGGACCCCATCCCAGATGGCGAGCAGGATGTGGCTCTGCTCGACCACGAAGGCGCCGACTTCGCGATACTGCTGATCACGAACGGATTGCGGCTCGCGCGACTCCCGTGGATTGCCGGCATCGGACCGGGGCCAGACAAAGACCTGCTCCGGGGGCACGCGCTGCATCAAGCCGCGGAACTCCTCCACGGAATCGGGGAAATCCCGTTCGTAGTCGGCGGGACTGAAGGGCAGCGGTACGATGAGTTCGTAACCGCGATCGAGGGCGATCTGCGCCACCAGCCGGTCTGCGCCCGCCGCGAGAGGGGACACGACCCGTAGCGGTGTCGCCGGATAACGGGTCCGCAGCAAGTCGAAGAATTCGCCGATCTGGGCGCGATAGACGGCCAGATCGGCATTGCGCAGATTCCGGTGTCCGGTAACGCCGATGACGATCGGCAGTCGACCGTCAGGAGTAACCGGGCGGCCAGTGGGCCGCGAGACTGAATTCGATTGTGGGATCAAGTTCGCCGCTCCGATCAGGGAAAATCGCTGGGGCCCGCCCGTCGCACGGGACGTGCCATGACGCCATTACGCTAAGCGATCGAACCGAGCCGGCGCAACGCAGCAGCCGTATGGCGTCCGATGCGGCAGGCCACCGGTGATGCAATGCGGAATCGGCGCCGGAATTATTTCCACGGACCTGCATCCAGTCGCCTCCGGCGCGCATCTCCTGTACACAGACGGCTACCAATCGCAGGAGTCATCAGATGGACTTGCACACGGGATTCGATGCGGGCGCGCTGGGCTTCTGGATATTCATTGCTGTGATCGTCGGAGTAGGCCTCTGGGCCGAATCCCGCAAGAACGCCGAGAAGCATGAAACGCTGCGGCGGATCCTGGAAAAGACCGGTGGGATCGATGAAGCCCTGCTGAAGCAGCTTTTCAGGCCGGCGCGGGATTTCGAGGGAAGAATCAGGACGCCCGGTGGCGGATATCGTGCACTGCGCGTGACGGGCACCATCGTGATGTTCGTTGCAGCCGGTCTGGTTGCGTACTCATTGTCGATTGCAGCGCTGGGCGCCGTCGCCCTGCTCGGAGTGCGCCTGCTCCGCAACCGCTAGATCGTTTCGAGCCAGCCGGCGGCGCAGGCGGCCGCCTTCACAGTCGCGGCGTGCTCTTTTCCTGGTAGGTCTTCTCGTGGATCCGCTGGCAGCGCACGCAGCGCTTGGCGGTCGGATAGGCCTCGAGCCGGTCGAAGGAGATCGCCCCGCCGCAGGTGATGCAGACACCATAGGTTCGCTGCCGCATGCGCTCGAGCGCCGCCTGCACGTCCCGCAGCTCATCCAGGTCCCGATCGATCTGCGCGAGATCGAGATCGATGATCAGGTCATTGACCGCCTCATCCTCGAGATCACCGACACGATCGGCGAGGAGCCGCGCCCGCTCGTCGTCGGACTTGAGAAGATGCGTCCGCACGGCAGCCTGCAGCGTCGCGGACAGACGATCCAGAGTCCCCTTCAGGGATGCGGTCTGTTTCGTATCCAGCTCCTGGTCCATTGCATTCGTCTCCATCGGTGCGACCGGCTGGCACCGCGGCCCGCCTTGCGTTGCATTGGGCACGATCGCCGGGCCGCCGGACATCCGTACAGCTACGCATGGCGCGGGCCGTGCCGCGGAGCCACGCTGCCAGATGGCGGGGGTTCCACGGCTCCAGATGGAGGGATCGTTTCATGCCTTTTCCGTTGCAGATCACCTTTCGTCATATGGACCCCTCACCGGCGCTCGAGGCACGGGTGCGGGAGCTCGCGGCGCGGCTCGAGCGGTTCAGCGCCGACATCATGAGCTGCCATGTGACGATCGAGGTGCCTCATCAGCACCAGCTCCAGGGCCGGATCTTCGAAGTGGGGATCGAGCTCGCCGTGCCGCGGCATCAGCTCGTCGTGAGCCGGGAACATCGCGAACGGCACACGCACGAGGATGTCTACGTCGCGCTGCGTGACGCGTTCCATGCGATGCGGCGACAGCTCGAAGACCACGAGCGCCTGCGCCGGCAGGACGTGAAGCCCGTCAAAGGCGGCGAGCCCGGGGCCTGAGGCCCCGGCGGGTTCCATGGTCGGCACCGACAGTCTGTCGCTGCTGATCGAGGTCGCACGGGCGACAATTGGCGACCTGCGCGGCCGGGACGCTTCGGGTCTGTCCCTCTCCGCCACCAGCTCGATCCAGCGTGATCTGGGTCTCGACAGCCTGGCGCGGGTCGAGCTGCTGCACCGGGTCGAGCAGGCCTTCGGCATCCGGCTGCCCGATGCCACCTTCGAGGCAGCCTCCACCCTCGGCGAGCTGCTGCGGGCGGTCGAGCGGGCAGGTCCGCGCGCGAGCGTTCCGGCGCGCCATCCGGCCCCGCCGCCGCTGCCTTCCGGCGCCGGCCCGGCGCCGGACACTGCGACCACGCTCATCGACGTGCTGCGCTGGCACGCCGAGTGCCATCCGGAGGCGGTCGGCCAGATCCTCCTCGAGGGGGACGGCGAGCGGACCGTCACCTACGCAGAGCTGTGGAGCCAGGCGCGCACCGTCGCGGGCAGTCTGGAGGCTCGCGGCGTCGCGCCCGGCGAGAGAGTCGCACTGATGCTGCCGACGGGTGCCGAATACTTCATCGCCTTCATGGGGGTGCTGCTCTGCGGCGCCGTACCGGTGCCCATCTACCCGCCTGGGACGGCGGCACAGCTCGAGCAGCTCGTACGCCGGCAGGCGCGCATCCTCGTAAACGCCGGTGTCGTCGCGATGCTGACCGATGCCGCAGTCCACCGGGCCGGACGGCTGCTGCAGGCGCACGTGCCGTGCCTCAGGCGCATCGGGACCGTGGCGGAGCTCCTGGCGCGCGGCCGCCCGGCTGCGCCGGCCGTGGTGACGGCCGACTCGATCGCGATGCTCCAGTACACCTCCGGGAGCACGGGAGATCCGAAGGGCGTCACGCTCACGCACGCGAACCTGCTCGCGAACATCCGGGCGATGGGGCACAGCATCCGGGTGGTCTCCTCGGACGTGTTCGTGAGCTGGCTGCCGCTCTATCACGACATGGGCCTCATCGGCGCGTGGCTCGGGACGCTCTACTTCGGCCGTCCGCTCGTCATCATGTCTCCGCTCGCCTTCCTCGCCCGGCCGGAGCGCTGGCTGTGGGCGATCCATCGCCATCGCGGGACGCTGTCCGCGGCCCCGAATTTCGCGTACGAGCTGTGCGTGAAGCGCATCGCGGAGCGGGATCTCGCCGGACTGGATCTCGGCAGCTGGCGGGTCGCGTTCAACGGCGCCGAAGCGGTGATGCCCGAAACACTCGACCGGTTCTGCGAGCGCTTCGGCCGCTACGGATTCCGCCGCGAGGCGCTGCTGCCGGTCTACGGGCTCGCGGAATGTGCGGTCGGACTGACGTTTCCGCCGCTGGGGCGCGCGCCGGCAGTCGATCGCATCGAACGCGACGCGTTCATGTCATCCCGCATCGCGCGGCCGGCAACCCCCGATGCCGCGAGCCCGCTGCGCTTCGTCAGCTGCGGCCTGCCGCTACCCGGCTATGAGATCCGGGTCGTCGATGCGGGCGGGCGCGAGCTGCAGGAACGCGAAGAGGGCCGGCTGCAGTTCCGGGGACCCTCCGCCACCCGGCAGTACTTCAACAACCCGGACGCGACGGCGCGCCTGGTGCACGAAGGGTGGCTCGAGAGCGGCGATCGCGCCTACCTGGCGCGCGGCGAGGTCTACATCACGGGCCGCATCAAGGACATCGTCATCCGCGCCGGCCGGCATATTCATCCGGATGAGCTCGAGGCGGCCGTCGGAACGGTCAGCGGGGTCCGCCGGGGGTGCGTCGCGGTATTCGGCGCTCACGGCAGGGAGGGCGCGACGGAACGCCTCGTGGTCATGGCCGAGACCTATGCCGAGGATCCCGGTGAGCGGGCGGATCTTTCCGCCCGGATATCGGCCCGGATCCTCGAGGTCCTCGGCGAGCCGGCCGATGAGGTCGTGCTCGTTCCGCCGCACACCGTCCTCAAGACCTCGAGCGGCAAGATCCGCCGGGCCGCGAGCCGTGAGGTCTACGAAAGTCCGACACGGCCTGCGCGACCGCGCGCGCTGTGGTGGCAGTCGCTGCGCCTGGCCGCCAGTGCCGTCCGGCCCGAGCTGCAGCGAATGGTGCTGTCGGCACGGCGGTCGCTCTATGCCGCCTGGTTCTGGGTCGTCGTGTACGGGGTGGGCGCCGGTACCTGGCTCACCGTCGCCGCCCTGCCGCACGGGGCTCGCGCCTGGCGCCTCGCACATCGCAGCGCGCGGCTCATCATCCGTGCCGTCGGCTTGCCCATGACGGTGCGCGGGGCCGAGCATCTGCCGGCCGCGGGTCCGTGCGTCGTGGTCGCGAACCACTCGAGCTATCTCGACGCGCTGATCGCGCTGGCGGCTCTCGGCAGCCCGTGCTCGTTCGTCGCCAAGCGGGAACTCGCGCAGCGATCGATCGTGCGTCGGTTCCTCGAGCACCTCGACACACTGTTCGTGGCGCGCGAGCAGACCCGCGAGAGCCTCGCCAGTGCTCAGGCCATGAGCGAGGCCGTGCGCGCGGGACACGTGCTCGTCGTCTTCGCCGAGGGCACTTTCACCCGGGCACCCGGGCTGCGTCCCTTCCATCTCGGAGGCTTTCTCGCGGCCGCCACCGCCGGTGCGCCGACCGTTCCCATGGCGATTCGCGGCACGCGTTCGGTGCTGCGCGACGGCACGTGGTTTCCGCGCCGCGGCCCGATCGCGGTGGAAATCGGGTCACCGATTGCGGCACCGACCGGGCTCGATGACATGGCGGCGGCGCTGCGAATCCGCGATGCCACCCGCCGCCACATCGCCGCCCATTGCGGCGAACCCGAGCTTGCCGACGCCGATCCCGGGTCATGATGCGTCACGGCTGTGATCGAGGCTCCCCCTGCTCCTGCTCGTGCAGCCGCCAGATGCTCCTGACGACCCCGGCAACCTCGGCATCCTCGAGAGGCGGTCGACAGCGGACGCGGTTCCAGGCGAGCAACAACTCGAGCGCGACCTCGGGGTCGACGTCGCGTCCAAGCAGATGCCCGGTGAGGGATGCGAGACTCTCGTTGCGCTGGCCCTCCTCCACCCCCTCGCGCACGAGCGAGCGCCAGTGCGCGAGCGGGTGGCCCCGACGCACGGAACCCGCTGCGGCCAGCAGCCAGTCGGGCAGCGAAGCGAGGGGAACCTCGTCGGGGGTACGCCGCTTGACCCAGGAGTAGGGACGACCGCTCGGGTGCACCGAAGGCGGCGCCACCACACAGCCTCCGTCGCCTCGCAGGTCGATGCCGGGCTTGAGTCCCACTCGATTCATGACCGGTCGACCCGGAT
>DATJPN010000124.1:0-5985 GCA_035506335.1 Steroidobacteraceae bacterium | reverse complement strand
CTGGCCCTGGGCCTCGAGGATACGGCGCATGGCCGAACCCAGGTCGCGCTCGCCCAGCACCAGGCAGGAGGGCGAGTCCGTCAGGCGCGAGGCCACACGCACTTCGGCGACGCGCTCGCCCAGGGTGTCCTTGACGCGTTTGAGGAGCGCCTCGTGCTCCTTGCTCTGTTCCTTCGCCTTGTCCTTGCCGGCCTCCGGTTCCAGGCCGCCCAGTTCCAGATCGCCGCGGGCGGCGTCCTTGAAGTTCTTGCCCTCGAAGCCCTCGACCTGGCCCATCACCCACTCATCGACGCGCTCGGCCATCAGCAGCACCTCGATCCCGAGCGCGCGCAGCTGCTCGATATGGGGGCTGCTGCGCGCCGCCGCGATGCTGTCGGCGATGACGAAATAGATGCGCTCCTGCCCGCTCTTCATGCGGCCCACGTAGTCCTTGAGGCTCACCGTCGGGGCATCCTCGGCCTCATGGGTGCTGGCGAAGCGCAGGAGCGGCAGGATCTTGTCGCGGTTGGCGTAGTCCTCGGCGAGCCCCTCCTTCAGCACCGCGCCGAATTCCTTCCAGAAGGTCGCGTACTTGGCCGGCTCGTCGCTCGCGAGCCGCGCCAGCAGCTCGAGGACCCGGCGCGTCAGGCCGCCCTTCATCGCCTCCACGTCCGCGTCCTGCTGCAGCAGCTCGCGCGAGACGTTCAGCGGCAGGTCGCTCGAGTCGATCACGCCCTTGATGAAGCGCAGGTACAGCGGCAGGAACTGCTCCGCGTCGTCCATGATGAACACGCGGCGCACGTACAGCTTCAGGCCCCGGGCGGCATCCCGGTGCCACAGGTCGAAGGGCGCGCGGCCGGGGATGTAGAGCAGGCTGGTGTAGTCGCGCTTGCCCTCGACCTTGTTGTGGCTCCAGGCGAGCGGCTCGGTGGGGTCGTGCGCGATGTGTTCGAAGAACTGCTTGTATTCCTCGTCGGTCACCTCGGTCCGGGGACGCGTCCACAGGGCGCGGGCCTGGTTGACCGCCTCGAACGGCGCCTCGGCGGCGGCGGCGTCCTTGCCCGCGTTCTGGCCGGCCTCCTTGCGCATCATCACCGGAAAGCTCAGGTGATCCGAGTAGCGGTGGATGAGCGAGCGCAGGCGCCAGCTGTCGGCGAACTCGCGGCAGTCCTCCTTCAGGTGCAGGATGATGGTCGTCCCGCGGCGCGGCAGGTCCACGTCTTCCACCGTGAACTGCCCGTCGGCGCTGGACTCCCAGTGCACGCCCTGGTTCGCCGGCGCCCCCGCCTTGCGGGTCAGCACTTCGACGCGCCCGGCCACGATGAACGAGGAGTAGAAGCCGACGCCGAACTGCCCGATCAGCTGCGAGTCCTTCTGCTGGTCCCCGGACAGGGACTTGAAGAACTCGGCGGTTCCCGATCGCGCGATCGTGCCGAGGTTGGCGATCGCCTCCTCGCGGCTCATGCCGATGCCGTTGTCGCGGATGGTGAGAGTGCCCGCCGCCGGATCGCCCTCGACCCACACCGCGAGCTCGGTATCGTCCGCGAGCAGGGCCGGGGTCGCGATGGCCTCGAAGCGCACCCGGTCGTTGGCATCCGAGGCATTCGAAATCAGCTCGCGGAGGAAGATTTCCTTGTGGCTGTACAGCGAGTGGATCATCAGCTGCAGCAGCTGACGCACCTCGGCCTGGAAGCCGAGGGTGGTTTTCTGGTTTTCAGTCATGCGCGATCCTGCCGTTCAGAAGGTTGAGCAGGCGTGCATCTTGGGTGTCCCGGCGGATTTTTCAAGCCGGATCTGCAAATTCGCACCGGTGGCGGCGGCTACCAGCGGCGCGGATGGATGCGCATCAGCGCGCGGGCGACCAGGCAGCGGCCGACACCCGCCAGATCATCGATTTCGTCCCATAGCAGCAACAGTCGTTCCATGGATGAAGCGTACAAATTCAATGTGACACCTGGCGTGCGGAAGATCTCATCTGTGGCATCGCTTGCGGCGCTCGGGCGGCACCAGTACTCTGTGATTCCATGCAGCGTATCGTCGTCCTGAACCCCAAGGGCGGGTCCGGCAAAACGACCATCGCCGTGAACCTGGCGGGCTATTACGCCTCGCAGCAGCAACGGCCGGTGCTCATGGATTATGACCCTCAGGGATCATCCGGGCGGTGGGTGTCGAGACGCGATCCGGCACGTCCCAAGGTTCATCTCATCTCGGCGCACGAGCGCGATTCGCGCGTGACGCGCTCCTTCCAGCTGCGTCCGCCGCCGGATGCCACGCACATCATCCTGGACACGCCGGCGGCCGTCACCGGTCAGACGATGGTCGAGCTGACGCGCCTGTCGGACAAGATCCTCGTGCCGGTCCTGCCTTCGGACATCGATATCCACGCCTGTTCGCGCTGCATCCGCGACCTGCTGCTGGTGGCGAAGATCCGGCGCCATGACAACCGCCTCGGCGTCATCGCCAACCGGGTCAAGGTGAACACCCTCGTCTACCAGTCGCTGCTGCGCTTCCTCGAGACCCTCGGCATCCCCATCGTCGCCACCCTGCGCGATTCGCAGAACTACATCCGCGCCGTGGAGAGCGGTTCGGGCATCCACGAGATGAAGGGACACCACATCTACGACGACACGAAGGCCTGGGAGCCGCTCATCGCCTGGCTGGAGAACAAGGCCGCTCCGCAGCGCACCGCGGCGCCGGATGTCACGCCGCTCGCCGGAAACAGCTGAGCGCCTACTTACGCTCCGGCTCCTGCTCCCAGGAGCCCTTCACCTGATCGGCCCAGCTCTTGTAGTTGGACCAGGTGTAGAGGTTGCGGGTGATCGCCGCATGACGGGTGCGCGCCCGCTGCATGCGATCCAGCCACGAGCCGTACTCCTCCGTGCCCGCCAGTGGCGCGGCCACGGCGGTGGACTGTGCCGGAGCGCCCAGTGGGTCACCCCGTGTCCGGTCTGATGAGTTCATGCGACAACTCCTGAAGTGATTGCGAGCAGGGTACGGAGTTGCGCCGGTAAACCTACAGGAACTGGGTCACACCCATCGTCGAGCGGCGGCACGCGCGAGCGTTATGTCACGCGACGAGCTGGTAGCAGGGCTTGTAGGCCGTACCCGGCAATTTCATGCGTCCCTGCGCGACGAATGCCGTCAGCAGTTCATCGAGCAGCCGCATGACGTTCTTGTCGCCGTTCAGCTCGTAGGGTCCGTGCTGCTCGATGGCCTGCACGCCGTAGTCCTTGACGTTTCCCGTGACGATGCCCGAGAAGGCACGGCGCAGGTTCGCGGCCAGCATGTGCGCGGGCTGCGCGCGGGACAGCACGAGCGAACGCATCGACTCGTGCGAGACCTGGAACGGACGCTGCAGCTCGACGCCGACGCTGAGCAGCCAGTTGAAGTTGTAGGAATCACTGCGCTCGCGCCGGAATTCGCGCACCGACTCCATGCCGGCGACCATGCGCCGGGCCACCGTCGGCGGATCATCGATGACGACCTCCAGATGCTGCACCGCCTGGCGGCCGAGCGTGCCTTCGACGAAGCGCAGGATCTGCTCGAAGTAGCCGCTGCTCGCGGCCGGTCCCGTCAGTACCACCGGGAAGGGCTGGCCCGCATTGGCCGGATCGAGCAGCAATCCGATGAGATACAGGATCTCCTCGGCGGTGCCCGCGCCGCCCGGGAACACCACGATGCCGTGCCCCATGCGGACGAAGGCCTCGAGGCGCTTCTCGATGTCCGGCAGGATCACGAGCTGGCTGACGATCGGGTTGGGGGGCTCCGCGGCGATGATGCCCGGCTCCGTGAGACCGATGTAGCGGCTGCCGATGACCCGCTGCTTGGCATGTCCGATGGTCGCGCCCTTCATCGGGCCCTTCATCGCGCCGGGTCCGCAGCCGGTGCAGACATCGAGGCCGCGCAGGCCGAGCTCGTACCCGACCTTCTTGGTGTAGTTGTACTCCGCGTCGCCGATCGAGTGGCCGCCCCAGCACACGACCAGGTTCGGCCGGCCCTTGTACTCGAGCGCGCGCGCGTTGCGCAGGATGCGGAACACCGCGTTCGTGACCGCACCGGAATCCGTGAGCGACACCAGCCGGCTGTCGTGTATCTCACCGGCGGTGTAGATGACGTCGCGCAGCACGGCGAACAGATGCTCCTTGATGCCGCGGATCATCTCCCCGTCCACGAACGCGGTGGCCGGTGCGTGTCGCATCTCGAGCTTGATGCCGCGCGCGTGACGCACCACCTCGATGTCGAAGTCCGCGTAACGCTCCAGGATCTCCTTCGCGTTGTCGGTGTCGTTGCCGGTGTTGAGCACGGCCAGGGCGCACTTGCGGAACAGGCCGTACAAGCCGCTGTGGCTGGTGTCCAGGAGCTTCGTGATCTCCTCCTGCGAGAGGTTCTCGAGGCTTCCGCGCGGCGCGACCAGCGCGTCCACCGAATCCGGGATGATGATGCTGTTGGTGTTCAAACGAACGGGCGCCGGCTACGGCAGGATGTCGATGGGCGTGTCCGGCGGAATCATCAGCCACACTTCGAGCATGTCCGAGTCCGACAGCGCGATGCAGCCGTCGGTCCAGTCGCGGTTCTCGTAGTAATCCGGCTCGCGGCGCAGCTCGTTCGGCAGTCCGTGGATCATGATCGACCCGCCCGGCACCAGGCGGTTGCGCCGTGCGCGCAGCAGATCGCGGTCGTTGGGGTAGGAAACCTGTATGGACAGGAAGTAGTCACTGTGGGGATTGCGACGGGTCAGCTGATAGTGTCCCTCGGGGGTGCGCGAGTCGCCCTCCTGTTCCTTCGGTCCCACCGGATTGAGTCCGAGCGCCACGCGGTAGGAGCGCAGTACGGCGCCATCGTGCATCAGGTACAGGCGCCGCTCGGCCTTGCGGACGATCACCCGGTCGGCCAGCATCGCGGCCGGTACGGCGCTGGCATCACCCTCGCTCGCATTGGCCTGCGCGCGGGCCGTTTCCCGGGCCGGACCGTGCGGCTTGCCGGACGCCAGCGCCGCGGGCACGCCCGCGGCGAGGCCCATCGCCAGCGCCGCCACCAGCACCGACGCACCCGCCAACCGTACCCATCCGGAATTCGGACTCTCACGCATATGTTGAAGTATAGGGTCTGCCGGCCTTCGGGCGAAGTACGCCCGTCACAACCGCCTCCTGCCCGACGCCATTTGCCGACAGGTCTTCAGTTCTCGCCCGCCGTGCCCAGATCCTCGACGCGTGGCAGGACGATCTGCGCGCCGGCCCTGAGCTCGTCGAAGGCCACATCCGGGTTGTACTGCTGCAGCAGCCATTCCGGCAGATCCCCGAAACGATGCGTCAGGTTCCACAGGGAGTCTCCGGAGCGCACGACGTGCACCTGGGTGCCGGATATCCGATGCGACGCGAAGTAGGCCGCCTCGAGCTGGCGGTGATAGTCGCGCCGCTGCGTCTCGAACTTCTCGTGCGAGACGTGGGCGAAATCCAGCTTCAGCCTGCGCCCGATCCGCACCCCGGCCTTGCCCCGCAGGTGATTCAGCGCCCGCAACCGCGCCGGAGTGACGTTCAGCCATCCGGCGTAGTATCCGAGAGTCTCGGTCGCGGCCACGACGATGGTGTCGTCGGGGGCCACCGAATAGTCCGTCGCGTCCGCATTGTCCGCCGCGACCACCGCGGCCGGTCCCAGTCCGGGCGTGAGGGCCTCGGCCTGCCCGGCCGACACCGGCTGGGACGCGTTCAGCGGCTTGTCCTGGGCCACGGCGCGTGCGTCCTGCTCGCTCTCCTGCAGCGCCACCTGCGGGGAGACCCCGCCGGCAGTGGTTTCCGGCGCAACGTCGGGTGAGGCAGAGGCGGCCGGAATCGCCGCGGTTGCAGCCGGCACGGCGGTCGCGGCCGTGGCGGTGGTGGCGGCAGCGGTCGCGGCCGTGGTGGCCTCGGGCGCGGCGCCGTGATCATCGTGCGTGAAACTCACTCTCACGGGGTTGGCTTCCGGCACGCGCAGATATCGCCCCGGTCGGACCCGTGACCGGGCGCTGAT
>DATJPN010000123.1:0-6457 GCA_035506335.1 Steroidobacteraceae bacterium | reverse complement strand
GATGCTCGAGATGGCGAGTCCGGGCTGCGGCGTGCGCGTGACCGTTACCTTGTCGCCCAGCGCATCGACCGCGAAGCCGAGTATGTCGAATCCGATGGCCACGTTGCCGGCCGAGGCCGGCGCAAAGGCGGTGGCGGAGGTCATGGCGTTCAAATATGGGCTCCGAGATAAGCCGACAGGCGCAGCAGGTCGGCGAACACGCCGCCGGCCGTCACCTGCGGACCCGCACCGGGACCCTGGACGATCAGGGCGTTGGTATTGTACCGGCCGGTGGCGAAGCGCACGACATTATCCGTCAGCGCCATGTTGGCGAAGGCGTGGGTGCGATCGAGTTCGACGAGGCCCACGGTCGCTTCGCCCTTGGCCGTGATCCTGCCCACGTAGCGCAGCACCTTGCCGTGCGCCTGCGCCGTCTTCAGGCGCTCCTTCATCCCGGCATCGAAGCGCGGCAGATCGCTCATGAACTGCTCGATCGAGGATCCCGACAGTCCCGGCGGCACCAGGCTTTCGACCTTCACGTCCGACATCTCCAGCGCCAGGCCCATCTCCCGGCCGAGGATGATCAGCTTGCGGGCCACGTCCATGCCGGAGAGGTCATCACGCGGATCCGGCTCGGTGTAGCCGCGCTGCTTGGCGTCGCTGACGATCTCCGAGAAGGCGACGCTGCCGTCGTAGACGTTGAACAGGTAAGCCAGGGTTCCGGAGAAGATTCCCTCGATGCTCTCGATCTCATCGCCGGTCTCGCGCAGGTCGCGCAGCGTCTGGATCACCGGTAATCCGGCGCCGACCGTGGCCTCGTACAGGTAGTGCGCGCCGCTGGTGCGGCCGGCGGCACGCACCTGGCGGTAGAACTCCAGCGGCGCACTGTTGGCCTTCTTGTTGGGCGTGACGATGTGGATCCCCTCGGCGAGCCATTGCGGATAGTGGCGCGCCACCGCCTCGCTCGCCGTGCAGTCGATGAGCACGGTGTGCGGCAGGTGATCCACGTTCAGGTGCTCGACGAAGCGCGGCAGGTCCGCGGGCACCGACCCGGCCTTGAAGGCCGCACGCCAGTTGGCGAGGTCCACGCCCGTTTCACTCAGCAGCATCCGTTCGGTGGCCAGGATGCCGCGCACGCGCAGGTCGATCTGGAACTGCTCGCGCAGGCGGCTGCTCTGCGAGGCCAGCTGGTCGAGCAGCACCCGTCCGACGGTGCCCGGTCCGATGACGCCGATCGAGAGCGTGTGCGGCGAGAGATAGAAACTCGAATGCACGGCCCGCAGCGCGCGCGTCACGTCCTTCGCGCCGATCACCACAGAGATGTTGCGCTCGCTCGCGCCCTGCGCGATGGCGCGGATGTTGACCGCCGAACCTCCCAGCGCGTTGAAGACCTTGGCCGCAACCCCCGGCATGCCGGCCATGCCATCGCCCACGACGGCGAGGATGGCGAGCCCCGTGTCCACGTCGACACGCTGGATCTGGCCCTCGGTGAGTTCCCGGTCGAATGCGCCGCGCACCACGCGGGCGGCGCGCTCGGCCTGCTCGGAAGGGATCGCGCAGCAGATCGAGTGCTCGGAGCTGCCCTGGGAGATCAGGATCACCGAGATTGCCTCTTCGCGCAGCGCGCCGAACAGGCGGTGTGCGGTGCCCGGCACGCCGATCATGCCCGCGCCTTCGACATTGATCAGCGCCACACCTTCGATGCTCGTGATGCCCTTGACCGGCAGCGTCGATGCGGGCGAGGCGCAGATCAACGAGCCGGGCTTCTCCGGTGCGAAGGTATTGCGGATCCAGATCGGGATGTTGCGCCGGACCGCGGGCGCCATGGTCTGCGGATGTATGACCTTGGCGCCGAAGTACGCCAGTTCCATCGCCTCGTTGTAGGAGAGCGAGTCGATGACCTTGGCATCCGGCACGCGCCGCGGATCGGCCGACAGCACGCCATCGACGTCCGTCCAGATCTGGATCTCGGCGGCGGCGAGCAGCGCACCGAAGATCGAACCGGAGAAGTCGCTGCCGTTACGGCCCAGGGTGGTCTGCAGGCCCTTGCGGTTTGCGGCGATGAAGCCGGTGATGATCAGCGTGCCCACGAAATCCGCGCCCACCAGGCGCTCCATGTTCTCGTGTGATTCGGGCCACTGCACGGCGGGCCCCAGCGAGCCCCATTCCACCACGACCACGCGGCGCGCATCGACCCACAGGGTCTTGCCCGCGCGCCGGGTGCGCGACTCGAAGTACTTATGGAACAGCCGGGTCGACCAGATCTCCCCGTAGCCGGCGATCAGGTCGCGGACATTGTCGGCGGCCGAGCGCGTCAGCTGCACCGTGTGCAGGATGCCCTCGATGTCGTGGCAGTCCCGATCGATCACCGCCAGGTACAGCGCCGCGTCCTGCGCCGGCAGGAGCGTGCGGGCGATGACGGCATGCCGTTCGCGCAGCCCCTGCAGCTCGGCCTGGTAGCGCTCGTCCTGCTGCTCGGCCAGCACCACCAGATGCAGCAACGCATCGGTGACGCCGCGGCACGCGGACAGCACCACCCCGAGGCGCTTCTGCGGCTGGGCCTCGATGATCGCGGCCACGCGCTCGAAACAGGCGGCATCCGCGACGCTGGAGCCGCCGAACTTGTGTACGACCCAGCGATCGACGGCCCGGGAATGGCTTGCATCGGCGGGAACGGTGGTGCTTGAACTCATCTGCTGCTCGTCTGCTTCGGCGCACGCCAAAAAAAGGCCGCGTGACTCTACTGACGCGGTCGGACCGGCGCAACTTCAAGCATAATCAGCGGATATGGAAGCCCTCATCGCACCGCTGTTGCCGCTGTACGAGCGGGAGCGCCGCGCCGGTCGCGCCGTGGCTCTGGCGGTCGTGGTGCACACCAATGGTTCGACCTACCGCAAGCCCGGCGCCCTGATGCTGATCGCCGCCGACGGCGAGTATGCGGGGCTGCTCTCCGGTGGCTGCCTGGAGTCCGACCTGCACCAGCACGCCCTGCAGGTCATCGACAGCGGCACGGCCAGGCTCCTCACCTACAATACCGGGGGGAGCGAGGATCTGCTGTGGGGACTCGGCGTGGGCTGCGAGGGTCTGATGCAGATCCTGCTGCTGCGCGCCGGTCCCGAAAACGACTGGCAGCCGCTTGACCTGTTCGTCGGTGCCTACCGGCGTCACGAGCCGGCTGCCGCCGCCGTCGTCGTCGCCTGCGCACAGGCCGGCCTGCCGTCCGGCAGCATCGTCCTCGAAGAAGGTCGCAGCGGGGGACGGCCGCTGCCGCCGCCGCTGCGGGCTGACATCCAGGCGCTGCTGGCCCGGGCGCGGGCCACCGGGCGCCCGGCTGCACTCGGGGGCAGCGGCGAGGCCCTGTGGGTGCTCGCCATACCCCTGGTCCTGCCGCCGCGGCTGCTGGTGCTCGGAGGCGGTCCGGATGCCCAGCCCCTCGTGGACATCGCCGCACGCCTCGCCTGGCGCGTCACCGTGTACGACCACCGTCCGGCCTACGCCCAGGCAAGTCGTTTCCCCCAGGCCGAGCAGGTGCTCGCGGGCCGCCCGGAGGAGCTGGCGCAGGCCCTCGACATCGAGGGATTCGATGCGGCGGTCGTCATGAGCCACCACCTGGCCTCCGACCTGGAATACCTGCGTGCCCTCGGCGCTTCCCGCATCCCCTACGTGGGGTTGCTCGGGCCGGCCAATCGGCGCGGCAAGCTGCTCGGGGACCTGGGTGCGGATGCGCAGCGGCTCGAGGGCCGGCTGCGCTCCCCCATCGGGCTCGATATCGGCGGCCGCGCGCCCGAATCGATCGCTCTGTCGATCGTGGCGCAGATTCATGCGCAGCTGCACGGGGCGCCCGGCGGCCCGTTTCCGCATCTGACGGGCGGCGCGTGAACGAGACCGACTTCATCCGCCGGCAGCTGGCCGCGGAGCGGGCGCACCTGCGTGAAGTCCTCGAGGCGGTGTGCGAGGGCGATGCCGGATCCGCATCCTCCGGACCGGTGGCGGTGTACGTCGACTGGGCGGGCCGGCGCCTCCTGGAGCAACTCGCCGGCCATCAAGCCGCGCTGCGTGCGGCGCCGAGCCTGTCCGGCGACACCCAGGCGCAGCTGCTCCAGGTCGCGGAGGCGGCCTCCCGGGTCACGCAGACCGCGGCGCGCCCGCTGCAGCGGGCGCAGCGCCTGTTGCAGCTGCTGGACGCCTGGAGCGACGGGCTGGATGAGCTTGCCGGCAGGACGCTGCGCATCGCGCACTGGCGCCGGGCGGCGCACCTCAACGCCGATGCGATTCTCGAGGAGCGCCGGCTGTACGCCGCGGCGCGGCTCGCGATGGGTGTCTCGTGAGCGAGCCTGACGCGCCGGCGGCCGCGAACCTGCATGCCATCGTGCTCGCCGCCGGTGCCTCCCGCCGCTTCGGCTCACCCAAGCAGCTGGTGCGCCTGAACGGTCGCCCTTTGCTGCACCTGGCCGTCTCGCGCGCCGTGGAGGTCGCGGGCCAGTCGGTCACCGTGGTGCTCGGCGCGAATGCCGCCGAGCTCGCGCCGCTGCTGCGCCACAGCCCGGCATCCGTGGTGATCAATCGCGACTGGGCCGAAGGCATGGCCAGCTCGCTGCGCACGGGCATGGCGCGGATTCCGGCCGCGGCCGAGGCCGCCTTGCTGCTGCTGGCGGACCAGCCCGCCGTCAGCACCGAGGATCTGCGGCGCCTGGTGGCAACCTGGCGCCGGCAGCCCCACTGCATCGTGGCGGCGCAATACGCCGGTACGACCGGCGTTCCGGCGATCTTTCCGCGGGAGGACTTTGCCGCCCTGGGCGCGCTGCGCGGCGAAGCCGGAGCGCGCACCCTCCTGCGGCGCGGCGGCGAGCGGATCGTCCGGGTGCCGCTGCCGGGTGCGGCCATCGATATCGACACGCCGGAGGATCTGCTGAACCTGCACACCCACCCCGGTGGGCCATAACCGGATGGTGCGGCGCCCCTAACAAGCCGGTATTTTCCACGCCGGCACGGTTCACCCTATATTTGCCGGCATGTATCAGTACGATGCCACGGACCAGACGCTGGTCGATGAGCGGGTCGCGCAGTTCCGCGACCAGACCCGGCGCTACCTGGCCGGCGAGCTGTCCGAGGATGAGTTCCGGCCGCTGCGACTGCGCAACGGCCTGTATATCCAGCGCTTCGCGCCCATGCTGCGCATCGCCATCCCCTATGGCCTGCTCAGTTCAAGGCAGCTGCGCATGCTGGCCTCGATCTCGCGCCGTTATGACCGTTCCTACGGCCATTTCACGACCCGCCAGAACCTGCAGCTGAACTGGCCGCGCCTCCCCGACGTGCCCGACATCCTGGGGGACCTGGCGAGCGTGCAGATGCACGCCATCCAGACGTCCGGCAACTGTGTGCGCAATGTCACCTCGGACCACCTCGCCGGCGTGGCCGCCGACGAGATCGAGGATCCACGGCCCTACTGCGAGCTGCTGCGCCAGTGGTCCTCGTTCCATCCCGAATTCACCTACCTGCCGCGCAAGTTCAAGATTGCGGTGAGCGGCGCGGCGGCGGATCGCGCGGCCACCGAGGTGCACGATATCGGCCTGCACCTGGTCCGAAATGCGCACGGCGATCTCGGCTTCGAGGTCCTGGTCGGGGGCGGCCTGGGACGTTCGCCGATGATCGGTCAGGTGATCCGCGACTACCTGCCGATGGGGGACCTGCTCACCTACACCGAAGCCATCCTGCGGGTGTACAACCGCTACGGCCGGCGCGACAACATCCACAAGGCGCGCATCAAGTTCCTGGTCAAGTCGCTCGGGATCGCGGCATTCCGCGACCAGGTCGAAGCCGAGTGGCGCGATTCGCGCGCCTTCGGCTCGCAGCTCACCCAGGCGCAGGTCGAGCATGCGCGCAGCTTCTTCCGCCCGCATCCCTACGAGACCCTCGCCGACAGCGATCCGCTGACGCGGGACGGAATCGACCCCGGTGCGGAGTTTCGCGCCTGGTACCGCTACAACACCCGCGCCCACAAGGTGCCCGGGTATCGCGTGGTGTTCGTGAGCCTCAAACCGGTCGGCGCGGCGCCGGGCGACATGACCGCCGACCAGATGGACGCAGTGGCGCAGCTGGCCGATGAGGTGAGCTTCGGGGAGATCCGTGCCACCCACAACCAGAACCTGGTGCTGGCCGAGGTGAAGCAGACGGAACTGGCGCGGACCTGGCGGGAGCTGCGCCGGCTGGGGCTCGCGACCCCGAACATCGGCACGCTCACCGACATGATCGTGTGTCCGGGCCTTGATTTCTGCAGCCTGGCCAATGCCGGCACGATCAGCGTCGCGAACCAGCTGCAGCGCTATTTCGATGACTACGACTACCTGTACGACATCGGCGAGATCGAGCTGAAGATGTCGGGATGCATGAACGCCTGCGGCCATCATCATGTCGGACATATCGGCATCCTGGGCGTCGACAAGCACGGCCAGGAGTGGTACCAGATCACGCTCGGTGG
>DATJPN010000122.1:0-3927 GCA_035506335.1 Steroidobacteraceae bacterium | reverse complement strand
GGCGACCGAAGGCAACCTCATCCTCGGCGGGGCGGCCGTGGCGCTGGCCGGCCTGCTCTGGCTTCCGGTCACCAGGAACTGGTCGCCGCGGGCGCACCTGTGCTGGGCGTCGTGCACCTACCTCTTCGCGGTCTACCTGGTGTACGCGCTCGAGTGGACCTTCGCCAGCCACCTCGGCCCGGCAAGCACGGTCGGCGGCGTGCTGCTGTGGTGCCTTGAGGTGGTCGCCGCGCTGATGTCCTGCGCGTACCTGTGGGAACTGTGCGACGCGCTGGGCACCGCGCATTGGCACCGCAGGCGCACCCCGCTTGACCCGCGCCGCCGAGTGCTAACCGCGGCGTTGCGGGCGGTAGGCCCGGCAGCCGATAACCCTCCGCCTCTGGTCAGCGTGCACGTCCCGGCGCACAACGAGCCGCCGAGCATGGTCATCGGCACGCTCCGCGCGCTGCTGCGCCTCGACTATCCCCGCGTCCAGATCGTCCTCATCGACGACAACACCGACGACGAGTCGCTGTGGCGCCCGGTCGAGTCCTGGTGCCTGCGGCACGGCGTCACGTTCAAGCACCTGGAGAACTGGCCCGGCTACAAGTCCGGCGCGCTCAACTACGCGCTACAGCACCTCACCCACCCCGACGCCGAGATCATCGGCGTCGTCGACTCCGACTACCAGGTCGAGCCGGACTGGCTGCGCGGCTGCGTGCCGCTCTTCGCCGACCCGTGGATCGGGTTCGTGCAGGCACCGCAGGACTACCGGCACTGGCAGCACGCCCGCTACTACCGGCGGCTCTACTACTCCTATAAGTACTTCTTCGCCGTCTCCCAGCCCTCGAGGAACGAACGCGACGGCGCGATCTTCGCCGGCACGATGGGCCTGATCAGGAGGATCGCCCTCGACGAGCTCGGCGGCTGGGACGAATGGTGCATCACCGAGGACGCGGAGATCTCCCTCAGGCTGCTCCGCGCGGGATGGTCTGGCATGCACGTCGATGAGTCCGGCGGCCGCGGGATCATGCCGTTGACGTTCGAAGCGCTCAAGGGGCAGCGGTACCGGTGGTGCTTCGGCGGCATCCAGCTGCTGCGCATGCACTGGAAGTCCCTGCTCCCCGGCCATGAGACACGAAAGAACCACCTGTCGGCCGGCCAGCGCTGGTCCTACCTGTCCGGCGCGCTGCAGTGGTACGGCGACCTGCTCGGGCTGCTGTTCTTTATCTTCCTGCTGGCCGGCGCGGTGAACCTCGCAACCGGCGGCGGGCAGCTCTTCCGCAAGCTGACGGTCTTCCTCGTCGCCACCGTCGCCGTGCTCGTCCTGCTCGGCCTAGCCCGCGCGATCGCGCTGCTGCGCCGCAGCACCGGCGCGACCTGGCGCGACGCGCTCGGCGCGTTCTTCATCTGGCAGTCCACCTCACTCGTCGTCGCCCGCGCCTCGGTGCTCGCCCTGTTCGCCAAGAAGGCCGCCTTCCTGCGCACCCCGAAGACCAGCGAACGGACCAGCTGGTGGCACGCGCTGCGCGCCAACTGGGCGGAGACCATCCTCGCGCTCTTCGGCGCGGCCGGGATCGCCGGCGCGCTCACCAAGACAAGCACCCTGAGCGGCCCGCTGCTGGCCGGCCTGCTGTTCGTGCCAACGCTGGGCATGGCCGCCGCGCCGTTCAACAGCTGGGCCGCCCGCCACGCCGCGCTCCCCGCCTGGCTGCGCGAGCGCCGCCGCACCGAATACCGACGCGAGCGCCACGCTTTCGCCGCCGGCGCCGCGACCGGAGGCCTGATCGCCGTCGCCGCCGTGGCGGGGCTCGCGATCGCGCTGATGCTCACCGGCCGCCTCAGCACCGGGCCCAACCTCGTCGGCCCGATCCAGTCCCCACCCGCGACAACATCCACACCGGCACCCTCGACCACCCCGACATTGACACCAACGACAATCCCTATCGCCACCCTAACTCCGTCAGTCACTCCGACCGCCACGACGACAACACCGACAGTCTCTCCGACATCGGCGACCCCGACCGTCCCGAGCACCCCGACCTCCGCGACCGTCTCGCCCACGGTCACCTCTCCGAGCACGCCGCCGTCCCCGTCAGCCCCGGCCACCTCTCACCCATGAGGCACAAGCAACGGGGCCGCAAATGGGAATGAGGTGCGCCTGTGCGCCTCCATCAACTCCCGGCGATTGGACCTGGCACTTCTGATACTGCTGCTCGTCCGGGTCGAAGTGTCGCAGCGGGCAACATTCTGGATGTCGGGCAGGCAAGCTCGCTCGGCGCCTGGCGCGTTCTGCACGGACATCTGCCCGGCAAGCCGGATGCCAGGCCCTCGGCCCAATCCCGCGTCTGGGTGCACGATCCCGCACCATGACAGCACTCCAGACCAGCCGGCAGGCCGGACACCGTGTGCCAGCCCGACCGCGGGCAAGTTCACCGAAGCGATAGCCGGGTCGGCCGCGAAGTCACAGCGCGGCGGACACTTCGGACTCTGCCGTCGCTCCATCCGGAGCGGGTCCGCTGCACTGGGTGCGCGACCATCACCACGCGCCGATCACCTCGATCTGTGCGGCAATACCCTTCAATCGATGGCCGCTTCCGGAAATACAGATCGGCGGATCTCGCGTAATGGCCGCGGCCAGCGGTCGTCACGTAGCGCGACTGCTGTTTCAGAGCGCGAGCGTCCTGATCGCCGATTATTTCGAGCGGCTGGCAGTCGGGTACCACCAAGTCGGCGGCTGGGCACAGATCATCCATTCGGGCGCGTCCTCATGGCTGTATGAGGTGACCTGCCGGTCGCTCAGGTGGATGGGGGTGGGAGGCATCCTCGCCGGGTGACGCTTTCGGCGCGCCGCAAATGGTTTGCGGGGCAGATCTCTGCGACAGTGGCCAGGTGCCAGACAGCGAAGATCGAGCTGCCGAGCGGGTCTGGCGTGCCCTGCCCGCCGGTACCCGGCAGGCACTCGAGCGCGGCCTGCCGCCCACCGATCTGCAGACGCTGCTGATCACCGTTGTCAGGGCACGGGCTGAGCAGACCACGGCCGCTGACGTCATGCGACGATGGCACAGCGACAGGTTCGTCCGCCCTGCGGCCTCGGACCCGCGCCGTGTCGCTGCCGTTGAAGCCCGGCTGTGGCAATTGCTGCCAGCACATTTCGCCGGGGTTGAGCTTTCACCTGTCACGCCGGTAGGGACCTGCAGCGCGGTAGCGCCAGTCAGCCAGAACCGGGTCGTGGCCACCGTTCGCAACACCGAGGTGGTCAGCGACTCCACCAACGTCCTCGCCGTCGAGGCGGCGGCGCGGCGGCGCGGCCAGCCAAAAGATGGCCAGGTCAACCTGGCGGCCTGCCACCGCCAGCTGCGCGCCCAGGTCTTCGGCCCGGGGGCAGCTGCCCACTTCCGGCTGTTCGCCCTTGTCTCCAGCGCCCGCGACAGCGGGTCGGGCCGCACCGAAGCGAGCATGCTGACCCAGCACCTGGCGTATTGGCTGGACGTGCTCCAGGACCTGATTCCTCACCGGCAGCCGCGCATCGAGCTGTCTGTATTCGCCTCCCCGGTCATCGCCGAACGGCTCGCCGACACCGTCCGCCCGGCCCTCGCCGACGGCACGCCCCTCCTGATCGATGAGCCGGGCCGCACCCGTGGGCGTGGCTACTACACCGCCTTCGCCCTGCGGATCGCCGCGGATCACGGGCAGACCGAGCTCGGCGACGGCGGATTCACCACCTGGACCGCTCAACTGGCCAACGACGCCAAGGAACGCTGCCTCGTCTCCTGCATCGCCACGGAGCGGCTCACTACCGTGGCCGAGCCATCTGGCCAGATGATCCGCCCAACGACCGAGGGCCCCGAAGAGCCCTGAGGATCCCGATCACGCCACCCTGATAGACCCGATCTGCGCGAATCCCGGACAACTCTGTCGCCGATTCGCTTTCACGCAGAACGGCGG
>DATJPN010000121.1:0-3508 GCA_035506335.1 Steroidobacteraceae bacterium | reverse complement strand
GTGATCGAGAAGCTGGATTACGTCATCAAGAATCTGGACCTGCTGATCGCCCATGCGAAGACCGAGGACGGCAAGGTCCGCAACGCTCGGCTGCTGCTCAGCGCCACCGACCGGATGCGGGCTGCCCTGGGGACGGCCACGAAGCTCTATCAGGCTATGCGCGAGGTGAACCAGGTGGACCGGCTACACGAAGCCATCATCCGGCGCATCCGGGAACTCTCGCCCGTGACGGCGGAGGCGATCCTCCGAGATATCGATCAAATCGCGGCGCAATGGGGCGGGTGAATGTTCGATCAGCCTCAGTCGTCGGCCATCGCGGCCAGATTGCGCCAGCGGATCGCGCTGGAGTTGGCGCGTGGTGGAGAAGGGGGAGTGGGCGCCATTCCGGCGGCGATGACCTTCCGCGAGTGGTGCGAGGGCCTGGCCGCGCGTGGCATGTTGGTGGACCGCAAGCCGTTCTCGCTGACGGATCGGCCGGCGCTGGTGCCGATCTACGACGCCATCCCCTCCACCACGGCCGAGGCGTCCGGTCGGATGGTGGTGATCCAGAAGGCGACCCAACTCGGCCTCACCGTCTGGGAGACGCTGGCCGACCTCTACATGGCGCGCAAATGGAGGCCGGTGAACATCGGCCTGTTCCTGCCGGACCAGAACACCGCGGCCTTCAAGTCCGAGCGACGCTTCATGCCGATCGTGCGCTCCACCCCGGAGCTCTATCGCGAGCTGACCCACCGCCTCGAGGAGGGCAAGGACCGGCACATCGGCGAGGGCAACGTGCTGACGCGCGAGTTCGCCAACTCGCTGCTCATGTTCCTCTGGACCACTGGCAAGGTGAGCACGGAATCGCGGCCGATGGACGTCGTCTCCCTCGACGAGGTGCAGGAGATGACGCTCGACCAGATCGACAAGGCGCGGGCCCGCATGGGCGACTCCGAGGTCGCCTTCACGCTGATGCTGAGCACGGCCAACATGCCGGACCTGGACATCAATTTTTGGTACAAGGAGGGCACGCAGGAAGTCTGGCACACCGAGTGCCCGCACTGCGGCGCATTCTCCGACCTCTCCGACCCGACCGGAACGTTCCCCGCCAAGAGCATCGGCTACAACACCGGCCAGATCGCCGGCGCGCCGCTCGATGAGTATGTCTGGACCTGCCCCGTGTGCGGCGGCTGGATCGAGGACCCGCAGCGCGGCCGCTACATCGCCCAGAACCCGAACGCAGATCCCAAGATCCGCAGCTTCCTGTTGCCGCGCGCTGTTCACGTTCGGCAGGCTCTCGACCACGCACACCACCACGCCGTACTGCTTCATGAGCTCGCTGCAGCGGTCGAAGGGTTCCTCGCCAGCTACGCCGATCTGCGCGATGACGCCATGGTCTGGGGCGACGACCTATCCCGCTCCGACCGGAAGACAGCGGAAGAGGACAGGACCCGCTACACGATCACCCTGAACCAGTATCGCTGCATGCAGACGACACTCCACCGCGTGCGCGACCGGATGTGCCTGTTCCCGGACCCGGATCGGCTGGAGCAGGACGTGATCGACAACGGGCAGACCCGGCGCATTCCGATCCTGCGCGACTGGGTATTTCACCACTTCACCAAGACGGCGCTGGTCGTCGAGCAGGACGAGGCGACGCGCAAGCCGCGGCCGAAAGTGCTGAAAGTCGGCATTGACCCGTATTTCAGTTTCGCGGCCATGCTCTGCGATGTGGCCTGGGCAAGGGCGCACGGGACGAGCTCGATCTACTTACCGCAACGGGCGCCGGAGATTATGGAGTCGGACCCTGTGACCAGGCTGGAGAAGACCATGCCGGGCCTGCCCAGGGACATCATTGGGTACATGACGCAGGCTCCGGAGGGCACCTGCGGCCGATGCTACAGCTACAAGGGCGGTCGCTGCACCGATCGCGAGTTCGCCGTTGGCGCGACGGATCCGGGCTGCCCGCTGTATGTCGAGCGAGTTGGCTGATTGTGACGCGCCCATCGTCTCACGCGCTAAGCCGGCCTTAGCGCGTGTGAGGGGGAGAGGACACGTTTGCGCGACATCATGTAGCAGACACCACCAACCGCTGGCTGTCCGGCAACGGCGTCCTTCATCCAGGCTGCCAGCTTTCGGCATTTCGGGAGGCAGGCGGCATGGGCGAGCGGGAGGTGATTGGAGCACCGCGCGACAAGCGCGCCGAACTCGCCGGCCTCATGCAACGGCTGGGGCAGGGACCGGCCGAGCCGCGCTGGGCTCGCTCAATCGCGAGAAGACGACGATCGAACGCATCCGGGTCTCGGGCGTGGTCAGGTGGCGGGTGCTACATGATGCCGCATTGATCCGCTACGGGGTCACGGACATGCTGTGCCGTGCCGCCGCGCCCTGTTCCTGCGGCCGCCCCTTCGCCCTGCTCGGCGGCATCGGCGGGCGCGCCATCGAAGCCGGGCTGGTGGCGCGGTTGCGTTCCGATTTCATGAGGCAGGGCGGAGTGCCGCCGCCGATCGCGTTCGAGTTCGTGGCGGCGCTGGAACGCAATGCGGAGCGGATGGGCAAGCGCCGCGTGGTCGGCCATCGGGGCGCGCCATCCGCCACGGAGGCGGTGCCATGACCGCGGGCTGGACGCCCGACCTGCTGCTGCAACGACTTGCCGCGCGGGGGGCGCACCCGGCGGTGATCGCGAGCAGCGAGGCGGGTGTCGTGACCACCAGCTCTGCGGCGTTGGCGGCGGACGTCGCCGCCCTGGCACGGCGCCTGCGCGCGGCCGGCATCGGCGCGGGTGGGCGGGTGGCGCTGTGCGGACCGAACGGCGTGGACTGGATCACCGCGGCACTCGCGGTGCTGGCCTGCGGCGGCGTGCTGGTGCCGATCGACGAGCAGAGCGACGTCGGCCAGTTCGCGGCGGCGCTGCGGTCCAGCAACGCCCGCCTGCTGGTGGCGTCGGCGGCCCGCCTGGCGGCGTGCACCGGACCTGTCGCGCAGAGGCTGCAACTGGACGAATGGCGGACACTGCCAGAAGGCGAGGACGGGCCGCTGCCCGCCTCGTCGCCTGATGCCCCGGCGCTGCTGTCGTGGACCTCGGGCACGACCGGCAACCCCAAGGCGTTCCTGCTGACGCTGCACAACATCGGCAGCAACGTCGAGGCGATCGAGGCGCTGCACATCGCCGGTGTGGAGGATCGCGCGCTGCTGCCGCTACCGCTGCACCACGCCTATCCGTTCGTGGCCGGCGTGCTGAGCACGCTCTCCATCGGCACTGCCATCGTGCTGCCCGCCGCGCCCACCGGACCGCTGATCGTGCGGGCGCTGCGCGACGGCGAGGCAACCGCCATCGTCGGCGTGCCGCGCCTGTACGAGGCAATCCTGGCCGTGCTGGAGGCGCGTTTCGCCAAGCCGGGCCGTCTCGCGGCGCTGGCCTGGCGCGGCGCGCTGGCGGTGGCGACGCGGCTGGAACGACGCGGCTTGCACGCCGGGCGGCTGCTGTTCCGGCCGGTGCGAAGCGCTCTGGCGCCGCGCCTGCGTCTGC
>DATJPN010000120.1:0-8340 GCA_035506335.1 Steroidobacteraceae bacterium | reverse complement strand
GAGGAGCTGTGTCCCGGTGTGACCCTGCATCACCTGCCCGGGCACACCCTCGGACTGCAGGCGGTGCGCGTGCACACCGCGCGCGGACCGGTCGTGCTCGCCTCCGATGCCATTCATTTCTGGGCCAACCTCGAGCGCGAGACGCCCTTTCCGGTGGTGGCCGACGTGATCGGCTACCTTGCGGCATTGCGCCGGCTGCGCAGCCTTGCCCCGACCCTCGATCACATCATTCCGGGCCACGATCCGGGGGTGCTGGAGCGTTTTCCCGCGGAACCGGGTACCCGGGACATCGTACGTCTGGATCTGCCGCCGCTGGCGCGAGGACCTTCATGAGCGAGTGTGGATTCATCGGACTGGGAAGGATGGGCGGTGCGATGGCGCGGCGTCTCCTCGACGCGGGTCACCGGGTCGTGGTGTATGACCCGAGCGCGGCCGCCGCCGCGGCGCTGGCGGCGCACGGCGCGCAGGTGGCCGCGAGCGCCCGGGCGGTCGCCGATGCCGCGCCGGTGGTGTTCCTGAGCCTGCCCACGCCGCAGGTCGTGACCGAGGTCGTGCTGGGTGCGCAGGGTATCCGCCTCGGCAGCCTCATGCGGGTGTGTGTTGACCTGTCGACCTCGGGGCCCGACACCGCCGTGCAGCTCGCCTCGGGACTGGCCGAGCGCCGGATCGCCTCCCTCGAGGCGCCCGTGTCCGGCGGCATCAAGGGGGCGCGTGAGGGCACGCTCTCCTTGATGGTCGCCGGTCCGCCGGCGGTCTGGGAGGAAGTCCGGCCGCTGCTCGAGGTGTTCGGCAAGCCGTTCTTCATGGGTGCGAATCCCGGCGCGGGCCAGACCATGAAGCTGGTCAACAATCTCCTGGGCGCCTGTGCCATCGCGATCACGGCCGAGGGCATGACCCTCGGCGTGAAGGCCGGCCTGGACCCGGCGCGCATGATCGAAGTGCTGAACGTCTCCAGCGGCCGCAGCAGCGCGACCCAGGACAAGTGGCCGCGATCGGTGCTGCCCCGGACCTTTGATTTCGGCTTCGCCGCGGGCCTGTGCCTGAAGGACGTGCGGCTGTGCCTGTCGGCGGCCGAACACCTCGGGGTGCCGCTCGCGGTCGGTGCCTCCGTCTGCGAGCTGCTGCAGCGCACGGTGAGCAGCCTGGGTGCGGATTGCGATTTCACCGCCATGGCCAAGATCGTCGAGTCCGACGCGGGACTGGATCCCGAGCGGCCCGCCTGAGTCATGAAGTTTTTTTCGAAGGGGTCAATATGAGCAGCGAGCTTTTTGATAAGGGACTGAAGATTCGCACCGAAGTGCTCGGCGAGTCATATGTCAGCAAGGCACTGGCCGGCATGAATGAGTTCAACAGGCCATTGCAGGAGCTCGTCACCGAGTATTGCTGGGGCGCCGTGTGGGGGCGCGAGGGTCTCAAGCGCAGTGAGCGCAGCATGCTGAACCTCGCCATGATCAGCATCCTGAACCGTCCACACGAGTTGAAGGCGCACATCCGCGGGGCGTTGACCAACGGCGTGACCCGTGAACAGATCTGCGAGGTGTTCCTGCAGGTGGCCGTCTACGCGGGTGTGCCGGCGGCCGTGGACAGTTTCCGCATCGCGCGGGAAACTTTTGCGGAAATCGACGGCGCTTGAGACGCTGACGGCGGCGCGGCCGTGTTGCATTGGCAGGGGGCCGGGAATACGCTCTGCCGGCTGTTGCGCCGCAGCGGCTACAGGCAAATTTTCTGAAGAGGGGTAATCGTGACAGCTCATCCGGGGTTCGACGCCAGGCGGCTTGATTTTCTGACGGCGGCGGTCGAACGCGACATCGCCGAGGGCCAGTACTTCGGTGGAATCATCAGCGTCAAGCGCGGTGGCCAGCCGGCGTATCACCGGGTTTTCGGCCACAGCAGTGAGAGCAGGCAACGTCCCGTCGCCGATGATTCGGTATTCAGCCTGTTCTCCGTCACCAAGGCATTCACGAATATCCTGGTTTTCCAGGCCATCGAGCGCGGCCTGATGACCCTGACCACCCCCCTGTGCAAGGTCATTCCGGAGTTCTCCGGCGGACTGCGCGAGCGGATCACCATCTTCCATCTGCTCACCCACAGCACGGGCCTGCCGAGCATGTTCGAGGCGCGCCCGGGCATGTATATCGATGTCCTGGCCGACACCATCGCCGCCATCGTGGAAGTGGCGCTGCCGGTCGAGGCCGCCGGCCAGAGCGTCGCCTATGCACCGCTGTTCAACCACGCCCTGCTCGGCGAGGCCGTGCGGCGCGTGGATCCGAAGAAACGCTCCTACAAGGAGATCCTGCACCAGGACCTGTTCGATCCGATGGGCATGAAGGACACCGCGATGGGGGTGCGCCGGGACCTGAAGGCGCGGCACCTGGTGCCCGAGTTCCGTGGCAACTATCCGATCAAGCACCTGGGACACAGCAACCTGGGGCCGAACGGGGCGTTCGAGGAGGAGAACGTGGAGATGCCCTGGGTCGGAGGCGTGTCCACCGCGCACGACATGATGCGCTTTGCGGAAATGCTGCGCTGTGGCGGCACCCTCGACGGGCACAGCATCGTCTCGCGCGCGATGATCAACCAGGCGCGCACGATCTGGACCGGCGACAAGCCCAATGAGTTCTATGCCAGCGGCATCCGCGCGGCCGGCGGCATCGCCCCGCCGGCGAACATCGGTTTGGGATTCTCCATCCGCGGCCCGCAGATGGGGACCAGCATGTTCGGCACCCTAGGATCGCCGGGCACTTTCGGCGCCCATGGCGCCGGAACGACGATCTTCTGGGTGGACCCGGACCGTGACATCAGCTTCGTCGGTCTCATGACCGGACTGATGAAGACCATCGACAATCTGTGGCGCTGGCAGAAGCTCTCGGACATCCTGCTCGCCGCCGCACTCTAGGCATGAACGAGACCGTCGCGGCTGCCTTTGACTACGTCATCGTTGGCGCGGGCACGGCTGGCTGCGTGCTCGCCGGAAGGCTCGCCGAGGACCCGGCGGTCCGGGTGTGCCTGATCGAGGCCGGCGGCAGCGACCGTCACCCCTTCATCAGCACGCCGGCCCTGGTGGCCGCGGCCATCGGCACCCGGCGCCTGAACTGGCGATTCGAGACGGTGCCGCAGGCGCACCTGAACGGCCGGCGCATCCCGCAGCCGCGCGGCAAGGTCGTCGGAGGTTCCGGCTCGATCAACGGCATGGTGTACTCGCGCGGCAATCCGCGTGACTACGCGGACTGGGTGGCCGAGGGGGCCGCCGGCTGGAGCTACGCGGAGGTGCTGCCGTACTTCCTGCGCACGGAGAACAACCAGGACCTGCCGGTCTCGCGCTACCACGCGCACGGCGGCCCCATGAACGTCATGCGGCCGCGCGGCCCGAACCGGCTCAACAAGGATTTCATCACCGCGACCCACAGCCTGGGGTTTGCGCGTACCGAGGATTTCACCGGGGCCAGCAACGAGGGCGTCGGCTTTCGCCAGGGCGTGATCCGGGGCGGCCGGCGCGAGACCACGGCCCGCGCCTTCCTGCGCCCGGCACTCGCCCGGGGCAATGTCACGCTGCTCACCGAGGCGCTGGTGCTGCGGGTGCTCGTGGAAGGCGGCCGCGCCGCGGGCGTGGTCTACGAGCGCGAGGGCCGGCAGTTCGAGGTGCGGGCGGCCCGTGAGGTCATCCTGAGCGCCGGCGCCGTGCAGACGCCGCAGGTGCTGCTGCTCTCCGGCATCGGTCCGGCGGCCGAGCTTCGGGCCCTCGGCATACAGCCCGTGCATGACCTGCCGGGCGTGGGGCGCAACCTCCACGATCACCTGGCCTGTCCGGTGCTGATGAGCACCACGAATTCCACCTCCTACGGCATCTCCGCCCGGGCCTTGCCGCGGGGCATGTGGAATATCTGCCAGTATCTGCTGGGTCGCACCGGACCGTTCGCCAGCAACGTGTTCGAGTCGGTGGCCTTCCTGAAGACCCTCGCGGGCCTGGATCGGCCGGACGTGCAGTTCGTCTTCCAGCCGGCCGCGCGTCCCCGGCCGCCGTTTCCGTTGCCCGTGGGCCATGGCTTTGCCATCAGCCCGGTGTCGCTGTATCCGCAAAGCCGCGGCACGGTCACGCTCGCGAGTCCCGACCCGCACGCGGCCCCCGCGATCGACCCGGCGCTGCTTTGCGTCGCGGAGGACATCAAGCCCCTGATCCGCGCCATCAAGCTCGCGCGGCGCATCCTGGGTGCGCCGGATTTCGCGCGCTACCACGCCACCGAAGTGGCGCCCGGGGCGGCGGTGCAAAGCGACGAGCAGATCGCCGAATTCATCCGCGCCAGCGCCTACACGGTCCATCACCAGGTCGGCACCTGCCGCATGGGCGAGCACCCCGAGGCGGTCGTGGATTCACAGCTGCGCCTGCGGGGCCTGGACGGGCTGCGGGTCGTCGACGCCTCGGTCATGCCGCGCATCATCGGCGGCAACACCAATGCCGTAGTGGTGATGATCGCGGAGAAGGCCGCCGACCTGATCCGGCAGCGGCCCTTGCTCGCACCCGCACAGGAGATCTGATGGCCATCGAACACCTGAAGACCTGGAAGATCGGCGCGGTGGAGGTCACCCGCCTGGTCGAGGTATGGAAATGGGAGGACGACATCTGGATGGTGCTGGAGGGCAGCAAGCCGCCGATCGTCCACACCCAGCCGTGGCTGCTGCCCGACCACGTGACCCCCGAGGGTCGGATGTTCATCAACTTCCAGGCCTTCGTCGTGAAGGCCGGGAACCGGCGCATCATGATCGACACCTGCATCGGCGCCGACCGCGAGCGGCAATTCCCGGTCTTCACTCACATGCGGACCACCTTCCTGCAGGACCTGGCGTCCCTCGGCATCGCCCCCACCGACATCGACACCGTGCTGTGCACGCACCTGCATTTCGATCACGTCGGCTGGAACACCCATCTGGTCGACGGCCGCTGGGTGCCGACCTTTCCGCAGGCCCGCTACCTGTTCAGCCGCAAGGAATACGATCACTGGCAGATGCTGCGCAAGTCCGGGGGCGACCATGCCGTCAACCACCTGAGCGACGCCGTGGATCCGGTGATCGAGGCGGGCCTGGTGGATTTCGTTCCGCATGATCACGTGATCAGCGAAGAGATCCGGCTGTTCCCGACGCCGGGGCATACGCCCGGGCACGTCAGCGTGCACATCACCTCGCAGGGCCGGCAGGCGGTCATCACGGGGGACATGATGCATCATCCGATCCAGGTCGCGATGCCCGAGCACCCGGCGACTTTCGACATGGACAAGCCGGCGGGGGCGAAGACCCGCGTCGCCTTCGTCAACCGCTTCCAGGAGCAGCCCGTGCTCGTCATCGGCAGTCATTTCGCCGATCCGGGCGCGGGCTACATCGTGCGCCATGGCGCCACCTGCCGATTGAAACAGGACTGAGGGGCATATGGGACAGCCGATACCGGACTATCCGGTCGACATCTTCAGCCGCGAGTCCGTCCGCAATGCCAGGGCGGTCGACGATGCGGTGCGCGAGTTCTCGCCCGTGGTGCGCCTGGCCGACGGCACCGTGATGATCACGCGGCATGCCGATGTGACCGCGGGTCTGCAGGACTGGCAGACCTTTTCCTCCAGGTCCCGGCCCTGGCACGATCCGAAGTCACTGCGGCCGGAGATCCTGCTGACGGATGATCCGCCGCGCCATACCCACGTACGCCAGGTCATCGCGAAAGCCCTGTCCGCGCAGGTGCTGGGCGACCTGCGCCCCTCCTTCGAGCGCGACGTGACGGCCCTGATCGACGGGCTGCTGGCGCGGCAGGGCGAGGAGATCGACGCGGTCCGCGAGATCACGCAGCGCTTCGTCTACAAGGCACTGCCGGACGCCATCGGCCTGAAGATCGAAGGCCGCGAGCACATGTACGCCTTCGGCGAGATGGTGTGGGCCACGATGGGCCCCGAGAACGAGCTGTTCCGCGAGGCCATGGTGAACATCGGCCCGGTGCTGGCATGGATCGAGCAGTGCTGCGACCGCGACAACCTCTCCGCGGGCGGGATCGGCATGGTCCTCTACGGGATGGCCGATGAAGGTGTCGTCACGCAGGCGGAGGCCAAGCTGCTGTTGCAGACCGTGCTCTCGGCCGGCGCCGACACCACGATCATGACCATGGCCAATGCCCTGTACGCCTTTGCGAAGTTTCCGGACCAGTATCAGAAGCTGCGGGCGGACCCGGGCCTGGTGCGGGCCGCCTTCGACGAGAGCCTGCGCTGGGACTCGCCCTCGCGCATGGCCGGGCGCATCACCACCCGCGAGGTCGACATCGGCGGATATACCGTGCCGGCCGGACAGCGGGTCGGCCTGATGTTCGCCGCCGCCAACCGCGACCCTCGCGCCTGGGAGAACCCGGACCAGTACGACATGAGCCGCGACCTGAAGAAGCAGGTGGGCTGGGGATACGGCATCCACGCCTGCGTGGGCCGGGTGCTGGCGCAGATGGAAGCGCACATCCTGCTCGGTGAGGTCGCCCGGCGCGTCTCGCGCATCGAACTCGTCGCGGAGCCGACGCCGTGGATGACGACGATCGGCCGCGGGCCCACCCGGCTGCCGATCCGCCTCTACGGAAACTGACCGCCGTGAGCGCCCGCCTCAGGTCGTTCCGAACAGCCGGACGATGTAGTAGCTGTCGAGGTATTCGCGCAGCACCGCGATCCGTTCGCCGCGCAGCTCGAACGCCCAGGCATAGCGATTGTCGTACGGCCGGCCGTCCTTCAGATGGCCGGTGCCGTGGGTTTCAACGAGGACCAGTGAGCCGTTCGAGGCCATGGACAGGATGCGATTCGACGGGCTGCCGGGTGCGAACATCCCGCGGATGGGCTTCAGGAAGTCGTCCACGATGACGTTGCGGCCCCGGTATTCACCGGCTCCGGGCATGTCACGGGCCTGCGGCAGCCAGGCGGCATCCTCGGTCAGCAGCGCGCGGATGCCCTCCAGATCCTCGGCGTTCAGCAGCGTGAAGAACTTCCTGACGACCGCCTCACCCTGCGCATTGGACTGACTCATGAAACGCGTCTCCTGAGGACTGTTATTCGACGAGCCTATGATCATGCAAAAAGACTTCGATGTCATTGCCGTCGGCAGTGGCCACAATGGACTGGTCGCCGCCGCCTACCTCGCGAAGGCCGGCAAACGCGTGCTGGTGCTGGAGCGCAATGGCTGGTTCGGTGGCGGCGTGGTCTCCCGGGAGCTCACGCGACCGGGTTTCCGGCACGACCAGCATTCCATGACGCATATCTTCATCCAGGCCAATCCGCTGCTGCAGCGGGATGAACTGGGGCTGAAGAGCCGTTACGGTCTGCGCTACCTGTTCCCCGAGTCGCCGATGATGTCGGTGTTCGAGGACGGCTCGACCCTGGCGCTGTATCGGGATCCGGCCCGCTCGGCCGCGCAGATCGCGAAGTTCTCCAGACACGACGCGGAGTCCTTCCTGCGCCTGTCCGCGCAGGCCGCGGCCTGGCTGCCGATGCTCGTGTCCACGCTGTACACACCGCCCATGCCGCAGGGCGCCGGTCACGCCTTCCTCGACCAGAGCCGGGAGGGCCAGCAGTTCTGGCGCGCCATGCAGATGAGCAGCCACGACGTGCTCGTGGACTATTTCGAACATGACCGGGTCCGGGCGCATTTCGCGCGCGTGGCCGGCGAGAACCTGGTGTCGCCGGATGAAAAGGCCACGGGGCTCGGCGTGTTCGTGTTCCTGGGCTTCCTCGAGGCCTATGGCTTCGGCGTCCCGGTGGGCGGCAGCGGCAGGCTGACCGAGGCGCTGGTGCGCAGCATCGAGGATCGCGGCGGGGTCGTGCTCGCGAACCAGGAGGTTCGCGAAGTGCAGGTGGCCAACGGCCGTGCGACCGGGGTCATTACCCAGGACGGTACCCGGTACGCCGCGCGCGACGCGGTCATCGGCGCGATCCATCCTCACCTGCTGTCCAAGGTGGTACCGGGGCTCGATCCGCAGGTGCGCGCGTCGGCCGAGGCCACGCACATCACCGAGGCCGCCTGCGTGACGGTGCACGCGGCCCTCGACGGGCCGCTGCGCTTCCGTTCGCCGGATCCGGTGCAATCGGTGATGATCGAACTCATGCCGTCGACCTATCGGGAGCTGCGCGAGTGCTTCGATGACCTGCGCTACGGCGGGTTCATGCGCACCCACCTGCTGGGTCTGGGATCGCTGTCGATGTTCGATGACACGCGCACGCCCCCCGGCAAGGGTGTCGCCCACCTGTGGGATTACGCGCCCTATGTGCGACCCGACGGCAAGTCCTGGGACGAGACCAAGGATGCGTTCGCGCGCAGCATGCTCGACCGGTTCAGGGTCTA
>DATJPN010000119.1:0-37099 GCA_035506335.1 Steroidobacteraceae bacterium | reverse complement strand
GTCGCTGCAGGTCCTTCAGCAGATTGGCGATCTGCGACTTGATCGACACGTCGAGCGCCGAAATGGGCTCGTCGCAGACCAGCAATTCGGGCTCGAGAACGAGGGCCCGCGCGATGCCGATGCGCTGCGCCTGGCCGCCCGAGAACTCGTGCGGATAGCGGTTGAGGTCAGCCGGCAGCAGGCCCACCCGCTGCATCATGTCCAGGACCTTATCGCGGCGTGCGGCAGCGGTCAGATCGCGGCGCCGCTCGCGCAGGGGCTCGGCGATGATCTCCCCGACGTTCATGCGCGGATCGAGCGAGGCGAGCGGATCCTGGAAGATGATCTGGATATGGCGCCGCATGTCGCGCAGCTGCTTGCCGCCGAGCGCCAGCAGGTCGGTACCGCGAAACCGCACTTCACCGCCGGCGGCCGGCACCAGACGCAGCAGCGCCCGCGCGATGCTCGACTTGCCGCTGCCGGATTCCCCGACCACCCCTAGGGTTTCGCCCCGCGCGATGCAGAAGCTCACCCCGCTCACCGCCTGCACCGGGCGTCCGCCGGGAACGTGGAAGCGCACGCTCAAGTCCCTGACCTCGAGCACCGGCTCGCTCACGTGGCGATCCGCCCGAGTGGGCCCGAGTGAAAGCATGCGCAGGCATGATCGGCACCGACCAGCGCGAGCGGCGGTTGCCGGGTCCGGCAGGTCTGCGCCGCGTACTGACAGCGCGGCGCGAACGCGCACCCCGGGGGGAGGGAGGCGAGATTCGGCGGATTGCCGCCGATGCTCGGCAGGCGCTCGGGCAGGGGAGCATCCAGGTCCGCGACGGAACGCCGCAGGCCCTCCGTATAGGGATGGCGTGCCTGTGCAAACAGCGTCTCGACACGGGCCTGCTCGATGATGCGTCCGGCGTACATGACGACCACCCGGTCCGCGACCTCCGACACCACGCCCAGATCATGCGTGACGAGGACCATCGCGGCGCGGGTGCGGCTGCGCAGTTCGCGCAGCAGGGCGAGGATCTGCGCCTGCACGGTCACGTCCAGTGCGGTCGTGGGTTCGTCGGCCAGCAGCACGTCCGGCTCGCAGATCAGGGCCATGGCGATCACCACCCGCTGGCGCATCCCGCCGGAGAGCTCGTGCGGGTACTGCGCGAAGCGCCGCGCGGGCTCCGCGATGTGCACGGTCTCCAGCAGTTCGATGGCCCGACGCCGCGCCTGCGCACCGCGTACCCCCTTGTGGTGCCTCAAGCCCTCGGTCAGCTGCGTGCCGATCGTCAGGTACGGGTTGAGCGCCGTCATCGGATCCTGGAACACCATCGCGATGCGCGCCCCGCGGATCCTTGCGAGCGCCTGCTCGCCGGCGCCGACCAGTTCCTGGCCGCGGAAACGGACGCTGCCCTCGAGCCGCGCACCGGGGCCGTTCAGGCCCAGCATCGCCAGCAGCAGCTGGGTCTTGCCGGAGCCGGACTCCCCGACGATGCCGAGGAATTCCCCGGCCGCCAGGTCGAGGTTCACGTCCTGCACGACGCGGGCGGTCCCGGAGTCGCTGCGGTAGCTCACGTTGAGGTCGCGCAGCTCGAGTACCGGTGCGTCGCTCATCTGGGCTCTTCGCGCGGATCGAGCGCATCGCGCAGCCCGTCACCCAGGTAGGAGAAGGCGCAGATGATGACCGTCAGGAAGATGGCCGGCACCGTCAGCAGGTAGGCGTTCGAGCTCAGGTGCAGGGCGCCGTCGGACACGAGTGATCCGAGGGAGGCGAGCGGGGCGTGGACGCCGAGGCCCAGGAAGCTCAGGAAGGCCTCGAACAGGATCACCGTCGGGATGGTGAGGGTGGCGTAGATGATGATCAGGCCGAGCAGGTTCGGCACCAGGTGCCGCACGATCATGGTCGGCGTCGGGACCCCGAGGGCGCGCGCCGCCTCGATGAACTCCCGGTTCTTGAGCGAGAGCGTCTGGCCGCGGACGATGCGCGCGATGTCGAGCCAGGAAACCGCGCCGATGGCGACGAACACGAGCAGGAAATCCCGGCCGAACAGCACCGTCAGCACGATGACCAGGGGGATGAACGGCACGGCGTAGAGGATGTCCACGAACCGCATCATGAGCGAATCGACGGCGCCACCCGCGAAACCGGCGGTCGTGCCCCACACCACGCCGATCACCACGCTCACGATGCTCGCGGCGACGCCGACCAGCAGCGAGATGCGGCATCCCCACATCACCCGCACCAGCAGGTCCCGGCCGAGGCTGTCCGTGCCGAACCAATGGGCGGCTCCGGGAGGCTGGTAGATGGCATCCCAGTCGGGTACGGCGTAGTCGTAGGGCGAGAGCAGCGGCACGAGCAGCGCCAGCACCACGATCACGCCAAGCACGCCGAGCGCGGCCAGCGCGCCGCGATGCCGGCGCAGGCGCTGCAGGGACAGCTGCCACTGGCTGCGACCCGTGGGTGCGGTTGCGGTGCCGGGCGTCATGAGTGCAGCCTGACGCGCGGGTCCAGCCATGCGTAGCACAGGTCGGCGAGCAGGTTGAAGGCGATGATCAGCACGCCGTAGAGGATGGTGATGCCCACCACCAGAGTGTAGTCGCGATTGACTGCGCCGGTGACGAAATACCGCCCGATCCCCGGCAGTCCGAACACCGATTCGATGACGATGGAGCCGGTGAGCACGCCGGCGAAAGCCGGCCCGAGAAACGAGACCAGGGGCGTCAGTATCGGCCGCAGGGCATGCCGCAGGATCACGGTGTGGCGCGGCAGGCCCTTGGCCCGCGCGGTGCGGATGAAGGGGCTCGCGAACACCTCGATGGCCGCTCCGCGCACCATGCGCGCGATGTAGGCCGTGTAGGGCAGCGCCAGCGCGACGACGGGGAGAATGAGATGGCCGATGGATCCGGCGACCCAGTCCCCGCTCGGCAGCCAGTGCAGCTGCACCGCGAAGACCAGGATCAGCAGCGGTCCGATGACGAAGGTCGGCAGCGAGATGCCGAGGGACGCGACGAACATCAGCGCATGGTCCCGGGCGCCGTTGCGGTGCAGGGCCGCGAGGATGCCGCTGGCGCCGCCGGCCAGCAGCGCCAGCAGCAGCGCGCACACGCCGATGGTCGCATCGACCGGCAGGCCCTGCCTGATGAGTGAATTCACGGAAGTGTCGCGGTACTGGAACGAGGGGCCCAGATCGCCGTGAGCGAGATCGCCGAGATAGCGCGCGTACTGGCGCCACAGGGGTTCATCGAGGTGGTATCTGGCTTCGATGCTGGCCTGGATCGCCGGCGGCATGCGCTTCGCCGAATCGAACGGACCGCCGGGGGTTGCGTGCAGCAGCGCGAAAGCGAGGGTGGCGATGATCAGCAGCGTCGGAATCGCGGTGAGCAGCCGGTTCAGTAGAAAACGCAGCATGGTCAGCGGCCCCGGTGCTCCAGGACCTGCAGATAGCGCGTGGCCATCCGGTCCTGCAGATTCGGTCGCCAACCCTGGATGTAGGGTTTGACGAGGTGCCGCGTCGCGTAGTACACGAGCGGCACGAAGTAGGCCTCCTCGTTGAGGCGATCCTCCGCCTGTTCGAGGTAGCGGTAACGCCGGGCGTTGTCCGGTTCATTGCCCGCGGCGGCGAGCAGGCTCTCGAAGCGAGGATCGTTGATCAGCCCGAAATTCTGGGCGTAGTCCTTTTGCCCCAGCTGCAGGAAGGTGAACGGATCCGGGTAGTCCCCGATCCAGCTGGCCCAGAACAGCGTGGCCTTCTGCAGGCGCAGGTCCTGCAACAGGACGCGGAACTCCTCATCGTACGGCTCGACCTGCGCGCCGAGATTGATGCGCCACATCGCCGCGATCGCGGTCAGCAGGTCGCGGTTGTCCTCGTCGGAAGGGTAGTCCAGCTGGACGTGCAGCGGGTGCGCGGCCGAGTAGCCGGCGGCCGCGTACAGGCGTCTCGCCTCGGCGTGGCGCCGGTCATCGCTCCAGGAAGCCCACTGCGGCAGCTGCGGTGTATAGCCGGGCAGCGGCGGCACGACACAGTAGGCGGGCTTGCTCACGCCCTGCGTGATCTTGTCGGCAATGATCCTGCGGTCCACGGCCATGGTCAGCGCGAGCCTCAGGTTGCGGTTGTGCGCGAAGGGCGGGGCCACCATGTTGAAGCCGAACATCTGCACGCCGAGGTAGGTGCCGGTCGCCACCTGGTTGCCGAGCTGCGACCTGAGCCAGTGTATCTGCGAGGAGGGGAAGATGCTGGTGAACTCGACGTCTCCGGCCATGAAGCGGCTCACCTGCGCATTGCGGTTGAGCGGGTAGTAGGTCACCCGGCTCACCCGCACGGTCGCCGCCCCCCAATACCGCGGATTTCGGGTGAGCGTGATGCGGTCACCGACGATGAGCTCGCCGAGCACATAGGGTCCGTTGGACACCATGTGTTCCGGCCGGCTCCAGCTGTCGCCGTAGCGTTCGACGGTCGCGCGCGGCAGCGGCTGCAGGTAGCTGTCGGCGAGCACGGCCAGCAGGTACGGCGTCGGGGAGACCAGCGTGACGCGCAGCGTGTGGTCATCCACGGCCGTGACGCCGAGGCTGTCTACCGGAGCCTGCCCGGTGGCGATGGCCGAGGCGTTCAGGATGGGTGAAAGGGCCTGGGCATTCTCCGCGCCGGTTTTCGGGTCGACCTCGCGGCGCCAGGCGTAGACGAAATCCCCGGCCAGGACCGGTTCGCCATTGGACCAGCGCGCCTCGGGACGCAGGTGGAAGACCCAGGTCCTGCCGTCGGCGCTGACCTCCCAGCTGCTGGCGACGCCCGGCACCACGTTGTCGTCCGGACCGATCGCGGTCAGGCCTTCGAAAAGATCGTCCGTAACCTTCTGCCCGTCCGTGTCCGTGACCAGCGTCGGATCGAGGGAGCGCGGCATGGCGTCCAGGCCGCGGGTCAGGGTCTGCTCGGCGGCCAGTGCATGACCGACCTGGATCGAGGCCGCCACCGGCGTGGGCGAGGTACCGCCGCCGCACGAGGCCAGCAACACGGCGCCCAGTGCCGGCAGGCGCTTCACGCAGGGATGCAGGAGCATCTCTCGAACGCTACGCGCAATCCCGGCCGGCGGCGGCGATGGCCCTCACGGTTTCGGAGCAGCCGGCGCCGGCGCCGGCGCCGAACCGGCCGCTCCCGGGACGCCGATGCGCATGCGGATGCCGCCGGTCTGGGGGTCCTGGTACTCGCGGTTGGCCTCGCACACGTATTCGAGAATCTTGTAGCCGGGCTTGCGCACGTATTTCCAGGTGAATTTCCACGGCTGCGTCAGGTACTGCGGATCGGTGACCGTCACCTGGTCCTCGAAGATGTCCCTGGAGAGCATCCGGATGCGCTCATCGATCTGCATTTCCGGACTGTGCGGTGCGCCGCGGAATCGCACCTCCTCCTTGATGCCGACGGTATTGACCACCAGCGTGTCGCCCTCCCAATGGCCCACCGAATGTCCCCAGAATCCCGGCTCGGCATCATCGATGGCGAGCTGCTTCTGGTTAAGGTAGATGCGGCGTACCTGGTTGTAGGCCTCCTCGATGATGGTGATCTGCCCCGGGGTCTGCAGCACCTCCATCGGAAACATCGCCATCATCATGGCCGGCATGCCGTCCGGCAGGCACTGTGCGTAGCCGCCGTAGAGGGGTTGCCCGCGCGCGTCGGCCTCCCGGGAAGCCTTCTGCTGGGCGAGCCATTCGGCCTCATAGGCCGGCTTCAGTGGCGGCGGCGGCACCGGAGCCGCGGCGGTGACCCTCGGGTCCAGGTTCGCCGTGCCGTAGCGGTCCCAGGTGCCGGTCAGCGCCTGATGGCCGGGGTGCGGCGGATCAGCGGCGTTGCCGGACTGCGCGCACAGCACGACCGCCATCGCGGCCAGCATCGGTGCCGCCGTGCGAACTGACCTGATCATCGGACCCCCTTCAACTACTGGATGTTCGGCAACCCGGCCGGGCCGCCATTGAGGAACTTGCGGCCATCGGCGAGCGTGACCTGCTTGAGCAGGCCGCCCGGCTCCCCGGTGCGCAGCGGAGCGATGATGGTCGTGATCTTGTCACCCTGCTTGATCATGTTGAATTTCCAGCCGATGCGATCCAGGATCCCGGGGTTCGCGCACTCGATGGTGTAGTGCTTGAACTCGCCGTTGTCGCCGGCGACATCCAGGTCGATATAGACGTGCGGATTGGTCCACTGGAAGTGGGTCACCGTTCCGGAAATCTTGATCTGGTGATCGTGATCGAACATCGCGAAGGAGTGATGGGCCTGGGCGCCGGCGGCGGCCAGCAGCAAACCCGCCACGGCGAGCTTCGCCGCGCGGCTCGTGAATTGAGTCATCCTCGAATCCTCCCCCTGTCGCTCCGACGGCTGCCGGCGGCCGTGTTTATGGCCCGAAATCATAGCACTACTGGCGGCCGATTCCCCTCGATGCGGCACCCGTTGGGACCCCGGGGCGGTGGCGGCTGGTATAGTCCATTGTTTGCGTTTCCCTAAAGAGCCAATTGCCGGAACCGACAATGACCACCGCCAAGATCATCTACACGTTGACCGACGAGGCGCCAGCCCTTGCGACCTATTCGCTGCTGCCGATCGTGCAGGCCTTCGCGCGCAGCGCCGGCATCCTCGTCGAGACCCGGGACATCTCCCTGGCCGGGCGGGTCATCGCGAACTTTCCGGACGCCCTCACCCCGCAGCAGCGCCGCAGCGACGACCTGGCGGAGCTCGGGGAGCTGGCGAAGACCCCGGATGCGAACATCATCAAGTTGCCGAACATCTCGGCCTCGCTGCCGCAGCTCAAAGCCGCGATCGCCGAACTGAATGCGCAAGGGTACCGCATTCCCGAATATCCCGAGGATCCGCGGGACGATGAGCAGAAGAAGCTGAAGGACCGCTTCGCGAAGGTGCTCGGCAGTGCGGTCAATCCGGTGCTGCGCGAGGGCAACTCGGACCGGCGCGTCGCGAACGCGGTGAAGAACTACGCCAGGACCCATCCGCATTCCATGGGCGCGTGGCGCGCGGATTCGCCCACGCACGTGGCGAGCATGAGCGACGGGGATTTCTACGGCAACGAACAGGCGGCGCTGATCGGGGAGGCCGGGAGCCTGCGCATCGAACTGACCGATGCCGCCGGCAGGGTCACGGTGCTGAAAGAGGGCATCAGGGTCCAGGCCGCCGAGCTCATCAGCACCACCTTCATGCAGACCGCGCGGCTGCGCGCATTCTACGAGGCGCAGATCGAGGACGCGAAGGCGCGGGGTCTGCTGTTGTCGCTGCATCTGAAGGCGACCATGATGAAGGTCTCGGACCCCATCATGTTCGGCCACGCCGTGAGCGTGTACTACAAGGATGCCTTCGCGAAGCACGCGGCCCTGTTCGGCCAGCTCGGCGTAGATCCCGACAACGGCATCGGCGATGCCTATGCCAAGATCCAGTCGCTGCCGCCGCAGCAGAAGGCGCAGGTCGAGGCCGACCTCGCGGCCACCTACCGCACGCGGCCGCCGCTGGCGATGGTCGATTCCGACCGGGGCATCACGAACCTGCACGTGCCCAGCGACGTCATCATCGACGCCAGCATGCCCGCGGCGATCCGCGCGTCCGGCCGCATGTGGGGTCCGGATGGCAAGGCGCATGACATGAAGGCGATGATTCCGGATCGCTGCTACGCCGGTGTCTACCAGGCGGTGATCGACGATTGCCGGGAGCACGGTGCCTATGACGTGCCCACCATGGGCAACGTCAGCAACGTCGGACTGATGGCGCAGGCCGCCGAGGAGTACGGCTCGCACGACAAGACCTTCGAGCTGGCGGCCGACGGCGTCGTGCGCGTCATCGACGCGAAGGGCGTGGTGCTGACCGAGCATCGGGTATCCCGGGGGGACATCTGGCGCATGTGCCAGACCAAGGACCTTCCGATCCGCGACTGGGTGAAACTCGGCGTGAACCGTGCCCGGGCCACCGGTCAGGCGGCCATTTTCTGGCTCGACGAGCAGCGTGCCTACGACCGGCGGCTGATCGAGAAGGTGCGCACATACCTGCTCGACCACGACACCACCGGCCTCGACATCCGCATTCTCCCGCCGGTGGCCGCGGTTCGCGCGACCATGCAGCGGGTGCGCGCCGGGCAGGACACGATATCGGTCACCGGCAACGTCCTGCGCGACTACCTGACCGACCTGTTCCCCATACTCGAGCTCGGCACCAGCGCCAAGATGCTCTCCATCGTGCCGCTGCTGGCCGGCGGCGGCATGTACGAAACGGGTGCCGGCGGCTCGGCCCCCAAGCATGTGCAGCAGTTTCTGGAGGAGGGCCACCTGCGCTGGGATTCCCTCGGCGAATTCCTGGCCATCCAGGTCTCGATCGAGGACCTGGCGGCCAAGACCGGCAATCATGCGGCACTATGCCTGGCCAGGGCGCTCGATGCGGCGAACGGCAAGTTCCTGGACAACGACAAGTCCCCGCAACGCAAGGCCGGTGAGCTGGACAACCGCGGCAGCCACTTCTACCTGGCGCTGTACTGGGCACAGGCGCTCGCCGCGCAGGGTACGGATGCGGCCTTGCGCGCGAAATTCACCCCGGTCGCATCGGATCTGGCGCGCGCTGAGGCGCAGATCGTCGCCGAGCTGAGCGCCGCGCAGGGCCGACCCGTCGATATCGGCGGGTACTACCATCCGGATCCGGCCCGATGCGAGGCCGCCATGCGTCCGAGTGCGACATTCAACCGCATCCTCGCGACGCTCGGCTGAGTCGGCCCGTCAGGACCGGCGCGCGCTGCGTACCAGGATCGGCACCGAAGGACAGCTGTCGCGCACACCGCGGCCGCAGGGCCGTGGCTCGAGGTCCCGGGTGAGGCAAAGCCGCACTTCGGACAGCTCGGCACGATTGCACGCCACGGTGAGGGCGTGCGGCGGCAGCGCCGGATTGACGCTGCGGAACGCGGCCAGGATCTGCCCGGGCAGAAATTGCCGGTCACTTGCGGGGGCCGTGAATGCCGGTGGGATCTGCACGGCCGCCAGCGCCCGGTCGGCGGTGCGGAAGTAGTCCACGGCGGTGAGGCCGCTGCAGGTTCCATGACGCTCCCACTCGTGCTGCATGAGCCGGGGGCTGGGGTAGATGGTGCGGCCCACGGCTTCGGCCGCGCGATCCAGCCGAGATGCTGCCGCGCATTCCTCCGGGTAACCGCCGGCATCGAACTGCGGCCACAGGCCATGCAGTACGAAGCCAAAACCGCGGCCGTCGCACTGGTATCGGTCCCCGGGGTGCACCAGGCAATAACTCGGCGACCAGGACAGGGTGAGCAGGTAGTAATCGAACTGGCCGCTCGCAGCGCCCGGCGCCGCGCCCCGAGGCGGGTGCCGGGCGAGGTCCGGCGCGGACTGCAGCGCCAGAACCAGCACGGCTGCCGTGCGCAGGACGGACCGGACGATATGGCGGGAGCGCGGCATGGTGCCATCGTGCACACTGTGCGGCCTTCGCCGCAAGGGGAGACCTTCAGGTGCCCGAAGACGAATCCGTGCTGAGCCGCGGCGCCCGTGCGCCGGACCGGATCCTGGCCTATGGCCCCGGAGCCGGTCAGAACCTCGAGTTGTGGGTCGGCCGCGGCGCGCAGCATCGTCCCCTGGTCATCGTCATCCACGGCGGGTTCTGGCGGCCGGACATCGACCGCTCGCATGCGAGGCCCATGGCGGAGGCCATCGCCGCGGCGGGCTGGACCGTGGCGTTGCCCGAATACGCCCGGGTGGCCGCAAACCCGGAGCCGACGCTCGCCGACCTGACGCTGCTGCTGAGACAAGCCCCCCGCAGCGTCGCGGCTCATGATGGCCGCGTGATCCTGCTGGGGCATTCAGCCGGCGGGCACCTGGCGTTGTGGGCAGCCGCGGGCCTCGGCACGCCGCTGACGGGCACGCTGGCACTGGCGCCCGTCGCCGACCTGCTGCTGGCACACGAGCTCGGCCTCGGTAACGGCGCCGTGTCGCGCTTCCTGGGCTGCGAGGCGGTGAGCCGGCCCGATCTTGATCCGCGCCAGATGCCCGGACCGGTCAGCCCGACCACCATCATTCACGGGCTCGATGACGCCATCGTGCCGCCACTGGTCAGTGAATCCTACGTGGCCGCGCATCCGTCGGTGCGGTGGCTGCCGGTGCCGGGCGCCGGGCACTTCGCCCTGATCGATCCGCGGGCGCCTGCCTGGCCGGCCGTCCTGGCCGAGCTTGCCCGATGGGGCGCCTGAGCGCGCCCCTCCTGCGGCGCAGTCAGGGATTCACGGAGGCGATCGCCGCGTAGGCGGATTGCAGCCAGCTCCTGAGGCGCTGTCGTTCGAGCACGCCCAGGCCGCTCGTGCGATCGCTGTCCTGGGCGGCCGCCCAGAAACTGCTGCTGGTGTCGTCGATCTTGATCATGGTGCTTTCCCGCAGACGCTCGATGGCGATGATGCCGGCGTGGTATTCCTGCGCCCGCGCCGCCAGACCCGATTCTGCGAAGATGCGGAAGTCGCGGCCGCGCAGCTGGTTCTGCACCAGCACGTAGTTCAGGCGCGCCTGGTACCGGTCGAAGAGCTGTCGCAGCAGTTCCACCGAATCACGACCGGCATCCATGACATGCCAGTAGCGGATGTGCAGATTCAGCTCCGGAGCGACGCTGAGCAGCTGCGATTCGTCCATCCAGCGGGTCAATGGCTCTCCGGTCTGCGCCGCGAGGTCGACCAGGATGCGCCGCTCGGGCTGGGCCGTCGCGGCCTCGACGATGGCATCGAGACTTTCATACTGGTCCACCAGCACCGGCGACGCGTAGCCCGAATAGAAGCGCAGCAGTGCGCCATGGGAGCGATCGGCATCGAAACCGGTGAAGGAGATCGAGTGATCGATGAAATATTGCGCCAGCAGCCGGGCGACCATGGACTTGCCGACGCCGCCTTTTTCGCCGCCGATCAGGTGAATCTGGGTCATGGACAGGAAGAGTAGGAAAGCGCTCGCCGGTGCGTCAACGGCCTGCACCGAAATGCGGCAGGCACGCGCCGCGAGGCGGGCGCGTACCTGACATATTCAAGCGGATGGCGGGCTGGTTATTTTTCCCAGCCCGTCTTCGAGTCGTAGGGCGCCATGAAGCCCATGGCCTCGATCTCGTGGATCTTGCCGCCGCTCACCTTGAAGATGTGGGCCGCCGGCAGATCGAAGGGCTTGAATTTCATCGGCAGCTGCGTGACGCCGGGATAGCCGACGATGTCCACGTGGTCCTGCTTCATCGGATGACGGAACTGGGACAGGCCGAACACCAGGCCGGTCTCGCGGTCCGCGATCCACACGCGGCGCGGCTCGATGCGCTTGATGTAGCTCATCGCCTTGGTGTCCAGCTGCGCGGCGCAGCCCACCTTGGGCGAACCGGCCGGTGCGCCCATGAGCGCCGCGGGAGTCGTGATCATGCCGTTTTCGTGGCGCTCGCAATCATCGGCGAAGGGCGACAGGGAACCGTCACCCTTGACCAGCGCCTCGTAGTAGGTCGCGCCGATCGCCAGCAGCTGCGCGTGGGTGCTGCGCGCTTCCTTCGGCACGACGGCCAGCAGGCCGGGCCGCGGCGCGTGCAGGTTGGCGAGCATGCTGTCGCGCAGGTTGCCGGCGATCAGGTGCTCGGCTTCGACGATCCGGCCGTGACGCACCTTCAGGCGCAGCCCGAGTTCGATCGGCTTGCCGTCGGCCTTCATCATGCCGATGAAACCCACCTGCTGCGACACCGGATCCGGCACGTAGATGGCGAAGGTCGTCGGCGCCTCGCTCGCGGTCTTCCACAGGCCCTCACCCGGCTTCATCGGCGTCACGTTCTCCACGAACCTGACGTCGGCGGCCAGCGGTACCCGGGATGGATCATGCGCCACCAGGGCTGCCAGGTAGGAGCTCGCCATGTCCTTGAGACAGGTCCGATTGCAGGCATCGGGCGCGGTCGCCGCCGTCGTCACGAAGCTCACACCGAGCGCGGCCATCAGGGCCGCCCCGATCCGGATGTTCTTTTTCATGATTCCCCCTGGAGTTTGCGTGTTGCGGAGTCTACCGGCCGGCACCGTCCTTCACCACCACTTGCGCCACTTGAACCAGAGCATCGGCAGCACGATGCTCAGGGCGATGGCCGCCAGACCGAACTGATAGCCGTATTTCCATCCGTACTCGGGCATGTTGTGGAAGTTCATGCCATAGATGCCCGCGATCAGCGTCGGCGGGATGCCGACCACCGAGACGATGGTCAGGACCTTGAAGATGTCGTTCTGCTGGGTGTTGATGAAGCCGAGGATGGCGTCCTGCAGGAACTGCGTCTTGCCGGAGAGGTGGCTCTCGTAGTCGCTCAGGGAGGCAAGATCGTGGCGTACCGTCTTCAGCCGCGCGTGGACGTCGGCCGGCAGCCAGCTCGCGGTCTCGGCCGCGAAGCCGGTGATGCGCCCCAGTCCGAGCAGGCTCTCGCGGATCCGCGACAGATGCTCCCCCGTCTGGCCGACGCTGATCAGGTTGTGATGCATGGCGTTGCTGAAGCGCTGGCGCTGCGGCAGCGGCAGGGCCGGGGAGCCGAAGACACGCTGCGACACCGCTGCGAGGTCCGCCCCGATCTGCTCGAGGCGGTCGGCCGCGAAGTCCACCATGGCTTCGAGCACGCTCGCGAAGACACCAGCGCTGGTGTACGGCGTGCGGCTCCCCGTCAGCGCCGCCTGCACATCCGCGAAGGCGTGCATCTCGCAATAGCGGACGGTGACCAGGACATCAGGCGTCAGCACGAAGCCCAGCGGCAGGGGCACAGTGGCAAAGCGATTGTCCTGCACGCCCAGGGGCATGGACATCACCAGCGTCCCACCCTCGGCCCTCAGGCGACTGGAGGTTTCGATCTCCTGCAGCTGCGCATGCGTCGGAATGCGGATGCCATGCTCGCTCGCGACCAGCGCCTCCTCGTCGGGCGTCGGGCCCAGCATATCGATCCATACGGGTCGCGGCGGGTGGGATTCCGATGGATTCGGGGCCGATGGATAGATGTGCAGCATGTTGCCTGACCGTTACGGGTTGCCCGGGAAGATGATCCTCGCCGCGAGCCCCGGCACCCGGTCGGCAAGATCGAGGGTGCCGCCATGCAGCCTCGCGACGGCCTCCACGAGGCTCAATCCGAGACCGACCCCCGGGGTGCCGCGGCTCGCATCGCCCCGGAAGAAGCGGTCCGTGGCGCGCGCGCGCTGCGCCGCGGTCATTCCGGGGCCGGTATCGGCGACGACGATGCCGACGCTGCCGCCGCCCGGACGCATCGTGCTCACCGTCACCGTGCCCCCGGGCAGGGTGTACTTGAGCGCATTGTCGATGAGGTTGTTGACGGCCTGGGCCAGCAGCAGCGGATCGCCGGAAGCATGAGGGGAGCCGGCCTGGTCATCGCAGGTGAGCGTGATCTCCTTGACCTCCGCGGCCGGGCCGTAGAATTCGACGGCGCGTGCACACAGCTCGCCCAGGTCCACCTCCACGAACCCCGAGCGGCGCATGCCGGTGTCGATCTCGGCCAGCCGCAGCAGGGCATTGAAGATGCTGATCACGCGATCCACGTCCGCCACCGCGGCATCCACTTCGGCGAAAGCCTCGGCCGGCGGCGGTCGCGTCAACGACAGCTCCTCCAGCCTCGAGCGAAGCTCGGTCAGGGGCGTACGCAGGTCGTGGGCGATGGCATTGGAGACATTCGCGACGCCGTGCACCAACTGCTCGATCTGTTCGAGCATGCGGTTGATGGTCAGGCTCAGGGTGTTCAGTTCGTCGCTGCGGCCGCCGGTCGGCAAGCGGTGGCTGAGCTCTCCTTGCATGATCGCCGAGACGGTCTGGCGGATGCTGTGGATGCGGGACAGCAGCGCGCGGCGGATCAGGATGCCGCCGACCGCTCCGCTCACCAGCAGCACCGCGATCGCCGCCGCCAGTCCGTACCAGAACCGGGTCATGACGGGAGCCAGGCGCGCGACGTCACGACCCACCAGCAGCTTGTATCCCCCCGGCAGGTCGGCGCGCACCAGGGTCACCATGGTCGGGCGGTGGTCCAGTTCGATGGGACGCGTGTAGCGGCCCGGTGCTTCCGGGACTCCGGCCGGCCAGGCGGGCAGATTGCCCGCGAGCGGCCGCCTGGCGGCATCGGTGAGCAGCAGGATGCGCTCGCCGGCGATCTGCAGGCCCACCCGCTCGTTGATGAAGTCCGCGAGGCCCGCGGGACCCTTGCGATTGAAGACCTCCGCCAGGCGCTGGGAGTCCTCGGTCAGGATCTGCAGGCGCGTATCGTTGTCCGCCGCCCGCCACGCGTAGCCGAGCGGCAGCGCGAACAGCACCAGGGTGAGGATGCCCAGCAGCACATAGCCTGCTGCAAGCGTCGCGGCCGATGAGCGGATGACGGAGGCCACGGCGGCTACTGAGCGCTCAGCATGTAGCCGGCATTGCGGACGGTGCGCAGCAACGAGCGTTCCGGCTCCGGTTCGATCTTCTGGCGCAGCTTGCTGATATGTACGTCGACGACATTGGTCTGGGGATCGAAGTGATAGTCCCAGACGTTCTCCAGCAGCATGGTGCGCGTGACCACCTGGCCGGCGTGCCGCATCAGGTATTCGAGCAGTTTGAATTCGCGCGGCTGCAGCAGTATCTGGCGGGTGCCGCGCATCACCTTGCGCGACAGCAGGTCCATGCGCAGGTCCGCCACCTCGAGCTGGGTGAGCGTGCTGTCCTGCCGCGTGCGGCGGCCCAGCGCATCCAGGCGCGCCAGCAGTTCCCCGAAGGCGAACGGCTTGGTGAGGTAGTCATCGCCACCGGCGCGCAGGCCCTTGATGCGTTCGTCCACGTCGGCCAGGGCGCTGAGGATCAGGATCGGCGTGCGGTTGTTCGCCTGACGCAGGGCGCTGATCAGCGACAGGCCGTCGATGTTCCCGGGCAGCATCCGGTCCATGATGATGACGTCATAGTGCTCGCTCGCGGCGAGGAACAGGCCGTCGCGGCCGTTGTCGGCGTGATCGGCGGTATGGCCGGCCTCCTGCAGGCCCTTGGTGACGAAGCGCGTGACCCGTTCGTTGTCTTCCACCAGCAGCACCTTCATGCGCCCTGCCTCCCTGCGAAGGTGGCCGGTTCCAGGGAACCGGGCGGGGGCGCGCGGTGGCCGCTGAAGCGCAGCCGCAGGCGATCCAGGTACAGGTAGATGACCGGCGTGGTGAACAGGGTCAGCGCCTGGCTGACCACCAGTCCGCCGACCATCGTGTAGCCCAGCGGCACGCGCAGTTCCGACCCCGTGCCCCGGCCCAGCATCAGGGGCAGTGCGCCGAGGATCGCCGCCATCGTGGTCATCATGATCGGACGGAAACGCATCAGGCAGGCCTCGCGGATCGACTGTTCCGGCGTCAGGTCCCGCTCGCGCTCGGCCTGCAGTGCGAAGTCGACCATCATGATGCCGTTCTTCTTGACGATGCCGATCAGCAGGATGATGCCGATGAGCGCGATCACGGACAGGTCGAAGTGGAAGATGATCAGCATCAGCAGCGCGCCGACGCCGGCTGACGGCAGCGTCGAGAGGATGGTCAGGGGATGGATGTAGCTCTCGTAGAGCATGCCCAGGATGATGTACACGACCACCAGCGCCGCGAGGACCAGCAGCGGCTCGCTGCGCAGGGAATCCTGGAAGGCCTGCGCCGAACCCTGGAATGACCCGACGACGCCCTGCGGCAGGCGGATCTGCGTGGAGGTGCGTTCGATGGCATCCACTGCCTCTCCCAGCGCCGCGCCGGGAGCGAGATTGAACGACAGCGTGACCGAGGGAAACTGTCCCTGGTGGTTGATGGACAGCGAGGTCGCCTGCGAGGTGTCGTAGTGCGAGACGCTCGAAAGCGGCACCATCTGCCCCGTCAGGGGCGACTTGATGTACAGCTTGTTCAGCGACCCGGGATCACCCTGCAGGGCCGGCGGCACCTCCAGGATGACGTGGTAGGCATTGAGCTGCGTGAAGTACTGCGCGACCTGGCGCTGCCCGTAGGCGTCATACAGCGTCGCGTCGATGAGCTGTGGCTGGATGCCGAAGCGGGCCGCCTGGTCGCGATCGATGACCAGGGAGACCTTGGTGCTGTTGGTCTGCTGGTCCGATGCGACGTCGCGCAGCTGCGGCAGCTTCTGCAGCGCCTCGAGCATCCGCGGCGCCCAGGTGTTCAGCTCCTCCAGGTCCGAGTCCTGTAGGGTGTACTGGTACTGGGTGCGGGTGGCGCGGCCGCCGATGTTGATGTCCTGGATGGCCTGCAGGTAGGCCGTGCCGCCGCTCACGGCATTGAACTTGCGGCGCAGCCGGCGGATCACCTCATCGGCGCTGGACTTGCGCTCGTCCCGCGGCTTCAGGCTCATGATCAGGAAGCCGTTGTTGATCGGGCGCGATCCGCCGACCGATGCGCCATAGGAGGCCACGTCGGGATCGTTGCCGACGATGTCGGTGAGGCGGTGCTGCACCTTCACCATCTGGCTGAAGGAGATGTCCTGCGCCGCATCGGATATGCCGGTGATCAGTCCGGTGTCCTGCTGCGGAAAGAAGCCGTGGGGCACGACGAAGTACAGGAGCACCGTGCTGCCCAGGGTTATCAGGAATACCACGAGCGTCGCGCGCTGGTGGGCCAGCACCCAGTCGAGGCCCCGGGTGTAGCGGGCCACGAGGCCGTCGAACAGACCTTCGACCAGGTTGTACAGCCGGCCGTGGCGCACCGCGCGCTCGTTGCGCAGGAACAATGAACACATCATGGGCGAGAGGGTCAGCGAGACGAACGCCGACACGACGATGGTCAGCATCACGACCACCGCGAACTCGCGGAACAGCCGGCCGATGACGCCGCCCATGAGCAGCAGCGGGATGAACACCGCGATCAGCGACAGGCTGATGCTGATGATGGTGAAGCCGATTTCGCCGGCGCCCTTCAGGGCCGCTTCCCTGGGCGACAACCCGGCCTCGATGTGCCGGTAGATGTTCTCGAGCATGACGATGGCGTCATCGACCACGAATCCGACCGCGATGGTCAGCGCCATCAGCGAGAGGTTGTCGAGGCTGTAGCCGAGCAGGTACATGCCCGCGCAGGTGCCGAACAGCGACAGCGGCACGGTGACGCCCGGAATGATGGTGGCCCAGGCATTGCGCAGGAACAGGAATATCACGAGGATGACCAGGCAGAAGGTCAGCAGCAGCGTGATTTCGACCTCGTGCACGGAGGCGTTGATGGTGGTGGTCCGGTCCATCACCAGGGTGACCTTCACGGAGGCGGGCACGGACGCGAGCGCGTGCGGCATGATCGCCTTGATGCGTTTCACCGTATCGATGACGTTCGCGCCGGGCTGCTTCGAGATCTGCAGCAGGATGCCCGGGCGGCCGTTCTGCCAGGCGACCAGCTGGTTGTTCTCCGGGCCATCGACCGCCACGCCGATGTCGCGGATGCGCACGGGCGCCCCGTTGACATAGGCGATGATGACGTCGTTCCAGGGTGCGGCCGCCATCAGCTGGTCGTTGTCGTAGATCGCGAAGTTGTGCAGCGCGCCGTTGAAGGAGCCCTTCGGCGCATTGACCGTGGCATTGGCGATCACGCCGGCGATGTCCTCGAGCTGGATGCCCATCGAGGCGATCTTTTCCGGATCCACCTGCACCCGCACGGCGGGCTTCTGCTGGCCGCCGATTCCGACCTGGGCCACGCCCGGGATCCGCGAGATCTGCTGGGCGAGCACGTTCTCGGCGAAGTCATCGACCGTGGTGACCGGCAGCACGGTGGAGCTGACCGAGTACATCATGATGAAGGTGTCGGACGGGTTGACCTTCCTGTAGTTCGGCGGTGCCGGCAGGTTCTTGGGCAGCTGGCCGCCGGCCGCCTGGATCGCCGCCTGGATGTCCTGGGCCGCGGCATCCACGTTGCGGTCGAGGTCGAACTGCACCGTGATCTGGGTGGTGCCGAGGACGCTGGTGGAGGTCATCTGCGACACGTTGGGGATCGCGGCGAACTGCGTTTCCAGGGGCGTGGCGACCGCCGATGCCATGGTCTCGGGGCTCGCGCCAGGCAGCGCCGCGCTCACCTGGATCGTGGGGAAGTCCACCTGCGGCAGGGGTGCGACCGGCAGCAGCGGAAAGGCGACCACGCCGGTCAGCAGCACGCCCGCCATCAGCAACGAGGTCGCGATGGGCCGCTGGATGAAGGGCGCCGAGACACTCATGTGGGCTTGCGAGGGCCTGCGCCGTTGACGCGCACCGCGGTTCCGGGCTGCAGCCGGTACAGATTGCTGGTGACGACACGCTCGCCGGCGTTGAGCCCGCTGTCGACGATCACCGTGTTCTCGTCCACCAGGGTGACCTTGAGCGGCCGGACCGCGACCGTCGAATCAGGCTGCACCACGAACGCGAACATGCCGTTGGGGCCGCGCTGCAGGGCGGCCGCCGGTATCGTCAGGACCTGCAGGTGCATCTTCACCAGCACCCGCGCGGTCACGAACTCGCCCGGCCACAGCCGCTGGTGGGCGTTCGGGAAGGTCGCCTTGACGCGGATCGTGCCGGTCGCCTGGTCGATCTGGTTGTCGAGCAGCGCGACGGTACCGGTGTCGAGCACGGTGTCCCCACCACGCGTCAGGGCCGCCACGGTCACCGGGCCGCGCGCGAGCGCCTCGGTCATCTGCGCCACCTGGTCCTCCGGCAGGGTGAACATGACGCTGATCGGCTGGATCTGGGTCATGACGACGATCCCCGAGGTATCGCTGGCATGCACGATGTTGCCCGGATCCACCTGGCGGATGCCGGTGCGTCCGGTGATCGGCGCCGTGATGGTCGTGTAGCCAAGCTGGGTGCGCGCATTCTCGATGGCCGCATCGTCGCTCTTGAGCTGCGCCTGGGCCTGTGCGACCACGGCGCCCTGAGTGTCCACGGTCTGCTTGCTGGCCAGGTCCTGCGGGGCGAGCTGCAGGTAGCGCTCCATGTCGCGCTGCGCGTTGGCCAGCTGCGCCGCATCCTTGGCGCGCTGCGCGAGCGCCTGGTCGAGCGCGGCGCGCAGCGGCCGCGGATCGATCTGCGCCAGCAGCTGGCCCTTCTTCAGGGTCTCGCCTTCGACGAAGGCCACCCGGTCGAGCTGCCCGTCGACGCGTGCGGTGACCTTGACGGTATAGAACGCCTGCACCGTGCCGAGACCTTCGAGGTACCCCGGTACGTCGCTGCGTGCGACGGTTGCCGCATCGACCGCGACCGCGGGAGCTGCCGCGGCACGGTCATCCGCCGCCTGCGCCACATGGCGCGAGCGCGACCAGATGAGGATCACCACCACCACGGCGCCCGCGATGGCGAGTGCCACCCGCGGCCGTGCGAACCACTTCAACGGGTCATTCATGCGGCGCCGCTCATCGGGTTTGCTCCTGTGTGCTGTCCCAGCCGCCGCCCAATGCCTGATAGAGGCCCACCAGCGCGGAAAGATGCGCGAGCCGGACCTGCGCCTGGGCGTCCTGGGCGTTCAGCAGGGCGGTTTCGGTGGCCAGAACGGTGAGTACATTGATGGTTCCGGCATGGAACTGCCGCTGCGAGAAGTCATAGGCGCGCCGCGCCGTCTGCGTGGCGCGCTCCTGGCGCAGCACCTGCTCGGCGGTCTCGTGCACCTGGGTCAGGGAGTCCTGCGTGTTGTCGAAGGCCGAAATCACCGCCTTGTGGTAATCGGCCAGCAGTTCCTGGAACCGCGCCTTGCTCTGGGCGTAGGCGCCGGCGATCTGCCCGCCTTCGAATATCGGCTGGGTGATGGCCGCACTCAGATCGAAGATCCGGCTGCCCGGCTCCAGCAGCCTCGCCAGGGCGCTGCTCTGCACGCCGCCGCTGGCGGTGAGCTGGATCGCGGGCAGGAAGGCGGCGCGCGCGGCGCGCACGTCGGCATTGGCCGCGATCAGCTGCGCTTCGGCGTAGGCGACATCCGGGCGTCGCGCCAGCAATCCGGCCGGCAGCCCCGCCGATACCTGCGGCGCGGTGAGTTCCTCGAGCGTGCCGACCCCGAGCTGCAGCTGCTCGGGGGTCGTGCCCAGCAGGATCGCCAGCGCCGCGAGAGTGTGCGAGAGCTGCGCGTTCAGCGCCGGCACGGCCGCATCTTCGCTGTCCACCAGTGATTGCTGCTGCACCACATCCAGGGCGGTGGCCGTGCCGACGCGCTGTTCGACCTGCAGGCCCCGCAGGGTTTCGCGCGCATTGGCCAGGTTGCTGGTGGCGACGGCGATGCGCTCGCGCAGCGACAGCGCCGTGAAGTAGGTGGTCGCCACCGCCGCGAGCACGGACAGCTGCACGGTCTGGCGGTCGTAGCGGCTGCCGGCGGCGAGCGCCGCGGCTGCGGCCCGCAGGGCGGCATTGCGGCCCCAGAAGTCCAGTTCGTAGGCGGCGCTCAAGGAAGCGGTGAATGTGTCCGTCGACAGGGCCTGGCCCTGGCCGATGGGCAGGATCTGGCGGCTGCGCGCCGCGGTGGAGCCGGCGGCGAGTGAAGGCAGCAGCGGCGCGCCCGTGATGCGCACCTGGGCATCGGACTGGCGCACGCGCGCTTCCGCGGCCTTCAGGTCATCATTGGCCCGTTGCGCCTGGTCGATGAGGCGATCCAGTTCGGCCGACCCGAAGTCGTGCCACCACCGCGGATCCGGCCAGGTGGCGCCATCGGCCGGCTTCGGCCCGGACCCGGTCGAATCCGGAGCGACGACCGGGGCCCAGTTCGCGGGCGCCGGGATGTCCGGCCGCCGGTAATGCGGGCCGAGGTCGCAGGCCGCCAGAGCCAGGGCCGCGCCGGCGAGCGCCAGGGCTGCGGCGCCGCGATGCGGGATCCGCGGCAGACCAGCGCTGCGGAGGGCGGGGGGTGCGGTCGAAGCTGTCATGCGGTTTCGTGATTCTGCGGGCGCACGAATTCAGCCACTCTGGCCGGATTGTTAAAGTCCGTTAATCAGCCAGCCGGCCCGGGCCCGAAGCGGTTCATTCGACCTTCGGCAGGAGCACCGCCAGGATGCCCAGCGTGGGCAGCCAGGCGCAGACACGGTAGACGAACTCGATGCTGGTGGCGTCCGCCAGGGCGCCCAGGACCGCCGCCCCGATGGCACCCATGCCGAAGGCAAATCCGAAGAACAGTCCGGCCACCGTCCCGGTCTTGCCCGGCATCAGCTCCTGCGCATAGACCACGATGGCCGGGAACGCGGAAGACAGAATGAAGCCGATCGGCGCCGTGAGCACCACGGTCCAGAAGAGGCTCGCGTGCGGCAGCATCAGCGTGAACGGCAGAACACCCAGGATCGACGCCCAGATGACGATCTTGCGGCCGAAGCGATCGCCGAGCGGCCCGCCGAAAATGGTGCCGAGCGCCACGGCGCCGAGGAACGTGAACAGCATGATCTGGGCGTCGCGCACCGCGACGTGAAAATGCTCGATCAGGTAGAAGGTGTAGTAGCTGGTCAGGCTCGCCAGGTAGAAGTACTTGCTGAAGATCAGGGCGAGCAGCACGGCGATGGCGCCGCGAACGCGCGCGGCGCCGAGTGCCGGCGCCGCATCCGCCCGGCGCGGGCGCGGCGCCAGGCGCGCCAGCCCGTGTTCGTGTGCCCAGCGGCCGACCCGTGTGAGAACGACGATGCCGAGCAGTGCGAACAGCCCGAACCAGGCAACGCTCTTCTGGCCCAGCGGCAACACGATGAAGGCCGCGAGCAGCGGGCCGATCGCCGAGCCGATGTTGCCGCCGACCTGGAAGATGGACTGGGCAAGTCCATGGGCGCCGCCGGAGGCCATGCGGGCGACGCGCGAGGATTCCGGATGAAAGACGCTGGAGCCGGTGCCGACCAGGGCCGCGGCCAGCAGCAGCACCGCGAACTCGCGACCCGCCGCGAGCAGCAGCAGGCCGCACAGCGTGAAGCCCATGCCCACGGCCAGGGAGTAGGGCTTGGGCTTGCGATCGGTGAACGCGCCGATGATGGGCTGCAGCAGCGAGGCCGTGACCTGGAACGTGAACGTGATCAGGCCGACCTGGACGAAGGACAGCCGGTAGGCGCTCTTCAGCATCGGATACATCGCCGGGATCAGCGACTGCATCATGTCGTTGAGCAGGTGGCTGAAGCTGATGGCCAGCAGCACCGACATGGCCGTGCGGTGCACGGCCTGGGCGGGTGAGACGGCTTGCGACGTGGCGTTCAAGTGCGGGCACCTTGGGGCGTGCCCGTCACGCTTCAATCCAGCGCGCCGACGGGCTCCACCGTGACATTGACCGACAGCTGGTGGCTGCCGCCTCCGAGGATGATTCCGCGCAATGGCGAGACGTCCCCGAAATCACGCCCCCATGCGACGGCGACGTGCTCGACCCCCACCCAGGTGTTGTTGGTGGGATCGAGCTCGATCCAGCCGAACGGTGGACTATACACCGCGACCCACGCATGCGAGGCGCCACCCCCTACCAGAGCGGCGTCGGCCACGTCCAGGGGGTGATCGGCGGCCGCCCCCGGATCCGGCCCGGGGCCGTACGGCGCCTCGACCCCGGTCATGGCCGGCGTGGTCGCGGTACGGTCGGCCGCCGTCGCCGAGGGAGGCGGCGCCGGACGGACGCGGATATACCCGCTGACGTAGCGTGCCGCCAGGCCGCGCGAGCGCAGGCAGGCGATCATCAGGTGCGCGAAGTCCTGGCACACGCCGTGGCGCTTCTCGAGCACCTCCATCAGCGGCGTGGCGACCGTGGTTTCCCCCGGTGCATAGCGCAGCTCGCGGTGCAGGGTCCGCATCAGGTCGCCGGCGCAGCTCAACACCGGCCGGCCCGGCGCGAAGCATTCGGCGCCGAAATCCGTGAAGGCACGCTTGACGCGCACGTACGGGGACTCGTGGCGGAAGCGGCAGATGTCCAGGTTGGCGCGCGCCGGCCAGTGTCCGTGATAGGCGAGGCTGCCGGCGACGCGCTCCCAGGGATGCGACTCATCGGGCTGGACCGCGGGTCGCGGATGCACCTCGACCTGCATGGCCGTCGTGACCGTCAGTTCACGGTGGCGGCTCTGCAGCTCCGCGCGTGTGACCGGATTGCCGAAGGCATCGATCTCGTCGCGCCGGTAGGTCGGGGCCGGGGATATCTGCAGCGTGTGTTCCAGGCACTGCTGGTAGGGAGCCGGGCGTGGCACCAGGTGCAGCAGGTGATGGGAGTGCACGACGTCCGCGCCGTAAAGGTACCGGGTCTCGTGGCGGATGCAGTACTGGGCCCGCGCGCTCATGTGGCCAGCGCCTGCGAATCCAGGCTGGTGTGCGAGAAATGCCGCATCGAAAGCCGGTCCGAGAGCGCTCCGGCGGCATTGGCCAGGCGCTGCAGACGCGAGGCGAGGTGCGCGCGCGCGGCGGCGGCCGCCGGACCATCGCCCTCCAGGACCATCAGCTGCGAGTCGGTCAGCGCCGGGATCGGCTCGCCGAGCACCTCCTCGGCGTCGAGCTGCAGGATCTCAACGAGCCGGTGCATGTCGCGCGCGATCGCCTGCCACTGGAACGCGAGCGCGCGCGGATGTTCGGCGTCACGGATCAGCAGGTCCAGCGCCGGACCCAGGCGCGGCGAGGCGACATAGCGGGGGCGGTAGATCCTCAGGCTGTCGCAGGCGCTGAGCAGCCATTCCACGTGGCCGTGCTGCTTGGCCGTGTCCGCCGACAGATGCCGCGACAGCAGCCGGGCCACGAACTGCAGGCGCTCGAGGCGCCGGCCGATGCGCAGCAGGCGCCAGCCGGCATCCTGCGTCATGTCATCCAGCGCAAAGCCCGCCAGAGCCGCGAGCGACAGCAGCAGGCGATCCAGGGTCCGCCGCGGCGATTCGCGCGCGACCACGCCCTCGTGCAGCTGCTGCTGCAGGCTCGAGACGGCCTGCCAGCAGCCGAAGGACAGCCGCCCGCGTACCTGCGAGGCGCACCAGTTGAGGCGGCGGATATCGGCCACCAGGCCCTGCGGATTGCCCTCGTCATTCAGGCTGGTCATGGGGTCGGTGTCGGTCGCGATCACGTCCAGTTCCTGGCACATGCGCACGCCGGAGCGCCACACCAGCGGATCCACGCGCACCGCGAGGGTGGCGTGCAGCAACTGCGCCTTGTCCTCGCAGCGCACCGTATAGCGCCCCATCCAGTAGAGATTCTCGACCAGCCTCGAGGGCGTCAGGTCCTGGCGCGCCGCCGTGCGCGCGGGACCGGCGCCCGCTTCGGGCAGCGGCGAGGCGTGCTGCGGGTCCGGCAGCACCCAGATGTCCTTGCTCGCGCCGCCGCGCTGGGTGGTGGTCACGGCATTGATCGAGGCGTCGGTCGCGACGCGCGCCAGTCCGCCGGGCATGACGACGCGGCCCGCGCCGGTCGCGAAGGCGTAGACCCGGATCGTGACCGCCTTGGCCGCGAAGCCGGATGCGCCGTTGCCGCGCAGCACCGGCGCCTGCGACAGCGCCACGTGCTCCTGGGCCACGTAGGCGTAGGGGCGGGTGCGCAGTCGCGTGATCAGCGCATCGCGCGCCGGACCCACCAGGGCGCGTCCGAAGACCGGCTCGAAGCGCTGATTGGGATAGGCCGGCTTGATCACCAGTTCATCCAGATGCTCGAGCACGTACTCGAGCGCCGGTGCCTCGCCGCACCACCACGTGGCCACCGACGGCAGGGTGAGCGTCTCGCCCAGCAGCCGCTGGGAGACCCCCGGATGGAAGCCGAGCCACGCGGCCGATTCGAGCACGCCGGTTCCGAGGGCGTTGGCCAGCACCACGCGGCCGGCGCGCACCGCGCCCAGCAGGCCCGGCACTCCCAGCGCCGAATCGCTGCGCAGTTCGAGCGGATCGCAGTAGTCATCGTCCAGGCGCCGCAGGATCGCGTGGACCCGTTTCAGCCCGGCAAGGGTCTTCAGGTACACGGTGTCGTTGCGCACCGTGAGGTCCGTGCCTTCGGAGAGCGTTATGCCGAGCTGGCGGGCGAGATAGGCGTGCTCGAAGTAGGTCTCGTTGAAAGGACCGGGCGTGAGCACGACCGCGAGCGGGCTCTCGCCGGGGTCCACGCCTTCGAGCAGCTTCAGGCGCAGGGCGGTGAAGAAGCCGCGCAGCTTGCACACATGCAGGTCGCGGATCGGATCCGGCAGCACCTGCTCGATGATCTCGCGGTTCTCCAGCGCATAGCCGGCGCCGGACGGGGACTGGGTGCGGTCGGCCAGCACCCACCAGCGTCCATCCGGCGCGCGCGCCAGGTCGACGGCATAGATGTGCAGCCAGGTGCCGCCCGGCGGCACGATGCCGTGCGCCGGCCACAGGAAGTTCGGGTGGCCGAAGGGCAGTTCCGGCGGCACCACCCCCTCGCTGATCAGGCGCTGCGGGCCGTAGAGGTCGGCGAGCAGCGCATCGAGCACCCGCGCGCGCTGTGCGACGCCCTGCTCGATCTGTCGCCACTCGGCCGCACCGATCATCAGCGGCAACGGATCGAGGGCCCAGGGCCGGTCGGCACCCTTCGGGTCCGCATAGACGTTGTAGGTCACGCCATTTTCGGTGATCAGACGGCGGGTCAGCTCCATGCCCCGGCGCGTCAGGTCGGTGCCGGACTCCCCGCCGAGCAGATCGAACAGCGCCTTCCACTGCGGCCGGATCGCGCCGGTGCCGTCCAGCAGTTCATCGTAACGGCGCGCGTCCGCCGCATAGCCGCCGAGGAAGGCGGCTGCGGTCGAGGCGGCGGGGCGGCTGATGCTTCTCATCGCTGGCGCGGTCAGCTGCGGCGCAGGTCCAGCGTGAACGGCATTTCGAGTGACGGCTCCTCGGGCGGCACGGCGACGCGGCCCGGAGTGTGTCCCATGCGAAAGAAGCGGGCCAGGCGCCGGCTCTCGGACTCGAAGGCGTTGACCGGGAACGTCGCGTAGCTGCGGCCACCTGGATGCATCACATGATATTGACAGCCTCCCAGCGACCTTTCCATCCACTGGTCCCGCAGGTCGAAGATGAGCGGGGCATGTACGCCGATGGTCGGATGCAGGGCATTCGGCGGCTGCCAGGCCCGGTAGCGCACCCCCGCGACGAACTCACCGACGCGACCGGTCGGACGCAGCGGCACGCGGCGGCCGTTGCAGGTGATGGCGAAGCGATCCGGAGCGAGCCCGGTGACCTTGACCTGCAGGCGCTCGACCGAGGAGTCGACGTAGCGCACGGTGGCCCCGGCGCCGCCCTGCTCCCCCATGACATGCCAGGGTTCCAGCGCCTGCCGCAGTTCCACTTCGGCGCCGAAAGCGGCGAAATCGCCATACCGTGGGAAGCGGAACTCGAAGTGCGGCGCAAACCAGTCGCTCTTGATGGCATGTCCGGCCGCATTCTGCTCCGCGATGACATCGGCAAAGTCGCGTTCGACGAAGTACGGCAGCATGAACCGGTCGTGCAGTTCGGTGCCCCAGCGCGCCAGGCGCGCGGGCTGGTAGGGGGTCTGCCAGAAACGCGCGATCAGCGAGCGCAGCAGCAGCTGCTGCGCGAGGCTCATCTGCGCGTGTGGCGGCATTTCGAACGCGCGCATCTCCAGCAGGCCATGGCGGCCCGTCGGACCATCCGGTGAGTACAGCTTGTCGATGCAGAACTCGGCCCGGTGGGTATTGCCGGTGACATCGGTCAGCAGGTTGCGGAACAGCCGGTCCACCAGCCACGGGGGGCACGGGTCGCCCGGTTGCGGCAGCTGCCTGAATGCGATTTCCAGTTCGTACAGGGAGTCGTTGCGCGCCTCGTCGGTGCGCGGAGCCTGCGACGTGGGTCCGATGAACAGCCCCGAGAACAGGTACGAGAGGGACGGATGGTTGTGCCAGTAGGACACGAGGCTGCGCAGCAGGTCCGGCCGCCGCAGGAAGGGCGAGTCGGGAACCGTGGCGCCACCGAGCACGAAGTGGTTGCCGCCGCCCGTGCCGGTGTGCCGGCCGTCCAGCATGAACTTCTCGGTGGACAGGCGCGACTGGTGCGCCTGCTCGTAGAGGTGCGTGGTGCGCTCGACCAGCTCGCCCCAGCTCCCTGACGGGTGGATGTTGACCTCGATGACGCCCGGGTCCGGGGTGATGCTGAAGCGCGTCAACCGCGGATCCCGGGGCGGCTCATAGCCTTCCATGATCAAGGGTTGCGACAGCGCCTCGGCCGCGCTCTCCACGGCCGCGACCAGTTCCAGATAGTCCTCGAGACGCTCGGTGGGAGGCATGAAGACATACAGCACGCCGTCGCGCGGCTCGGCGCACATGGCGGTGCGCGTGATCCAGGGCGCCGATTCCTGCGGCGCCGGGACGCGGTTCGGGTCCGGATCGCGGCCCTTGCCGGCGCCGCGGTCCGCGCGGCCCGTGTCGCCGCGCGGATCCTCCCGCAGCTGGGTGCGGATGTCCGCCCAGGAGGGCAGCGGCGGGAACACCTGCGTGGGATCCGGGAGATGGACATAGGGATAGTCACCCGGCTTGACCCAGGGCTGGGAGTCCAGCGGCAGCCGGTAGCCGAGAGGCGAATCCCCCGGGATCAGATAGCAGCGCTCGTCGCGCAGGAACCACGGTCCGGTCTGCCAGCGGGTTCCGAGCGGGTTGCGGCCGACGGGGAGTACGTAGCCCACGGCGCGTTCGAGCCCATGCTCGAATACGCGCGCGAGGCGGGCGCGCTCCTGGGGGTCCTCGAGCTTCGAATCGAAAGGATCCACGTTGCCCGGCAGCCGGCGTTCGCGCCACAGGTAATAGAACGCGTCTTCGTAGGCCGGGAGGATATGGGTCGCGGCCAGGCCCAGGCGTGCGGCGACCAGCGCCAGGAAGCGCTGCGCGGTGTCGGCGGAGATGTCGTAGTCGACCGACTCGTCGGCGAGCAGGTCCGGGTTCGACCAGAGCGGTTCGCCGTCCCTGCGCCAGTAGCAGTTCAGGGACCAGCGCGGCAGCGGCTCGCCGGGATACCACTTGCCCTGGCCGAAATGAGCGAGGCCCTGCGGCGCGTAGTGGCGGCGCAGCCGGTGGTAGAGCTCGGCCGCGAGATGGCGTTTCTTCTCGCCGAGCGCCGCGGTATTCCACTCCGGCCCGTCCGGGTCATCGATCGAGACGAAGGTCGGCTCCCCGCCCATCGTGAGCCGCACGTCGAGGGCCGCGAGCTCGGTATCGATCTGCGTCCCCAGCGACTCGATCTGCGCCCACTGCGCATCGCTGTAGGGTCGCGTGACGCGCGGCGCCTCCCAGACACGCTCGACGCGCATGGCGTGTTCGAACCGGACCTGCGATTCCTCGACCATTCCGGACACGGGTGCGGCCGCAGACGGTTCGGGCGTGCAGGCGAGCGGAATGTGGCCCTCGCCGGCGAGCAGCCCCGAGGTCGGGTCGAGGCCGATCCAGCCCGCGCCCGGCAGATAGACCTCGCACCAGGCATGCAGGTCGGTGAAGTCATGGTCGGTGCCCGAGGGGCCATCGAGGGATTTCACGTCGGCGACGAGCTGGATCAGGTAGCCGGAGGTGAAGCGCGCGGCAAGACCCAGGTGGCGCAGCAGCTGGACCAGCAGCCACGCCGAATCGCGGCAGGAACCGGAGGCCTTCTCCAGCGTGACCTCGGGCGTCTGCACGCCCGGCTCCAGGCGGATCAGGTAGCGCACGTCGCGCGCCAGCGACTGGTTGAGGGACACCAGGAAATCCGTGGTGGCGACCTCCTGCCGCGGGATGCCCGCCAGGTAGTCCTGGAAGCGCGGTGTCAGCGGCAGGCGCGCGAGGTATGGCGCCAGATCACGCCGTTCGCCGGCTTCGTAGGCGAACGGGAAGCGCTGCGCATAGGGCTCGAGGAAGAAGTCGAAAGGATTGAGCACCGCCATCTCGGCGACCAGGTCCACCTCGATGCGCAATTCCTCGGCGCGATCCGGGAAGGTCAGGCGTGCGAGGTAATTGGCCTCCGGATCCTGCTGCCAGTTGATGAAATGCTTCGACGGGGTGACCTTGAGCGCGTACGAGAGGATGCGGGTACGGCAATGCGGGGCCGGGCGCAGCCGGATGACCTGGGGTCCGAGCGCCACCGGACGGTCGTATCGATAGTGGGTGACATGGTTCAGGGCAACATGAATGGACACGTACGCGCTCCGGGGCAAATCGAGCGCACAGTATACGGGGCGGGAAGGGCGCCCAGTTCGCACCAATTTGGCACATGGCGCACCAGGAAACGGCGATCGGAGCGCATCGATTTCGAGATCTGATCGCGACACCGCGACGAGATGAAGCGCAGCTCGGCAAGGCTTGCGTATTCCGCGACCGAGGCGCAAAGCCGCTCACCCGATTCAGGGTCCGGCTGCCGGGCAATGGCAGTCCCCGCATCCTCGGGAAGCCCGCTCGTTGTTGCGCCATCTGCGCGTCCCCTGGTGGGTCGTACGCCGTATCTCGCTCCCGAGATTCAGCTCTACTCAATGGCCGAGCGTGCTGCGCACCCTGCCGCCGTTCGCCGACTCGCCTCAGTGCGACTGCGGCTCCTGCCCCGGCTTCGGGTCGGCCATCGGGAAGGACTGCGCGCCGGAGCCGGGATTCGCCGGCGCCGGGGGCGGTGCCGTGCTCATCGGGGCGGGTGCGGGTGGCGCGGCGCCGGCGCCCGTGCTGCGCGCGATGGCATCCAGGAAGCCCCTCGCAGTCGGGCTGTTGGTCCTGACGGCGCCGCCGATGATGTCGTACGCGCTGACCACACCCTTGTCATAGAAGCGCGCGTCGGCATTGTCGTCGATGGTGAGCGCGCTGCCGTCGAGCGCCACGCCGGCGAACAGACCGCGATTGCGCGAGTAGGAGTACACCTCCGCCGACAGCGTCGGATCGGTGGCCGCCGAGGCGGCGCGACCGACCGGACCTGCCGCCACCGAGGCATCGGCCCCCAAGGTCAGTTTGCCGCTGGCGATTCGGTCGATACTGCGTCGGGTGGTGAACACCAGGATGACGTCCGTCGACTGTACGCCCCACTGGAAGCCGATGCTGCCGCCGGTGAGGTTGACGAAGACCGGATCACTGAAGCGGCCGCTCGGGTCGCGCGCCACCAGCACGCCGTTGCCGCGGCGGCCGCCGAAGAAGAAGGCGACCTTGGTGACATCGGGGACGATGGCTATGCCGTAGGCGCGCTCCAGCAGCCGTGAGGGGATCAGCTGATCGGGCGACCCCAGGGCATCGTTCAGGACCTGCTTGGCGGTGAGCAGGCGGGCTTCCTCGCGTCCCTGTGCGTGAACGGCGACAGTGCCGAACATCAGCGCGAGCGCCGCCAGAATACCAGCCAGATGGTACGACAGGCCGTTGCGGATTCGCATGCGTAGGATCCTCGAGTTGAACTGTGCCAAGCTTACTCCAGCCGGGCGTACAGTTGGATAGACGTTTGAGTCGCCAAACGCCGTCAATTACGGAAGTGTCACTAGTGAACCAACAAGCGCCGCCGCAGTCCAAACTCCCGCGCAGCCGCGCCCGCATTGCCGCGCTGCTGGCCGCCATGATCTGCGCCTGCACCTGGACCGCGGCCCGTGCCGAGTGGCTGTATCGCGATGCGCCCATCATGGGGACGCGTTGCGACGTGGAGCTGTGGGCCGAAGACCGCGCGAAGGGCGAGGCGGCCATCTCCGCCGTGTTCGACGAGCTGCGCCGCATCGACAACGAGTTCAGCACCTACAAGCCCGAGAGCGAGGTGTCGCGCGTCAATGCCGAGGCGGCCAAGGGGCCGATGCGCATCTCCAGGGAACTGTTCGACCTGATCGCGACCTCGCTCGAATACTCGAAGCTCACCCACGGCACCTTCGACATCACCTACGCGAGCGTCGGGTACATGTACAACTACCCGGACCACGTGCATCCCAGCGAATCGCAGATTGCCGCCGCCCTGCCGCAGAGCAACTACCGGCACGTTCACCTGGATGCCGCCGCCCAGACGGTGTTCTTCGACCATGCCGGGGTTCGCATCGACTTCGGCGGCATCGGCAAGGGCTACGCCGTGGACCGCGGCATCGAGGTGCTGCAGCGCCTCGGTGTCACCCGCGCCATGGTCAACGCCGGCGGGGACTCGCGCATCATCGGCGATCGATTCGGCAAGCCCTGGATCATCGGCATCCGCGATCCGGATGACCGCAACCGCACTTTCCTGCGGATCCCGCTCAGCGACACCGCATTCTCCACCTCCGGCGACTACGAGCGGTATTTCGACGAGGGCGGCGTGCGCTACCACCACATCCTGGATCCGCGCACCGGCAAGTCGCCGCACGTCGTGCGCAGCGTCACCATCATCGGTCCGAACGCGACCCGGACCGATGCGCTTACCAAGAGCGTGTTCGTGATGGGGGTGAAGGAGGGCATCGATTTCATCAATACCCTGCCGGACATCGATGCGGTGGCGGTGACGCCGGATCGCAAGGTCTGGTATTCGAAGGGCCTGGAAAACCCGGCGCCGGGGTCAGGCCCGCGCTGAAGTCTTCAGTACCAGACGGACAGGAACAGCTGCATCACGTTCAGCTGCACGGTGTAGAGCGGTTCGGCTCCGGCGAAGACGTGGGCGGTCGGATCGATCAGCAGCGCGTCGCGGAAATCCTTGTAGTCGAACATGAAGTGGTCGACGCGGAAATTCGCCGTGCTCTTGTTGATCCACGGCGCGTGCGGCACGTGAAATTCGTAGGTGGCGCCGGCGCCGACCGTGTAGCTGTTGAAGGCCGACAGCTCGCGGTTGCGCGACATGAAGTTCTGCTGGTTGGCCGAGGTGAACAGGTCGCTGTAGAAATCAGCCTGGGTCTGCTTGTAGAAGCGGAAGCTCCCGTCGAAGGTCCAGTTGCGCCAGGGCTGGGTATAGCCGATCTGCGCGGTGTGGGAGCGGATGTGCCAGGTGTCCGAGAAGAAGCGGTACTGCAGGTCGAGCGCGGCCTTCCACGGCAGGTAGTACTTGTAGTCAAGCCCGAGCGCATTGCTGGTGCGGGTGCTCGGATCCACTTCCGCGGCCAGGCCGAAGCCCGAGCCACTGGTCGGATCCGCGTACATGATCGAGCGGTAGGGATTGCTCAGCCACCCCTGGTCCGTGATCACCTCGAAGTTCGCCGAGAGAATGGAGTTGCGGGTCAGGATCTGCGTGAGGCCGACGCCGTAGGAGCGCTCGTCCATGTCCTTGACGCCGAAGGCCGGATCATGTTCCTTCTCGACGCACGCGCCGGCCTCATCGCGCATGATGCACAGCATCTTGTAGACGTCGTTCCAGGTGCGCCGGTAGGTCATGCTGACGGTGGTCAGGTCGCCGAACATGCTCTGGCTGATGCCGAAACTCTCGGTGTTCGACTGGTAATCCGGTTCCTTGCTGTGCGAGAAGCCGACGGTGTAGGTGGTCTTGCCGTACAGGATGGCGGCGTTCAGTCCGTCCTGGTTGCGTGTCTCCCGGTAGGGGCTCGCGCCGGAGGTGCGCACGTCGATCGATGCGCCGGAGACGATGTCGACGAGGTGGTTGTAGGACACCGAGACGTGGTCGCCGATCTTCTTGCGCACCAGGAAGGAGATGCCATTGATGTCCTGTCCGCCACCGGTGTAGTGGGTCACCAGGGCGTCCGCCCGGTCTTCGGGCAGCACATCGGTGCGGCTGGCCGTGCCGTACAGCCCGCACACGAGCGCGAGGGCGGCCGGGGCCAGCCACCGCCGCGGTTGCCGGTGCCGGCCGTTCAATTGCATCCGCAGCCGCCGCCCGCGGCGCCGTTGCCGCCGCGGGCGGCGGCGCGCACTTCGAACACGTGGTCCATGTAGGCCGAGGAGACCGGATTGCGGTCGAAGGCCATGATCGGATCCGCCAGCCGCTCGCGCTCGTAGGGCTTCACCCACGGTTCGATGGGCGAGCAGCCGCACAGCTGGCACAGCAGGCAGGATGCCGCGGCCAGGCCAAGGAGTCGCCGGGCGGTGCGCATGATCACTCCCGGAGCAGCGTGCGGATCTGGTCCATGTACAGGTTCTCATCGCCCGGGCGGTAACTGACGTGCATCAGGCGCACGTTGCCCTTGCGATCGATGAACACCGTGGAGGGCATGCCCTGCACATTGTAGAGACCGCTGACCTTGCTCTTGGCATCGAACAGCACCGGAAAACTCACGGGAGTCTGTTTCAGGAAGCCCTCGGCATCCTTCTGGTCCGGCTCGACGTTCACGCTGAGGAGCGTGAAGCCCAGCGGCTTGTACTTCTTGTAGATGCTCTCGAGCAGGGGCATTTCCTGGCGGCACGGGCCACACCAGCTCGCCCAGAAGTTGATCATGACGACCTGGCCCTTGAACTGGGACAGGTCGACGGTCGAGCCGCCGCGGGCCGGCAGGCTGAATACCGGAGCTGGCCCGTCACCGGTGGCATGGGCCGCGGTGACGAGAATGACGGTGGCCAGGGCCATCAGGCCGGATCTTGTCCATCGGGTGAGCATATTGCTGCGCTCCTGACTAAAAGAATACGGTCAGGCCCAGGTGGGCCTCGAGGTTGCTGGCGAGCTTGTTCACACCCAGGAGGTCCGAGTTGAACACCCGGTCCTCGACGGCGACATGGACCGCGAGCCAGTCCGTCGGCAGGACCTTGTAGCCGCCGCCGAAATTGAAGGTGAACTTGGAGTCACCGCCGAAGTCCGTGGCACCCACACCCGCCAGGATGTAAAAGGAGCTCGTCATGGCGCGGTTGCGACCGAGGAACACCTCGCCAGGAAGGAAGTTGTAGCCTACGGACATGTCGTAGTACTTGAACCATCTCTCACTGTCGGTAAGAAGGGAGATGTTGCTCAGGGTCTCGAAGCTCGTATGCCCCCCCTTGGAGCGCCCGGCGTCGGCCTGGATGAAGAAATCCTCGGTCACGTGGTAGGCGGCCAGCACGCCGTACACCCGGTGGGCGCCGAAGTCCTCGATGTTCAGGGTGCCGAAATAGCCGCCCACCTCGACGTCCTGGGACTTGATGCGCGGCACCTTGATGTTGCGACGCTCCACCTGCGGCTCGATCACCCGCGGCGGCGTGCCCTCGTCGGCGGCAGTCCGGTCGGTGCTGGCGCCCTCGTCCGCAGGTGCCTTCGGCGCCTCGTGGCCGAACAGATGACGCAGCGTCGCGCAGCCCGACAGCCCGCCCGAGAGCCCCAGCAGGCCCGTCAGAAAAAGAACGCGAAGCCGAATTTCCATTCGTCCACCTGCTGGTTTTGATTGCGGTTGGTGAAGATGATGTGTTCCTTGTATTCGCCGCGCAGGAAGAAGCGCCGCGTCAGGTAGTAGCGCAGCCCGCCTCCCACATAGGCCGACTGCTCGGTGCGCTTGTCCGGCTGGACCAGCGTGGCCTTCGGCTCGATGCGCACCACGCCGGTCCCGAGCGTCACGAACGGCGCGAGACGTGCCTGCGGATAGAAGATGTGCGCCAGCCCGAGGTCGGCGGTGCTGCCATCGGCGGATTTGCCCAGGAACTCGCCGATCGACAGCTCGGCGGCCAGGTTCGGGTTGACGAACATGGCGCCGTAGGCCGATACGGCCGAGGCGCCGCCATAATCCCCGTAGAAGAAGGCGCCCGCCTCGAAGCGGTGGGCGGTGAAGGCGTTCAGGTCCCCGACGTCGTAATGAAAACGGCTGCCGTCGGCGAGCACCGTCTGCTCCAGGTCGTGTGCCGAGACCCAGCCCTCGACCCCGCGGGCGGTGCGCACCTTGAACCAGTCCGTGTAGCGCTTGAGCACATCGACGCTGGCATCGCGGTCGACGACGTCGAACACCGGATAGCCGCGCCCCGGGCCCGTGTGCAGCTCGAGGTACGCAGTCCTCACGAACACCTGCAGGTAGGCGCTCTGCGCCCGGGCGGGTGGCGCAGCGGCGCCCAGGGACAGCGCCAGCAGCGCGGCTGCCGCGGCGGGCGCGAATTTCACGCAGCACAGCGCCTTGGCTGCACGCTTGGCCAATCCAGGTGCGGCCCGCAACTCAGCCATTGCGTGACCTCGGCCGGTAACCGTCAATCGAGGGGCGCGGCAGGATCGAATGGATTGTTGAAATACTGAGCCCCTATGTCCAGCCACTCGCTAATCACCCGCAGCTCCGCAGGGCTGAGATACCCCGCATGCGTCCCGCCGGTCGCGAACTCATTGAAGAACTGCGTCGAACCCAGAGCGTTGCCGGCATTCATCGGCGGTCCGATGGTGACCGGGACTTGCGTCGGCAGACCCGTGGTCGGATCAATCGGTCCATTGACCAGCACGTCCGTCAGCACCCCCATGATAATGGTCTGTTCATTATGTGAAAACAGCAGTCTGCGATAGGAGACCGGCTGCAGGGGTTCTTCGTTCGAGGCCGTGCTGGTCAGATCGAGCTGGGTGACGCCGGCGGGCACCTGCACCACGCCGCCCGCGCCGGTGGGACCGTGGCACTGGGTGCAGGCGCCGGTCTTGCCGGCGGCCACGCCGCCGGTGTAAGTGCGCGAGAGCGTCCACAGCGGCTGGATCTGCTGGTTGTAGTTGAGCACGATCCGGCAGGTCGATGACCAGGCGATCAGGCAGTTGCTGTTGACCGGATACATCCACGCCGGATTGTTCGACAGGGTCGAATCATAGGCGAGCGTGATCGGGGTTCCCGGCGTCAGGCCCGCCGCGGTGTTGGTCCAGATGTCGGTGTACACGAGATTGACGCTCGGCGTGTTGCGCAGGCAGTGCGGCGTGTCGCCGGCGCAGCTCGCCGCGCCCAGGGTTTCGGCCATGGTCTGTCCGGCGGTCGTCGGCACCAGCGGCTCGGTGGTGCCGGTGTTGGTGGTGTAGGTCGCGAGCGAGTTCGTGAACGGAATGGTGGCATTGCCGCCGGAGTAGGCCGACGTGAACACGCCGGCACGGCCGTGCGAATGCGCGGTCTGCCCGGGAAGGGGGTTCTGCGCCGCGGCCGGCGTATGGCAGCCGTTGCAGTGCACCGTTTCACCCGGCGTGACCTGCAGCCAGGCATCGTGCACGGGCGAGAGGCGCTTGCCGGTCGCATCCAGGATGCTGATCTGGAAGGCCACGTAGGCGGGTACGCGGATCAGCACCGAGCCGTCGGGCTGCACCGGCGCGTAGCCCAGGATCTCGCGCATGTAATTCGTGACGCCGAACGCCGCGGGGTCCAGTTTCAGGGTCTTCCGGTCGGGAATCGACACCGGCTTCTCGAGGCGGATGAAGCGCGCGAGGCGCTTGTCCGGCGAGGTCACGGCCGGATTCGCGACGGCCTGGGTATTGGGCTGTGCCGTGTCGACACCGTCGAAATCGTACACGTCGCGGATGTCGATCGCGCCGACGCCGGCGTTGGCCATGTCCTGGTCCAGGGTCACGCCCGGCTGCTGGTCGACGATTTCGGCCGGCAGGGTGCGCGGCTGGGCCGCGACGAGGTCCGTGATCATGATGCCGTCGGTCGGCTGCATCACCGGCTGCAGGGTGTTCGCCTTCGGATCGAACATCCACACGCTGTACAGCGGCGGCGCGGATTGCACGCCCGCGCCGGCGAGCGCGGCCGAAGTACACGCGGTCGGTGCGCTCGAGGTGGCGGTCATCAGCCGGCACTGCGTCCAGCTCACGAGGATCCGACCAGTGCCATCCCACAGCGGAAAGCCCGAGTAGAAGCGGCCGCCCGGGGACGGTCCGGGCACGGTGAGCACCGGATTGGGAGTCGCCAGGCTCTGGGCCGGGCCGGTGAGGGAGGACCCGGCCAGCGCCGGCTGGCTGTTCTCCACGTAGTTGCGGGTGTCGATGATGATCAGGTCGCCGCCCGTGTCATTGACATCGGCGTAGGCGTACGGCCGCACCAGCGCGAGGATGCGCCCGTCCTGCATCTCGTGCGTCTTCACGAACTGGATGACGTTGTTGTTCAGGCCGTCGGCCGTGGTGCCCGTGGCGTGGCTGTTCGCGCCGTACAGAAGCTGCAGGTCCGTGCCGTCGGGATTGGCGCTGTACAGGTGCATCCCGTCCTTGCCCGGGGCGTCATCCCAGCGGCTCCACATGACCCGGCCGTTGGCGAGCACCGTCGGGTCGCGGTCATGGCTCTGGTTGAAGGAGATCTGGTGGATGTTCGTGCCGTCGGGATTCATGACATGCAGGACGAAGGCCGGTTCGTTCCGGTCCTCGTCCTGGGCGATGAACTGCGGCTTGCCTTCATCGAGCAGGATGGCCTCGGACTGGCGCTGGCGGGTGGAGGCGAAGACCACGCGGCCGTCCGGCAGGAACTGCGGCGCCACGTCATTGACGGTGACCGGATCCGGATCG
>DATJPN010000118.1:0-8332 GCA_035506335.1 Steroidobacteraceae bacterium | reverse complement strand
GGTACGGGGTCAGGCCGAGCGTATTGCCGGCGACGGCCGCGTTGACCTGGTTGCCGTAGGTGACCGTAATCGCACCATTGAGGCCGATGGCGCTCACGTACTTGCCCGAGGGGGAGCTGGAAATGCCGGCCGCCGACAGCGTGGTCGGGAAGGAGCCGGTGTTGGCGAAGTACTCGGCGGCGCCCGTCTCCACGGCGCTGGCCAGGTTCATGCCTTCCGTCACCTGTGAACGGACCGTGTAGTCCTGGTAGGCCGGGATCGCGATGGCCGCGAGGATGCCGATGATCGCCACGACGATCATCAATTCGATGAGGGTGAAACCCTTCTGGACCGATTTCATGTGAAGATTCTCCATGTTACTCAATAAGTTGCTGAATATGTCCGGTGCAATGCGTTCGACAGATCGAAGCGTCGGGGTCAACGAAGCAAGCCCCGTGCCAAGGCGTCGGCATCGGGCTATGTGCATGAATTCGCACCACTTCGCACCTGGCCCCGAAAGTTTGTACCCGGTGTGACACAGGTCCGCGGACACGATCCGACCGGAACCGGGTCAGATAGTGCCGTGGCGCGTCACCCTTTCCTGCGGGCGGACTCGTGGTATTCGTCCTCGACGTTCACGGCCCATAGCGCCGCCTTGTCGGCGTGGCCGCTGGCGATGCACTCGACGGCCGCCCTGGCCGCGAGCATCGAGTGATCCTGGTTGTTGTAGCGGTGCATGCCGTTGCGGCCGACGGGGAAGAGATTCGGGAAGGTATCGAGCCAGTCCCGCACCCTTGCGATTTCGCCATACGCGCCGAAATAGGCCGGATAGGCCTTCGGCACCCTGACGACGGTGCCGTCCAGGACGTCTTCGGGGGCGATGAGCCCGATCTTCGCCAGCTCCGCGGCGGCGAAGCTCAAGAATGCCGCATCGGCCATGCTCCACAGCGCATCCCCCTGCGCGCAGAAGTATTCGAGCCCGAGCCAGATCGTGTCCGGATCGGCCACCAGCGCCGGGCTCCAGTTGTTGAAGATCTGCAGGCGTCCGAGCTTCACGTCGGGCTCCTGGATGTAGATCCAGTTATCCGGCGGCATGCCGTTCACGGCGCCGCGGTGGCCGCCGCGCATGCGCCGCACCAGCAGGCCCGCGGTCATGAAATCCCGGTACGGCAGCTGCGAAGCGATCCGCGACACTTCCGGATCCGCCGGTTGCAGCAGGTCCGCGAGTTCCTTGACCGGCATGGTCGAGATCAGCTGGTCGCAGGCCACGCGCCGTACCTCTCCCGTGTTCGTATCGCGAACCGCAACGCCCGTGATCCGCTCGCCGGTGCGCTCGACGCCGACGACGCGGTGGCGCAGGTGAACCTCGCCGCCGGCCGCGACCACGCGCGCCGCGACGTGCTCCCACATCTGCCCGGGTCCGAGCTTCGGATACAGGAAACGCTCGACGAGACTCGTCTCGGTGGATTTCTGGGCCGTGTCGCGGCTGCGGAACGGCTTGGCCAGTGCATGGGCGATCGCCTTGCTGATCGACAGGCCCTTGATGCGCTGGGCGCCCCACTCGGCGGAAATCTCGGCGCAGGGAACGCCCCACACCTTCTCGGTGTAGTCCTTGAAGAAGGTGCGATACAGCGTGTCGCCGAAGCGGTTGACCAGGAAGTCCTCGAGCGTGAGTTCCGGCCGCCGCGGATTCATGCGCGCCGCGAGGTAGCTCGCGCCGATGGCCGCGGTGTAGGGCGCACCGAGGTTCGCCAGGGTCGCGAGGTTCAGCTTCAGCGGATAGTCGAAGAAGCGCCGCCGGTAGAAGATGCGTGACAGGCGGCTGCGAACCAGCAGGACGTCATCGCGCTGATGATCGGCCCGCGCCGCCGGCGTGAACTCCCGCGCCGCTCCCTGGTAGGTCAGGCGCAGGGCGGCGGCATCGTTGCCCACGTCCTCGGCGCTGGCCGCGACGGGCAGCACCGACTGCCACCAGTTCATGACCCAGTCGGATTTCGAGAAGAACCGGTGGCCGCCCAGGTCCATGCGATTGCCACGGTAATTGATGGTGCGCGAGATGCCGCCGACCTGTTCGCCCATCTCGAACACGATCGGTACCACCTCCGTGCTGCGCAACAGCTCGCAGGCCGCGGTGAGTCCCGCGGGACCCGCGCCGACGATGACGGCGGTGCGGCTCATGCCGCGGCCGCTCCGGCGCGAAACAGCAGCTGCCGGCGCAGTGCGAAGTTCGCGACGAAGGTGCAGCAGGCGGCCAGCGCCTTTGCATACACCAGGTCCATGCCGAGCCGGCCCACCGTCACGGACAGCACCAGCAGGTTCAGCGCCACGCCGACCAGGCCGAGCGCCACGAACGAGGTGAACTCGAGGCCCCGATTGTGCAGCCGGTGGGCGCTGAACACGAAGCGCACCGACAGCGCATACGCGACGCTCGCGCCGGCCAGGAAGGAGGCGGTGCCGGCGACGCGGTAGTCCCAGCCCGCGTAGCGCGTCAGGGCGAGCAGCAGCCCGCCGTCGACGGCGAGTGCCACGGCGGAGGCCACGGCGTACCGGGCCGCTTCGAGGAACAGTCGCAGCATGGCGTGCGGGGAGGCGCTCAGTGCCGCTCTTCGCCGCAGCGATACAGGTACAGCATGTCGTTCGGCTTTTCCGGATCCGGTGCCACCGCCGGATAGGGCGTCGGTCCGAGATCGGCCCAGCTGGCATAGAAAGTGACGTCGCGCAGCTTGCAGGGCCCGAAGGTCGCGGCCTGCGCACCCGAGACCTGGGGCGCCAGCGCATAGTGACGTTCGGTGGTCAAGGTTCGCCCGAGGATGGGCAGCACGGGCGTGACCGCCGTCTCGCGGCTCGTGCTGACCATGGTGACATCGCGGGAAAATACCATACCGGCCATTTGATAGAGCGACCAGTAGCTCGCGCGCCCGAGCTCGAACCAGTCGGCGGGCGGCGGGTCGGGCCAGAGTATTTCGGCGCTTTCGGGAATGGCCGCGCGCCAGGGTGCGAAGGCGCGGACCCGGTCGTCCGGATACTTCTGGTGGGTCCAGGTCTGCAACGAGTACGACAGCACCGACAGCAGCAGCACGGCCCCCAGGCCGGCGAGCAGCAGCGCGCTGCGACGGGTGGCGCGCTGCGCCCCGGCGCATACCAGCGCCAGGAGCGCGGCGGGCAGCAGCCCGCCGTAGGCGAGGGCCTGCGCCTCGCCGATCCGGACCAGGTAGGGCCGCCGGCCGGCGCGGATGGTCTGCAGCTGCGGCAGTACATTCGGAATGTTCCGGGCGAGCACCACCAGGCTCAACGCCAGCATCGCGACGGCGACCACCAGGAATATCCGGGTCTGCAGTGCCGAGCGCAGGCGCCCCGCCGCGAGCGCTGCCACGCAGGCCAGCAGCGCGGGCACCGCCGCCGCCTCGTCGGTGTGGATCAGCAGGGCGCCCAGCAGCGACAATGCGGCGGCGCGGCCGAGGTCGCCGGATTTCCAGCAGTCGACGGCGATCACCGGCAGCAGCAGGGTGGACAGCACGCCGAGCAGCCACAGCCAGCGCCAGGTCTGCAGCTGCGCGGCGATCACGACGTGCAGGCCGTCGCTCTCGACGACGGCGAACAGCATTCCGAGGATCACGGCCAGGAGGCCGGCGATGCACAGCCGGCGCACCGGGTCGTTGCGGCTGAATCCGATGCCGACCACCAGCACGGCGGCGTGCACTTCGGTCGTCACCCACTCGGTCGTCCGCCACTCGAGCGGAAACAGGTAGGCGAGTCGCTCCTGCAGGATGGCGAGCCAGGCGCCGTCGAAATGCCTGAAGGGGCCGATGCCGGCGGCGGATACCGCGAGCAGGATCAGGGCCGCGGTCGCACCGGCGACCGCGGCCAGGCGCGGCCGCGCGAGGCCCGGAACCAGGATGATCCAGGCCACGACCCCGGCGGCGGCGATGATGGGGTGCAGCAGCATGGCCACCAGCAGGCACACGCCCGCGAGCACCTGCCGGGAAGCCAGCGCCGCGGTGAGGCCGGCCAGCGCGAAGGCTTCCGCCGACTGGCGCGGGGTGAGGAAGCCCTCGACGTAGGCGAACACGCTGTTCGAGCCGTACCAGGAGGGCAGCACCACCAGCAGGCCGACCGCGAGCAGCGCCGCCGCCGGCGGCATGAGGCGGCGCGCCAGCAGCCACGCCGCGCCGAAGAAGGCGACATGCGTCGCGAAGGTCAGGATCGCCGCCGCCGGCTCGAGCCCCACGGTGCGGATCGCCGCCGCGAACAGCGGACTGAAGACGGTGAAACCGTCCTGCGTGCCGTAGCGCACGAACAGATCGTGCCCGAGCGCCGCCGGATGCAGGCGCGCCAGCGCCAGCACGGCATACAGCACCGAGTCATGCTCGAGGCCGCGGTACGGATGCAGCAGCATCCAGAACGCCAGGCTCAGGCAGGCGAGGCCCGCGAGCGCGATGCGGCGGGTGAGGGTTTCGGTGCTCGTCATCGTGGCTTCGCCGACCAGACCCAGCCGTGATGATCGGCGAAGACCTGGTGCATGTCCGGGTAGTACTGCGCCATCAGCTGCCGATCGGCGGCCACGCCGTGGCTCATCATGCGGATCTCGTTCCCGCGCAGCCATGGATCGTTCTGCACGAGGTCCCCGCCGTAGAACATCAGCTCCGGGTCGAGGATGACGACCCGCCGCCCGGTGCCCGCGTAGTGCGGCAGCTGGTTCAGGTCATAGGCCATGAATTCCTGCATTTCCCAGGCCCGGTAGCCGACGCCGAACACCAGCGACAGCAGGATGCAGGCGGTGACATAGGCCCTGCTGTCGTCGTCTTCGAAACTGCGCGCGGGACCGGCCCCGGCGCGCGGTTCGCCGCCCGGCCCCACCGGACGGAACAGCGCGGCGGTGGCCAGCAGCGGCAAGGTCAGCCAGGCGGAGTGAAAATACCGGTATCCCCAGCCATGCCCCTGGTCGGGCGGCACGAAGATGTAGCCGATGAACGTCGTCAGGGCCGACGCCGCGAGCAGCTGGCACAGCCGGTTGTGACGCCACCGGACCGCTGCGCAGACCGCCAGGATCAGCAGGCCGGGCACCGCCCACACCCACACCTTCGCGACGCCGATGCCGCGCGCCAGCAGCACCGTGGCGGTCGGCGCCGAGAATACCGACAGGAGCGAGGTCAGGCGTTCCAGTGCATTGGAGTGTCCCGCGGCATTCGCGGCTGCATCGCGCAGGTGATTCGTGAACTCGAACCAGCCGACACCGAGCAGGCTGCACAGCGGCAGGTATCCCGCGCCCATCAGGGCGAGCAGCTTCAGGCCCCCGGGGCGGGTCGCGATCCAGACCAGCCAGGGCGCCGCAAACAGCATGTGCGGCACGGGATTGTGCAGGCACAGCGCGATCGACCCCACGACGCCGGCGGCGAGGGCGCGCACGGGGCTCGGGCGCACCAGCAGCAGTGCAAACAGGGAATTGGTGAACAGGTGCGCCGGCATCGAGTAGTACGAGATGCCGATGCCGAAGAAGACCGGCGAGGCCACCGTCAGCAGTACCGCGAGGCCCGCGGCTTCGACATCGGCAAACAGGTGCAGGGCGAGGCGATGGATGACCAGCACGGTGAGGGCCGAGAGCAGCGGGTTGCAGGCCCAGGGAATTCCGAGCGCGGTAAAGGGCGCCATGATCAGGGCATGCGCCGGCCAGTAGGCGGAGGCGACCTCGCCGGTCGTCGGCGAGACGCTCAGGAAGAAGTTCTGGAAGCCCGGCGGAATCAGCCAGTCAAGCTGCGGCAGCGGCAGCCGCCCGGTGAGGTGGCCGGCCGCGAATACCTGGCTCTGGAAGTACGCCGCATACTCGTCCATCGACAGGGGGTGGTCGTGATAGACGCCGAGCGCGCCCGCCCCGAGCACCACCGCCGCCACGGCCGCGATGGTCCCCGGATGTTCGCCCGCCGCGCGCAGCACGCGCCGCGCCGGTATCCGCCCCGCGACGAACACTGCCGCGCCCAGGATCAGCAGTGCGCAAACCGTCGAGCCGTAATCCTCGAAGGCGAACAGCACGTAGAAGATGGTGGTGAGGCCCGGTACTCCCCCGGCCTGTCGCAGGCCGTGCATCCACAGCAGGATCGCGGCGGTGACGATGGCACCGAGCAGGAACAGGATGCGCGGCCCGTGCGAGCGCACGACGGGGGAGTCATTCAGCATGCCGGGCATTATGTTCGATCTGGAAGGGTTGCGGGCGTGACGTGCTGCACGTCTGCCGGGGGCCGACCGGGACGCCGTTGTGACCGGTGTCATGGCCGCGCCGCGGTATGATCCCGGTCCTTATGCAGGTCGCCCTCACCCCGCCCGCCGCGGATCCCGCCGAGCCCGTGGAGCCTTTCGTTTCCATCGTGACCGTGTCGCTGAACGCGGCCGCATCGATCGCGGACACGATCGCCTCGGTGGCGGCGCAGCGGGTCGGCTTCGCGGTGGAGCACATCTGCGTGGATGGCGGCTCGGTCGATGCCACCCGGGCGATCATCGACCACTGGGCCGCGCGCACGCCGCGGATGGTCCGTATCTATGAACCGGATTCGGGCATCTTCGATGCCATGAACAAGGGTCTGCGCGCCGCCACCGGCGAGTACGTGCTGTTCCTGAACGCCGATGATTTCCTGGTGGCCCCGGACACCCTGGCGATGGTCATGGCGGGCCTCGCGCCGGGCGCGGACGACAATCCAGACCTCATCCTCGGGGACGTGTCGATGGGGAAACTGGGCGCCGGGGGTGTCTGGCGGCATCGGCGCGTGCCGCGGCTGCTGGGCTCGTTGCGGGGCTGCGGCCTTTTTCCTCTGCATCAGGGGCAGTTCACGAAGCGCCGCCTGTTGAATGCCATCGGCGGTTTCAATCCCACCCTGAGGATCGCCTCGGACGTGATCCAGTACTACGATCTGGAGCGCAGGTTCCGGCCGACGATGCGTTTCGTGCGTGGTGATGTCGCGTTCATGCGGGCCGGCGGCGCGGCCAATGCCGGCCTGAAGGCGCGCTATCGCGCGACCCGCGAGTTTTACCGGCACCTGACGCTCACCTACTCGCCGATCCGCGCGGCCTTCATGGTCACCATCAAGACGCTGCAATCGCTCGAAGAGCTGCGCCTCGGCCGATGCCCGCATGCGCGCTGGTTCGCATCGGCCGTCGACGGTGCGCCCCTGGCGGCAAGATGACGAGCAGTCCGGATACCTGGGTTTACGGTGACTTCGCGCCGGATCCGGCCAGCTGCGACCTGATCGGACTGAAAGCCCGGTGGCTCGTCGAACAGCTGCCTGTCGCCGAGTCGCCCCTGGTGCTCGACTACGGCGCGGGGGAGGGCAAGCACCTGCACCTGGTGCGATCCGTCAAACCCCTGGCGCGCCTGGTCGGGGTTGACATTCGCGCGCCCCACACCGCTGTCGACTTCGAGTATCGCCAGGTCGCAGCGGATGCTCCGCTGCCCTTTGACCCGGACACCTTTGACCTGGTCATTTCATGCGATGTGCTCGAGCACGTCGACAGACTCGAGTGGTCTTTGGATGAGATCAGACGCGTACTGCGTCCCGGCGGGGCATTCGTCGGCTTCGTTCCGGCAGAAGGCGGACCTGGTGTCCATGGCTTCGTCCGTATCTTCTGCCCGCATATCTACCGCGACACCAAGGATCACGGGCACGCCTATACGCGTCGTGAGCTGCTTCGCCAGTTCAGTTCCCGCTTCGAGGTGGTGCGGCTTGCCTACAGCTACCACCTGCTCGGCGCGACGCTGGACGCGGCCTTTTTCGCAAGCTTCAAGCTGCCCGTCCTCGGCCGCAGGCTCGAGGCATTCTGGCGGGGCCAGGAGAACGATGTGTACCGGGCCCGCACCGCCCCCAAGCGTCGCTCGCTGGCCAATCGCCTGGTAGGGGTGGCCAATCGCGCTGCTTACCTGGAATCGACGCTACTGAGGAACGTTGCCTTCGGATCGACCGGTCTGCACTTTCACCTGCGCAAGCGCGCGGCGGACAGATAGAAGAGCCGCTTCAGCTCGCGGCGCCCGCGGGTGACCGTATCGAGCACCAGGCCGCACACGAGGCTCAGCGACGCGAGCAGCGCGAGCCCCGTGGCGAGCACGGCCGTCGGCAGCCTCGGAACCAGGCCCGTTGCGATATAGGTGGTCACCACCGGCCAGGCGACCGCGAGCGAGGCGGCGCCGAAGGCGACGAAGATGGCGGAGAAGAACTGCAGCGGCCGCTCTTCCTTCACCAGATGGAGGATCACCTTCAGGATCCGGACCCCGTCGTGAAGCGTCCGCAGCTTGCTCGCGGATCCCTCCTGGCGCTCGCGGTACGGCGCCGGAATCTCGGCGATCGGTACGCGCATTTCCAGGGCATGGACG
>DATJPN010000117.1:0-2410 GCA_035506335.1 Steroidobacteraceae bacterium | reverse complement strand
TCCACGGTGTGCGCGAATGGGAACGTCTTCGCAATCTTGGGGCCCGGCTGCTTGGGGCTCCTCTCTGATCTGCAGGACTTCGGGACTGTCGCACTTGTCAAAGCGAACCATCTGTGGCACGTGTTCCCTCCTTCCATCGGTGCACTCGCGCGCGCCCTACCGACCAAGTCCGATGTTGACGCATCACGAGATGAGCTGCTGGCCGCCGTCGATGTCGTAGGTCGCGCCCGTGAGTGCGGTGTTGCTCATGATGTGCACGGCCAGCGCAGCCACATCCGCCGGTCCGACGACCCGCCGGATGGGCAGCGTCGCGCGGAGCTCCTCGCGTCGCTTGTCGAGGTCGTTGCCGAGAATGGATGCCGAGAGGGGAGTGTCCACGAAGCCGGCGGCGATCAGGTTGACCCGGATTGGTGCGAGCTCGAGCGCGAGGTTGGCGATAAGGGTGGGGAACGCGACGGTGGCGGTCGAAACGATTGCAAGGCCAAGTCGTGGGCGGCGCGCGCTCGTGCCGCCCACGAATACCAGCGAGCCGGGTGGCCTGACCTTGCCGGCGGCAGCACGCGCGACTCCGAGCGCAAGCAGCAGATGCTCGGTGAGGCCGCGGCGCGCCTCCTCTGGCGGCATTTCGAGGGGTGGCGCGTAGCGGGGAGCGCCGGCGGTGACCATCACCTGGTCGATCGGCGTTGGCAGATCCCGGAAGAACGCCTGCAGGGAGGCGGGATCGGTGGCGTCGAAGGCCGCGGTGTGCCGCGCCCCGAGCTCCCGCGCCGCCCGCTCGAGGCGTTCGGGATTGCGCCCGGTGAGGATGATGTCGGCGCCCTCGGCGCGGGCTCGCCGGGCGGTTTCGAGCCCGATGCCGGCGCTGCCGCCGATGACGACCACGGTCTGACCGAGCAGTTCCGGCTCTCGCCGAATGGAGACAGCAGAAGTTGCGGTGGTCATGGTTCCTCCGGCGGGTGCAGCGGGCCGAAGATGGCCATTGCCGGCTACGCCTGCGGCCGGACATCGCGCTGCCCCGCCCCTCTGTCTCGCCTGGCAAGTGCGCCGTGGCAATACGAAATAGTTACGCGCCAGGCTCAGGGCCTTTTCGCATCAGCCCGCTCCCCGAGTCTTTCGGCGCGCCGTGCGCACTTCCGGCTGGCAGCGGCCGGGAATCCCTATCTGAGTGAGTCGGAGTTCAAGACGGTGAGGGTGTAGCGGGGAACCTAGCGCCCGTCAGCTTCAGCGGAGCGGCGCGGACAAGGGGGGCAAAGGAGGAGCCTCGCCGGCGGGGATCGCGGCCTCGATGGTATTGAGGATCATGGACACGGCCGCGTAGAAGCCAGACGCAGCCACCAGGTCGACGATCTGCTGCTCGCTGAAATGCGACTTCAGCTTGGCGAACGTTCCGTCCTCGACATGGCGCTCCCGCATCAACTCGACGCAGAACTCGTAGACGGCCTCCTCGTCCGGCTGCATGTCGGCCGGGCGCTTCCCAAGCTTCAGGTCGTCGGCGACCGATTGCCGCAGCCCGGCGCGAAGCGCGAGCGGATAGTGCGCCCACCATTCGTACTGCGCCGTCCAGAATCGCGCCTGGATCAGGATGGCGAACTCGTTCAGGCGCAGCGGCACCGAGGTCTCGAAACGGATGTAGTCCGCGACCTGCCGCCAGCGCATCGCCAGCTCCGGGCTGCGCAGCAGAAAATTGTGAGGCCCGGGAAACTCTCCGGTGGTTGTCATGTGGCTGCCGCTCGGCCCGCCAGCACGCTTCACGGCCCCGAGGATCTTCTCCGCGGCTTGTTTTTGCGCGTCGGTCATCTGCCCGAGCGTCAACGGTGCGAAGCGGGGCGGCTTGGCTGCCTGTGTCATCTGTCACTCCAGGTCATGTGTTGGGGGACGCCGTATCCTCGGTGTCCGATGGTCGATCGGCCTGCCGTCACACCTGCAGCGGACAGTGGATATCGGCCCGGCTCGGCGGACTTGCGCATGTTGCGCGTGAGCGTGTGGTGCAGTGCGCACGCATGCATCGCCTGCTGTTCAAGCCGCCAGCGGACGCACCTCGGACTTGATCCGGCTGCCCATGACATCCTGCGCGCAGTCCAGATCGTATCGGCTCTGCAGGTTCATCCAATACTGGGGAGTCTGTCCAAAAAAGACCGACAGCCGCAGGGCCATCTCCGCCGTCACCGGACGCTTCCCGTTGACTACATGCGACACCCGCATGGATGACATCCCGATGCTGCGGGCAAGTTGCGCCTGGGTCACGGAAAGCTCCCGGAGCAGCTCCGCGAGGAATCTGCCCGGGTGAACAGGCGAAAGCTTCTTGGCCATACGTACCTCCATTCAGTGATAGTCGGCGACCTTTACATCGAAGGCATGGCCCGGCTCGAATCTGAAGCACACCCGCCATTGATCATTGATACGAACGCTC
>DATJPN010000116.1:0-14356 GCA_035506335.1 Steroidobacteraceae bacterium | reverse complement strand
ACCGCGAGCGAGTGGGACGCACAGCACGGTCTGTACAAGATCAGCCCGCTGCTGGAGTGGACCGAGGAGCAGGTGTGGGGCTACATCCGCTCCCGCAAGCTTCCCTTCAACAGCCTGCACGACAAGGGGTATCCGAGCATCGGCTGCGCGCCCTGCACCCGCGCGATCATGCCCGGCGAGGACCATCGCGCCGGTCGCTGGTGGTGGGAACAGCCCGAGCAGCGCGAATGCGGCCTGCATCCCAAGGCCCGGACGACAGGACAAGGGTTGACAGGACGCAGCTCCTGAACCGGAATGCCACCCCATGGACTACCTGCCGATATTTCTGCGGGTGCAGGACCGGCTTGCCGTGGTCATCGGCGGCGGGGCCGTTGCCGCACGCAAGGCCGAGCTGCTGCTGAAGTGCGGGGCCCGCGTGCGCCTGGTCGCCCCCGAACTCGCGGAAGGCACCCGCGAACTGTTGCGCGAGCCGGCCGCGGCGCAGCGCCTGTCCCACGTCTGCGAGCCCTTCGCGAACCGGCACCTGGACGGCGCGGCGCTGGTGATGGCAGCCACGAATTCGGCTGCGCTGAATGCGCTGGTCGCGCAGTCCGCACGGGCCCGGAGCATTCCGGTCAACGTCGCGGATGATCCGGAACACTGCGACTTCATCCTGCCGGCCGTCGTCGACCGCTCGCCCGTGATCGTGGCGGTGAGTTCCGCCGGCACGGCGCCGGTGCTCGCGCGGCGCGTGCGCGAACAGGTCGAATCGCTGCTCCCGGCCGGCCTCGGCGCCCTCGCCCGGTTTGCGGGCGCGCAGCGCGCGCAGGTGAACCGGCTGCTGCAGCCGGCACGGCGCCGGGCTTTCTGGGAGCGCTTCTTCGGCAGCGCGGCCCATCTGCAGCGGCTGGTCCGCGATGAAGCCGCGGCGCATACGGCCTTTGCGGCCGAACTGCAGTCCTTCAGCGCCCATCAGGACGGCGGCCGGGGCGAGGTCTACCTGATCGGCGCCGGACCCGGGGACCCGGACCTGCTCACGCTGCGGGCGCTGCAGCTGCTGCAGCAGGCCGACGTCGTGCTCTTCGATCGCCTCGTCGCGCCGGCGATCCTGGAGCGCGCACGCCGCGAGGCCATCCGGGTGTTCGTCGGCAAGGACGTGGGCGAGTCCACCCTGTCGCAGGATCGGATCAACGAACTGCTGGTCGATCACGCCCGCCGCGGACTGAAGGTCGCACGGCTGAAGGGCGGCGACCCGTTCGTGTTCGGACGCGGCGGCGAGGAAATCGCCGCCCTCGCCCGCCACGGCATTGCGGTCACCGTGGTTCCGGGAATCACATCGGCGCTGGGAGCGGCCGCTGCGGCCGCAATTCCCCTCACCCTGCGCGAAGTGTCGCAGTCGGTGACCTTCGCCCCGGGGCATGTGGCGGCGGCCGACACCCTGGACTGGCCCGCGCTCGCCCGGTCGGGCCACACCGTCGTCTTCTACATGGCCATGGCCCAGCTCGACGGATTGACCGCGCGCCTGCGCAGCGCCGGGGCCCCCGCCGAGCGGCCCGTGGCGCTGATCGCCCAGGCGACGCTGCCCACGCAGCGCGTGGTGCATGGCACACTGGCGGACATCGCCGACATCGCGCGCACCGGGGGATTCGAGGCACCGGCATTGCTGTTCGTGGGTGAGGTCACCCGCCTCGTACGACAACAGGTGCTCGAGAGCCTCGAGCCGTGCCTGGAGGGTGTGGCCTAGCCGCATCCGGAGCAACATTCGCATGGGCATCACACACGGCTTCACCGGCACCGTCGGCAACACTCCGCTGATCCGCCTGCGCGGCGTCAGCGAGGAAACGGGGTGCGAAATCCTCGGCAAGGCCGAGTTCATGAATCCGGGCGGCTCGGTCAAGGACCGCGCGGCGCGCGCGATCGTCGCCGACGCCGAACGCCGCGGTGAACTGCGCCCCGGCGGCAGCGTCGTCGAGGGCACCGCGGGCAATACCGGTATCGGGCTCGCCCACGTGTGCAACGAACGCGGCTATCACTGCATCATCGTGATGCCCGACAACCAGTCCCCGGAGAAGTACCGCCTGCTGGAGATGCTCGGCGCGCAGGTCTACAAGGTTCCGACCGTTCCCTACAGCAATCCCAACCAGTACCAGAAGGTCTCGCAGCGCCTGGCCAGCTCGCTGCGCAACGCCATCTGGGCCAACCAGTTCGACAACCCGATCAACCGGCACGCCCACCTCACGACCACGGGACCGGAGATCTGGGAACAGACCAATGGCCGGATCGACGCCTTCGTCGCAGCGAGCGGCACCGGCGGGACGCTCGCGGGCACCTCGGAGTACCTGAAGAGCCGTAACCGGGCGGTGCGCTGCGTGCTCGCCGATCCGCCCGGCAGCAGCCTCTACGAGTTCGTGCGCAACGGCACCCTCAAGGCGACGGGCAGCGGCTCGATCACCGAGGGCATCGGCATCGCCCGCATCACCGCGAACTTCAAGGATGCGCCGCTGGATGACGCCGTGCACGTCGAGGACGGCGACACGGTGCACCATGTCTACCGCCTGCTGCGCGAGGAAGGCCTGTTCCTGGGCAGCACCAGCGGCATCAACGTCGCCGCCGCGGTGCGCGTCGCGCGCGACCTCGGGCCGGGCCACACCATCGTGACGGTGCTGTGCGATGGCGGTGCCAAGTATCAGTCACGTCTTTTCAATCGCGAATGGCTCGAGCAGAAAGGCCTGGCGGCGCGTGCCGTGCCGGCCCCGCAGAGCGAGCCGATACACCTGGAGAATGTCCTTGTCGCTTGATCGATCCAAACTGGCCATCGTCACTGACGTGGTCATCGTCGGTGCCGGCCCCTGCGGCCTGTTTCAGGTATTCGAGCTCGGCCTGCTGGGGCTGAAGTCGGAGCTCGTGGACTCGCTGGCGCAGGTCGGCGGCCAGTGCACCGAGCTGTATCCGGACAAGCCGATCTACGACATCCCGGCCATCCCGGTGTGCACGGCCCGCGAACTGATCGAGCGCCTGCAGGAACAGATCAGGCCGTTCAACCCCGGCTACCACCTCGGCCAGGAAGTGACCGAGGTGAAACCCCGCCCCGACGGTCGTTTCGACGTGGCCACCAGCCGCGGCACGCGCTTCGACGCCGGAGCGGTCATCATCGCCGGCGGCGTCGGTTCATTCCAGCCGCGGCGCCTCGCCGTCGAAGGCAGCGACCGGCACGAAGGCCACAGCATCCACTACCGCGTCAAGGATGCCGCGAGCTTCCATGACCAGGACCTCGTGATCTGCGGCGGCGGCGACTCGGCGCTGGACTGGACCCTGGAACTCATCGATCGCGCGCGCAGCATCGTGCTGGTGCATCGCCGGGCCGAGTTTCGCGGCGCACCGGCTTCGGTCGAACGCATGCTGGCGCTGGTCGAGGAAGGCCGCCTGGATTTCATCGAAGGCCAGGTCCAGTCCATCGTCGAGCAGGGTGAAAAACTCACCGGCCTTAAGGTGACGGCCCGTGACGGCGTCACCCGTACCATTGCGACCGACCAGGTGCTGGTGTTCTGGGGCCTCTCGCCGAAGCTCGGGCCCATCGCCGAATGGGGGCTCACGCTGCATCGGCGCACGATCGCCGTCGACACGCACCGCTTCCAGACGAACATCCCGGGCATCTACGCCGTCGGGGACATCAACGATTACCCCGGCAAAAAGAAACTGATCCTGTCCGGCTTCCACGAGGCGGCGCTCGCGGCCTTCGCCGTGAAGGAGCACCTGCGCCCGGGAGAGAAGATCCACCTGCAGTACACCACCACCAGTCCGCTGCTGCAGAAGCGCCTGGGGGTGGGCGGCGATGCCGGGGACAGCGCCGCAGAGGGCGCCGGGGCCCGCCACAGCGCCTGACCGAAAGTAAGCCCGCACCGGCCCCGCCGTCCCGCGCCCGCTGCGGCGCGCGCGGGCTTCGCGCCCCTGGAATTGCTCAAGCTGAAAAAGCCTTGACAATATTTGCTTCGGCAATTATTGTTTGGGCTATGAATTGCGGTGGCGGGGAGCAGAGAGCGCACTTGGCGGATGTGTACAGCCTGGATACCTACGAACCGCGACGCGGTCTCGGGAACCTCATCGGCCGGGTCCGTGGGCAGCTGCTCGCGGCGATCGATACCGAGCTCGCCCGCGACGCGTTCCTGGGGCCTCTGGAGGTCACCGCCGCGCAGCTCATCGTCATCGTGAGTCTGGCGGGCCGCGAATGCGCATCTTCCGCCTCGGAGCTGTGCAAGGGCATTTCCTACGACGCCGGCGCCATGACCCGGATGCTGGACCGCCTTGAGGCCAAGGGCCTCGTGCGGCGCACGCGCTCCCCGGATGACCGGCGGCTGGTGAACCTGGAACTGACCCAGGATGGCCAGTCCGCCTACCCGCGGCTACGTGAAATCTCGATGCGGGTGCTGAATCACTCGCTGCGCGATTTCTCGCAGGATGAGGCGAAGACGCTCGAGAGCCTGCTGCTGCGCATGGCGCATAACATGGCCGACTGATACCCCCCTTGGGCGCGGAATCGAATCATCGAGACCGCGCCGATTTTTTGCGTCGGTGTGCAGATTCATGAGAATTCCAGGAGCCAGACTTTTCGCCACCTTGGCCGTGCTTTGGCTCACCGGCTGCGCCAGCACCCATCAGCTGCGACCACAGTCGGCACTCGTGCCGGCCGACGAGCTGCAGACGGCCCGGTCGCTGGGCACCGTCCGCATCGATGCCGTCGCCTGGCCCGGGACCCGGTGGTGGACGGCGTATGGGGATGAGCAGCTGAATGGCCTCATCGAGGAGGCGCTCGCCGGCAATCCGGGACTGCGCATCGCGGCGGCGCGTACCCGCGCGGCCCTCGCGCAGGTCGCCGCGGCTGACGCCGCCATCGATCCCGGCGCGAGCCTCAGCGCCCAGGGAGTGCGCGGGCGTTTCTCCGAGCATGGCTTCTTCCCGGCGCCGCTGGCCGGCAACTGGGACACCTTGGCGCAGCTGACCGCGACCCTGTCGTGGCAGCTGGATTTCTGGGGCAAGAACCGCGCCGCCTACGAAAGCGCGGTGGGTGCCGGGCGCGCCGCCGAAGTGGACGCACAGGCCGCGCAACTGTCGCTCGCCGCGAACATCGCCCATGCCTACGCGCAGCTGCAGTCACAGTGCCTGCAGCTGCAGGTCGCGCGCGACACGCTCGCGCAGCGCGAACAGGTGCTCGCCCTGACGCGGGAGCGCAATGCCGCCGGCCTCGACTCACGCCTTGAACTGACGCAGGCGCAGGCCGCGTTGCCGGCCGCCCGCGAGCAGATCGAGCAGCTCGCCGAGGGCGCCGCCCGGACCCGGCAGGTGCTGGCGGCACTGGTCGGCGCGGGCCCCGATCGCGCCCTCGGCATCCACGACCCGGTGCTGAACGTCACCGCACAGGCCGTGCTGCCCACCGCCGTGCCCGCCGAACTGCTCGGCCATCGCCCGGATCTGGTGGCACAGCGCTGGCGGGTCGAAGCCGCCTCACAGGGCATTCGCGAGGCCAGGGCCGGGTTCTATCCGAATGTGGACCTGCTCGCCTTCGTCGGCCTGCAGAACCTCGGTTCGGGCAACCTGCTCTCGGCGCCGAATCGCCAGTATGGGCTGGCGCCGGCCTTCACGCTGCCGCTGTTCGATGCGGGCAAGCGCCGCGCCGCCCTCGCCCTGCAGGATGCGCAGTACGACGCCGCCGTTGAGCAGTACAACCTGCTCCTGACCGGCGCCCTGCGCGAAGTCGTCGCGGCGCTGACTTCCATCGACAGCCTGGGCCGGCAACGCGCCGCCGAGCGCGATGCCCTGGCGAGCGCACGGGAGGCCTACGACCTGTCCGTCCTGCGGTATCGCGAGGGCGTCGGCAATTACCTGCAGGTGCTGAGCGCCGAATCGCAGCTGCTCGCGCAGCGCAGCCTCGAGGCACAGCTGCAGGCACGCGCCCTCGACCTGTCGGTGGACCTGGCACAGGCCCTCGGCGGCGGATTCTCGCCGCCGGCCCCGCAATGACGCTCCGGAGACGACATCATGAACACTGAAGCCACTGGCCGACGCAACCGGATGCTGCTGGGCTTCACGCTCGCCATCCTGGTCATCGCCCTCGGCTACGGCCTGTACTGGCGCAACGTGCTGCAGTTTCGGGAGTCCACGGATGATGCCTATGTGAACGGCAACATCGTGCAGATCACGCCGCAGATCGCCGGTACCGTCGTCGGCATCAACGCGGATGACACCCAGTACGTGAGCACCGGGCAGAACCTCGTGCGGCTGGATCCGGCCGATGCGAAGGTCGCGCTCGATGAAGCCGAGGCGCACCTGGCGCTGACCGTCCGGTCGGTGCGCGGCATGTTCGCGACCACGGCGCAGCTGGCCGCGGCCCAGAACCTGCGGCAGACCGATCTGGACGCCGCCCAGCAGGACCTGGCGCGCCGCGAACGCCTCGCCGGCAGTGGCGCGATCTCCGGGGAGGAACTGCAGCATGCGCGCGATGCCGTATCGGCCGCGAAGGCCGCGCTGCTCGCGGCCCAGCAGCAACTGGCTGCCGACCGCGCCCGCATCGACGGCACGCGGATCGAGGACCATCCGGAGGTTCAGGCCGCCGCCGCGGCCGTGCACAGCGCCTTTCTGCAGCTCGCACGAACGCGCCTGCCCGCCCCCGTGTCGGGCTTCATCGCCCACCGCAACGTCGAACTCGGCCAGCGCGTGAGCCCGGGGTCGGTGCTGATGGCCGTGGTGCCGCTCAACCAGGTCTGGGTGGACGCCAACTTCAAGGAACTGCAGCTGGCGAATATCCACGTGGGGCAGCCCGCCACCGTGACGGCCGACCTGTACGGCGGCTCGGTCAGGTATCGCGGCACCGTCGTCGGCTTCAGCGCCGGCACCGGCGCCTCCTTCGCACTGCTGCCGGCGCAGAATGCCACCGGCAACTGGATCAAGGTCGTGCAGAGATTGCCGGTGCGGATCGCTCTGGACCCTCAGGACCTTGCCGCACATCCCCTGCAGGTGGGTCTGTCCACGCGCGTGGTCGTCTCGACCCTCGAGCGCAATGGGGCGCGCCTGCCGCAGACGGCGGCGAAGGCTCCCGCCTACGCGACCGGCGTGTTCGATGACGCCGACCGGCAGGCGAACGACCGGGTCGACGCCATCATTGCGGCCAACCTGCCCGGCCCGGTCCACGGCCGGCTCGCCCGCCGCCAGACCCAGGTCGCCAGCCGCCCCGCGACATGAGCCAGGCGATTCCACCGCTGGAAGGCGCCGCACGGATACTGGGCACGCTGGCGCTGTCGCTGGCGATCTTCATGAACGTGCTGGACACCTCCATCGCGAACGTCTCGATCCCGGCGATCTCCGGTGACCTCGGGGTGTCGCCGGATCAGGGCACCTGGGTGATCACCTCCTTTGGTGTGGCCAATGCCATCTCCGTGCCGCTGACCGGATGGCTGACCCGGCGCTTCGGTCAGGTGAGGCTGTTTACCCTGTCGGTGTTCCTGTTCGTGATCGCATCGTTCCTGTGCGGCCTGGCCCCCTCCATCGGATTGCTGATCTTCTTTCGCGTCATCCAGGGCGCGGTGGCCGGGCCCATGATTCCGCTTTCCCAGTCGCTGCTGATGTCCAGCTACCCGCCGGGCCGCCAGAGCACCGCGCTCGGGCTGTGGTCGCTGACGAGCCTCACCGCCCCGGTTGCCGGACCGCTGCTCGGTGGCTGGATCACGGACAATATCTCCTGGCCGTGGATCTTCTACATCAACGTGCCCATCGGGCTGTTCGCGGGCACGCTGACCTGGTTCCTGTACCGCCGGCGCGAGACCCCGACGCTGCGGGTGCCGATCGATGCCGTCGGTCTGGCCCTCCTGGTGATCTGGGTCGGATCGCTGCAGGTGCTGCTCGACAAGGGCAAGGACCTGGACTGGTTCGGTTCCCCGCAGATCATCGCCCTGGCGCTCATCGCGGTGGCGGCGTTCGTGTACTTCCTCATCTGGGAAGTCCACGAGCAGCATCCGATCGTCGACCTGTCGCTGTTCAAGCTGCGCAACTTCACGGTGGGAACCTTGTGCATGCTGCTTGCCTACGGCGTGTTCTTCGGCAACCTGGTGCTGCTGCCACTGTGGCTGCAGCAATACATGGGCTATACCGCCACCAACGCCGCCATCGTGATTGCGCCGGTCGGGCTGCTGGCGGTGATCGTCACCCCCTACGTGGCCAAACTGACGAACCGGGTCGACCTGCGGTTGATCGTGACGGTTTCATTCACGATCTTCGCTTCGGTCATGTTCCTGCGCTCGCGTTTCGAGACGGATGTCGACGTGTGGACACTGCTGGTCCCGACCTTCATCCAGGGGGCCGCGATGGCGAGCTTCTTCGTGCCACTCGTGACCTTGAGCGTCTCCGGGCTGTCACCGGATCGCATCCCCAACGCATCGGGCCTCTTCAACTTCGCACGCATCACCGCCGGCTCGTTCGGCACGTCCATCGTGACGACCCTCTGGGATCGGCGGGCCACCCTGCACCACGTCAGGCTCGTCGAGCACCTGAGCCCGGACAATCCCGCGGCAGCCGCGGCGCTGAGCGGACTGCAGGCCGGCGGCCTCGGCGCCGCCCAGGGCCCGGCGGCGCTCAATCACCTGGTTGATGTCCAGGCCTTCACGCTCTCGGCGGATGAGCTCTTCTTCGGTTCCGGACTGATATTCCTCGCGCTGATCATGGTGATCTGGCTCGCGAGACCCGGTGGACGCGGGCCGGGCGCGGCGGCGGACGCCGCCGGTGCGCATTAGGCAACGTGCCGGGCGCCTGCCGCTATAATGGCGGCCAGCTGGAGCGTCTTCACGGAGACTGAACGTGCCGGGATCACCGCGACCGGGCGCCGCGCGCCGCATCATCTTCTGGGGAGCGATCGGCTTGGGTCTGGTCGGCGCCTACGCGGCCTTCGGCTTCTACGGCGTTCCGGCCCTGATCCGCTCCCAGGGCGCCGCCTTCGTCACGGACAAGTATCAGCGGACCCTGCAGCTGGGTGAGGTCCGTTTCAATCCCTTCACCCTCGAACTGGTGCTGCGCGACTTCGCCTTCCCCGACGCCGACGGCAAACCCATGCTGGGCGCGCAGCGCCTGTACGTGAACCTGCAACTGGCCAGCATCTGGAACCGGGGCGCGACCTTCAAGGACATCCGGCTCGATCAGCCGTTCGTGCACGCGCAGTTGCGCACCGACGGCTCGCTCAATCTCGCCGATCTCGCCAAACCCTTCGCGAAGGAACCGCCCTCGCCGTCCTCGGGACCGGCGCGGGTGTTTCTGGCGCACCTGGCGGTCGCCGCCGGAGAGTTCACTTTCCTGGACCTCGGGCACCCGGCGAGCCTGCACGCCGAACTGAAACCCGTGGATTTCGAACTGCGCGATTTCAATACCGTCGGCAACGGCAGCAATGGCTACACCCTCAGCGCCGCGACCACCGCCGGGGAAGAGTTCAACTGGTCCGGCACCGTCGAGGTGGCGCCGGTCGCCTCCACGGGACAGTTCACGATCAAGTCACTGCGCCTCAGCACGCTGACCCGATTGGCCGGATCCGCGGTGCCGGTGACCGTGTCCTCCGGAGTGATCAATCTGAACGGGGGCTACGCCTTCAAGCTGCACGACGGCGCCGCGGGCCTCAAGATCGACGTGCAATCCCTTGCCCTGACCGATCTGGCGCTGCGCCCGCGCAACGGGGCGTCGGACTACGTCCTCCTGCCGCGCATCGACATCGACGGAACCCACGTCGACTTGACCGGGCGCAGCGTCCTGATCGATTCGATCAAGGTGTCCGGCGGTGAGATCCATGGCTGGTTGAAGGAAAACGGCGGGCTCAACCTCGCCGAGCTCGCCGGGCCCGCCACGGTCGCGTCACCGGCTGCAGCGCCGGCAGCGGCGGTGCCGGCGAGCGCGGCCGCGACACCGGGCTGGACGATCAGGATGCCGAAGATCGGCCTCACCGCCATGGCGGTGGACCTCCAGGACCGCACCCTGAAGCCCTCGCCCACCTTTACCCTCGCGCCGCTCGACATCAGCGTCGGCCAGGCCCAGTGGCCTTTCGGGCCGCCGCTCGATATCCAGGTCCGCTCCGGTCTCAACCGCTCCGCGACGCTCACCGCGCAGGCGCAGGTGAGCCTGCCGGATGCGGCGGCGAAGGCGCACGTGGAGCTCTCCGGGTTCGATCTTCCGGCGCTTCAACCCTACGTGGCCCGCTACACCGGGATCACGCTGCTCAGCGGCCGGCTCGGCACGAAGGCGGACATCGAACGCGACGCCAAGGGCCACCTGAGCGTGAGCGACGACACCGAGGTCGCGCACTTTCGCACCGTCGATGACGAGCTGCGCATGGATTTCATCAAGTGGGACCGGCTGACGGTATCGGGCATCAAGTACCGCAGCGCTCCCGCGGCGCTCAGCATCCGCAATATCCGCGCCCAGGCGCCCTACGCGCGGGTCATCATCGACCCGAACCGGCATCTGAACATCACCGCGGCGCTGAGGCCGGCGGGCGCCCCGCTCGAGGAACCGGTGCCGCCGCCGGCACCGCAAAAGCCATCGAGCACGACCCGCACCGCGCAATTGCCGCCTCCGGCGCACGTCAGCACCATGCCCCTGTCCATCGGCACGGTGATCCTGACGAACGGCTCGGCGAACTACGCCGACCAGTGGATCCAGCCGCATTTCGCCATCGGCATCCAGCAGTTGAACGGGACGATCGACGGGCTGTCGTCGGAACCGGCGTCGCGCGCGAAGATCGAGCTGAAGGGTTCGGTCGACCGCTACGCGCCGGCGCATATCTGGGGCGAGACCAACCTGCTGTCCCAGGCCGCCTATACCGACATCAGCATGAGCTTTCGCGGCGTCGAACTGAGCGGCGTGACGCCCTACTCGGGCCACTTCGCCGGCTACAAGATCAACAAGGGCAAGCTCACGGCCGACCTCAAGTACCACATCGAGAACCGCCAGCTCACCGCCAGTCACCACATCGTCGTGGACCAGCTGCAGCTCGGCGACAAGGTCGAGAGCCCCGACGCCGTCAGCCTGCCGCTGAAGCTGGCGGTCGCGCTGCTCAAGGACCGCAACGGTGTCATCGACCTGGATCTCCCGGTCACCGGAACGCTGGATGATCCGAAATTCAGGATCGGCCCGATCATCTGGAAGGTGTTCGTGAATCTGCTCGAAAAGGCGGTGACGGCGCCCTTCACGCTGCTCGGACACCTCTTCGGCGGCGGCGATCAGGTCAATGTCGTGGAATTCTCGCCCGGCAGCGCCGCCCTCGATGCCACCGCACAATCGCGCCTCGAGAGCGTCGCCAAGGCGCTCGATGCGCGGCCCGGACTCGAACTGGACGTTCCGAACACCTACTCGACCGCGATCGATGCGCCGGCGCTGGCCCAGCAGCAGTTGCAGGCGCTGCTGCACAAGCGCAGCGGCACCCCCGTGGACTCACCGCTCCCGACGGATCCGGTGGCGCTGTTCAAGCTGCAGCTCGCCGAGTACCGCGATGAGCTGGGTGCGAAAGCGCCGTTGCCACCCGCGACGCTCGCCGTGACGACGGCGAAGAAGGGCAAGGGCGAAACTCCCGATTACGCACCCGCCAGTGCCGAGCTCACCGCGGCGCTGCTGCAGCGGATCAGGATCGACGACACGCAGCTGCAGCGCCTGGGCACCGAGCGCGCCCACGCCGTGCAGGATGCGCTGCTGCATGGCACGAACATCGACCCGACCCGTATTTTCCTGATCAATGCCACGACCCAACCGCCCCCCGGGAACACGGTGCGGCTGGAACTGGCGCTCAAGTAGCGGCGCGACACACAGAAGAATCAAAGGGGGATAGGAACATGCCATTGTCCAGGCGATTGGGTGCGGAGTTCATCGGAACGTTATGGCTGGTGCTGGGGGGCTGCGGAGCCGCCGTGCTGGCCGCCAAGTTTCCCGCGGTCGGCATCGGCCTGCTCGGCGTGTCGCTGGCCTTCGGCCTCACCGTGCTGACCATGGCGTTCGCCATCGGCCACATCTCCGGCTGCCACCTGAATCCGGCCGTGTCGCTGGGCCTGGTGGTGGGCGGCCGCTTCAAGGCGGCCGAACTGCTCCCCTACTGGGCGGCGCAGGTCCTGGGTGCGGTCGCCGGTGCCGGCATCCTCTATCTGATCGCCAGCGGCGCGAGCGGCTTCGAGCTCGCAGGCGGGCTCGCCTCCAATGGCTTTGCGGATCATTCGCCCGGCGGGTATTCGCTGCTTGCCTGCTTCACCTGCGAAGTCGTCATGACGTTCATGTTCCTGATCATCATCCTGGGAGCGACCGACGCCCGGGCGCCGCAGGGCTTCGCGCCCATCGCGATCGGCCTGGGGTTGACGCTGATCCACCTGATCAGCATTCCGGTGACGAACACCTCCGTGAATCCGGCGCGCAGCACCGGGCCCGCCATGTTCGTCGGCGGCTGGGCGCTCTCGCAGCTGTGGCTGTTCTGGGTGGCGCCGTTGCTCGGCGCGGGCATTGCCGGCGTCATCTATCGCTGGCTCGGATCGGAACAGTCCTGATCAGGGGTGCTCCACCAGCAGCACGATCTTGCCGATGTGGCCGTCGGACTCCATGAGAGCGTGGGCCTGAGCGGCGGCGCCCAGGGCGAAGCGCGCATGAATGGGCGGCGGCAGCAGCCGCCGCTCCGCGAACAGCGGCCACACGTCATTGCGCAGGTCCTGCGCCAGGCGTCCCTTGGCGGCGATGGACTGCGGCCGCAGCGTCGCGCCCATGATCTTCAGCCGCTTGACCATGACCTGCCGCAGATCGATCTGCGCCTGGGCGCCGCCCTGAACCGCAATCACGGCGATCCGGCCGTCCGTGGCCGCGGCGCTGATATCGCGCTGCAGATACTCCCCGCCGACCATGTCCAGGATCACATCGACGCCGCGTTCCTGGGTCGCCTCGCGTACGGCGGTGACGAAATCCTCGAGCCGATAGTTGATGGCGCGCTCGGCGCCGAGCGCCTGACAGGCGGCGCATTTCTCCGGACTGCCCGCGGTGACGAGCACCCGGGCGCCGAACGCCGAGGCGAGCAGGATCGCCGTCGTACCGATGCCGCTGGCGCCGCCGTGCACGAGCACCGTCTCGCCCGGCTCAAGCCCGGCGCGCCGGAAGAGGTTCAGCCATACCGTGAAGAAGGTCTCGGGCAGCACCGCCGCCTGCTGCAGCGTCAGCCCGGGCGGCACCGGCAGGCATTGCGCGGCCGGCGCCGCGGCGTACTGCGCATAGCCGCCTCCGGCGAGTAGCGCACACACCAGATCACCGACCCGCCAGCCGCTCGCCTCGTCCCCCACGGCCACGATTTCACCGGCGACTTCCAGGCCCGGCAGGGGCGAGGCGCCGGGCGGCGGCGGATACTTTCCCTGACGCTGCAGGACGTCCGGCCGATTGATGCCCGCGGCCGCGACCCGGATCAGGACCTCGGCAGGGCCGATCGACGGCACCGGACAGACCACCGTCTCGAGCACCGACGGCGGACCCGGCTCGCGGATCCGTATCGCCGTCATGGTTGTCGGCAATTCAGGCATTGAATTTCGCCACCCGCGTGAGCCAGGTGCGCAGCGCGGCGCTCACCTCATCCGGGCGCTCCATCGTCGACATGTGGCCGCATGAGGGCACCGCGACGAGGGTGCTGTGTGGAATCAACTGTGCCATGACGCGATGGGTCGACAGCGGCGCCCAGGCGTCATCCTGCCCGCACAGGACCAGCGTCGGGCAGGAAATCATCGGCAGCAGCGTCGTGGCATCGGGCCTGTGCAGCAAGGCGCGGATCTGCGCCGCAAACTCATCGGGCGTGCGCCGCTCGAACATCCGCAGTATGGCCTCCACCAGCCGGCGCTCCTTCAGGCGCGACTCCTGGATCATCGGAATCCGCAACCAGCGCTCGCCGACCGCCCGCATCCCCGACTGTCGCGCGAGGTTCAGCAACTCATGACGGCCTTCGGCCTCCTTCTCGCCGGCGACCCCGGCCGGCAGAGGCGTGTAGCCGGTGTCGAGCAAGGCGAGTCCGGTGATCCGGCTCGCCGCGCGACGCACCACCTCCAGCGCCACGCGGCCGCCCATGGAGTGCCCGGCCACCGCGAAACTCGCGGGCGCCTTCGCCAGGATCGCCTCGGCCATCGCGCCGAGTGAATCGAGCTCGCCGTGATCGGCCACCTGGATACGCGCCAGGTCCTTCAACGCCTTGATTTGCGGCTTCCAGACGGCCTGGTCGCACAGCAGGCCCGGCACCAGCACCAGATTCATGAAACACCCCGCAGTCCGCGCGCCGCCGCGAAGGCCGCCAACGCGGACGGGATCAGCACCACGGCGGAGAGCTGGAAGCCGCCCGCCGCGGCGGCCACGG
>DATJPN010000115.1:0-10545 GCA_035506335.1 Steroidobacteraceae bacterium | reverse complement strand
AGCATCACCGGCACCAGCGCGGACCTGCCGCGCAATCCCGAGGGCAATACCGCCGGGCGCGCGGTGCTCGCCATGCAGCAGGCGCTCAACCTGCCGTTCGGCTTCGACATGCGGATCGAAAAGGGCATTCCACTCGGTTCGGGCCTCGGCGGCTCGGCCGCATCGGCGGTGGCCGCGGTGGTGGCCGCGAACGCGCTGCTGCCCGCGCCGTGCAGCAAGCTGCAGTTGCTGAAGTTCGCCATGGAAGGCGAGGCCGTCGCCTCCGGTTCGATGCATGTCGACAACATCGCCCCCTCGTTGTACGGCGGCCTGGTGCTGACCGTGGGCATCGACAATCCGCATGTCAAACAGATCCCGGTGCCGCGCGCCGTGCGGGCCGTGATGGTCCACCCGCACCTGTTCCTGTCCACCAAGGAGGCGCGCTCGATCCTGCGCGGCAGCGTCGCGATGTCGGATTTCGTCTGGCAGACCGCGCATCTTGCCGGGTTCATTTCCGGTTGCTACACGGATGACATCGAGTTGATCCGCGCCTCGCTCGAGGACGTCGTGATCGAGCCGCAGCGCCAGACGCTGATTCCGGGGTTTGCCGACGTCCGGCGCGCCGCCATGGCCGCCGGCGCTCTGGGCTGTTCGATTTCGGGCGCCGGGCCGACGGTGTTCGCCTGGGCGCTCGAACACCAGGCGGCCGCAGTGCTCGCGGCCATGCGCGTCCAGTTCGGGCGCCACAATGTCCCGATCGATGAGTGGATCGTCGAGATCAATTCACCGGGTGCCCGTATCCTCGGACCGTGATCGTCATGCAGTTCCAGAGCACGCGACAAGCCGCCGACAACGCGCCCGGGGGCAGCGCGACCACCGGGTTCGCGCAGGCCCTGTTGAAGGGGCTCGCGCCCGATGGCGGGCTGTACGTGCCGCAGCGCTGGCCCGTGCACGAACCGGCACGGCTGTGCGCGCAGGTCGGATTGCCGCCACAGGAGTACCTGACGGCGGCGGGGCTCGCCCGCATCGGCGCCCTGCTGCTCGCGCCGCTGGTCGGGGAGGGCGAACTGGCGGCCGAGCTGCCGGCGATAACGGCCCAGGCCTTCAGTTTCCCGGCGCCCGTGGTACCCCTTGAGCCGGTGGGCCGGCACGGGGTGCTCGAGCTGTTTCACGGCCCGACGGCGGCCTTCAAGGACTTCGGCGCGCGCTTCCTGGCCGCGTGCCTGTCGCGGCTGCGGGCCGCGGGCCAGCGCCCCCTGAACATCCTGGTCGCCACCTCCGGCGACACCGGCGGGGCGGTCGCGGCCGCTTTCCATCGCCTCCCGGGTGTGCAGGTATCGGTGCTGTTTCCGAAGGGGCTCGTGTCCCCGACCCAGGAACATCAGCTCACCTGCTGGGGCGACAACGTGCGCAGCTTCGCCGTGCGCGGCACCTTCGATGACTGCCAGCGCATGGTGAAGGCGGCGTTCATGGACCGAGAACTGAACCAGCGCTACGAGCTGTCCTCGGCGAACAGCATCAATCTCGGGCGCCTGCTGCCGCAGGCGGTGTATTACGCCGCGGCGAGCTTGCAGGGTTGGTCGGAGCACGGCGAGCCGGTGTCCTTCGTGGTGCCCAGCGGCAATCTCGGCAACGCCGTGGCGGGACTGTGGGCGCGGCGCCTGGGCATGCCCGTCAACGATATCGTCCTGGCGCACAACGCCAATCGCACGGTGCCGGACCTGCTCGCGAGCGGAACCTTCCAGCCGCGGCCGAGCATCGCGACGCTCGCCTCGGCCATGGACGTGGGCAATCCGAGCAACCTCGAGCGGCTGCGCGCGCTGTACCCGGACATCGCGCAGTTGCGTGCGGCGATCTCGGCGGACGTCGTGACCGATGAGCAGATCCGCGCCCGGATCCGCCGCGGCTTCGAGCAGTACGGACAGATCTGGTGCCCGCACACCGCCACGGCGGCCGAGGTCTATGCGCGCCTGCCCGAGTCACGGCGCACGGGGGGGCGCTGGGTCGTCGTGGCCACCGCGCATCCGGCCAAGTTCCGCGAGATCGTCGAGCCGCTGATCGGCCGGCCGGTCCCGGTGCCGGATTCGCTGGCGCGCCTGTTCGAACTGCCGGCGAAGTGCGTGGAGATTGCCGCGGACCTGGATGCGCTGCGGCGGGGACTGGCCTAGCCGCGGCGCCAACGGAGGGCAAGTGGAGTTGCTGAACAATCTGCCGCCGATCACCTGGGCCCTGGTGGCCTGCGCGGCCGCCGTGGGCTGGGCGCTGTCGTGGGTGTGGCGCTGGTACCGCCAGCGGCGGGCGCGGCGCGCCCTGATCGCGGCCGTGACCGGCGTGGGTTCGGATCACCTCGCCGACGTGCTCGTGCCGGATGGCATGGGCAGTTCCTTCCACGTGGACTTCGTGTTGCGCACGCCGCGGGGCGCGGTGGTGCTGGATCTGCGCGACGTGCGCGGCAACGTCTTCGGCGGCGATCAGATGAATGAATGGACCGTGATGGACGGTCCGAAGCGCTACACCTTCGTGAATCCGCAAAGCTCGCTGTACGACCGGATCGCGGCCGTCAAGGCGATCGCCGGGGACATGCCGGTGGAAGGGCGCATCGTGTTCACCAGGCGGGCGCGCTTTCCGAAGGGGCTGCCCAAGTGGACCGTAATGCTCGACTCCCTGCCACGGGACTTTCCGCTCACCGAGGGCGGTGCCCCCGGCGGTGCGGACCCGTACGACCAGGCCTGGGCGAATCTGCGCCAGGCGGTCCACCCCAGCCTGATGGCGCAGGCCCGACCCGTCGGCGGCTGAGGCCGCTGCGGGGACCTCAGCACGCCGGCAAAGCGAACAGCGCACGGCTCGCCGCCGTGGCCGTGGACGCCAGCTGTTGCAGCGTTTCGCCGCGCGCCCGCGCCACCACTTCGGCGATGTGCCGCAGGTGCATCGGTTCATTGCGACGCGAGGCCGGCCGCGGGTTCAGGTCACGCGGCAGCAGGTAGGGAGCATCGGTCTCCAGCTGCAGCGCCGCGGCGGGAATCTCCTTCAACAGCGGCAGCAGGTGCGCGCCGCGGCGCTCGTCGCAGATCCACCCGGTGATGCCGATGGACAGGTCGAGATCGAGATAGCGCAGCAACTGCTCGCGCGTGCCCGTGAAGCAATGCGCGACGCCGCCGACCAGCGCGGTCCGGTGCTCGCGCACGATGCTCACGAAGTCATCGTGCGCGTCGCGCTCGTGCAGGAACACGGGCTTGCCCACCTTCGCGGCGAGTTCCAGCTGCAGGTGCATGGCGCGCTGCTGGGCGACCCGCGGCGAGAAGTCCCGATAATAGTCGAGGCCACACTCACCGACCGCCACCACCTCCGGTTGCCGGGCGAGGACCTCGAGCTCGCTCAGCAGCTGCGCGTCCAGATCGATGGCGTGATGGGGGTGGACACCGGCCGTCGCGAACAGGTGCCGGCGGTCCCGGCGCGCGAGGGCGATGGCCGCGTGCGTCCCCGGGCCATCGGCGCCGGTGATGATCATCTGCACGACGCCCGCGGCCCGGCCGCGCGCGATGACTGCCTCGCGGTCCGCCGCAAAACTGTCATGTCCGAGATTGATGCCGATGTCGATCAGGGGCGGCGTGGCGTGGGTCATGGTCCTGCAGGGAAGCCCGGCGCGATCGTGCACGCCGGCAATTCTGGCACAATGTCGCGGATGTCCGGGGTGGCGACAAGTCGTTGGTGGCTGGCAGCGCTGGCGCTGTGTCCGGCGTTCGCCGGCGCCGCTGCGCCCACCGACTGGCGCGACATCGAATCGCGCACCCAGTACGCCTGGTATACCGAAGATGCGCGGGATCTCGCGGCGGTCGCCCGCCGCGTCACCGAACTGCCGCCGGATCGGCAGCGTGGCTACTACCTGGCGTTGATCCAGATGCGCGCGGCGCAGCTGTCCCTCGCGCGGCCCGCGGCCGACGTGCAGGGGGCGCAGCGCGCGGCCGGTGATTGCATCAGTGCGGCCGATGAGGTGCTGGCGGACACGCCCGCCGATGCGGAGGTGCTCGCCCTGCAGGCCCTGTGCATGGACCTGCGCGCCCGTACCCGGACACTGGGCGTGCCCTTCACCGCGGCCCGCAGCCGTTCGCAGATGCAGCGCGCGCTGCAGCTCGCACCCAAGGATCCTCGGGTGCGATTGCTGGCCGCGCAGCTGGCCTATGCGGGTGCCCGAGCCAGTCAGGATCGCGCCCGGTTGCTCGATCAGTTCCAGAGCGCCGTGGATGCCTTTGAACTCGAACGCCAGGGTCTCGAGCGCGTTCCGGCCTGGGGCGCGGCCGAGGCGTGGGAAGGGCTGGCCCAGGTGTATCTGGACCGCGGGGACGCTATTGCGGCCCGTTCGGCACTGGAGCAGGCTTTGCTGCTCGTGCCCGAATTCAAGCTGGCGCACCGCCAGCTCGACCACATATTGAGGGGGTAGCGTTGAGCGACCGCATGCCCATCGCCGTTCGCCTGCTCTACATGCTGGCCTTCGCGGTCACCTTCTGGGTCATGACCTGGGTCCTCGCAGTCACGGTGATCGCGCAGCTGATCCTGACGCTGCTCGGGGGCGAGCTCAATCAGGAGCTGCTCCACTTCGGCGGGGGACTTTCGAGATATATATTGCAAGTAGTTGATTTTTTGTTATTTTTGACTGACAAACCACCCTTTCCATTTGCCCCATGGCCGGATCGGAATGCAACCCCATGATGTATGACACCCGCTCACACTCGCGCGCGACCGTCCGGCTCCTCGGGATGGCGTGCGCCATGCTGGCCACCGCAGCGCTGGCCCAGGCGCCAGCGTCGGCGCCGGCCCGGTCAGCGAACCATGAGGGCAAACGGCCCGGCGAGGTTGCGGGGGCGAAGCTCGATCTGCACGCGCCACCCCTGAATCACATCTACCCGAGCCGGCAGCTGCAGTACATCCTGGCGCCGGATGATTCCAGCGCCGAGATGCCTGAAGTCAGGGTCAAGGGAACCCGCCAGGGGGTGGTCGTCCCGGGCACCCCGGGCAATCAGCTGCTGGCCGTCCCGTGGGCCATTCTGCATCCGACGCAGGCCTGGCGGATCTTCACGCCCCTGGTGGAGCCGTAGGCGAGGCGAGCGCCCGGCACAGGGCCTCGACGCTCTGCGGGGTCTGGTCCCAGGAGACGACGAAACGCGCCTCGGGTCCCGAGGCCGCTCCCCAGTCATAGAAGCCGAAACCCGCGGCGCGCAGCGCGGCCTTGCCCGCCGCGCCGAGATTCAGGAACAACTCGTTGGCCTCCACCGGATGCAGCAGCCGCGCGCCCGCCGCGGCGGCGATCCGCCGGGCGAGCGCGTTGGCGCGACTGGCATGGGTGCGCCACAGTCCGGTGCGCAGGTAGGTGAGCCACTGCGCCGCCGGATAGCGCGACTTGGACAGCAGGTGTCCGGCGCGCTTGCGGCGCAGTTCGAAGTCCCGCACCAGCGAGTGATCGAAGAACACCACGGCCTCCGCGGCCAGCGCGCCGTTCTTGGTCGCGCCGAAGGACAGCACGTCCACCCCGGCGCGCCAGGTCACATCCGCCGGGTGGCAATCGAGGAAGTCGATGGCGTTGGCGAGGCGCGCGCCGTCCATGTGTACGTGCAGTCCATGGCGATGGGCCGTGGCGCACAGGCCGGCGAGGATCTCGGGCCGGTAGACGGTGCCCAGTTCGGTCGCCTGGGTGAGGGTGACCGCGGCCGGCTGCACCGTGTGGACGCTCGCCGGGTGGGACTCGATGGCCGCCTGCAGGGCGCGCGGGTCCATGCGCCCGTGCTCGCCCGGGACCAGCGTCAGCCGCGCGCCGGAGGAAAAGAACTCGACGGCGCCGCACTCATCCTCCACCACGTGGGCGCCCGCATGGGCATACACATTGCCGTAGGGGGGCGCGAGGGTCGCGAGACTCAAGGCATTGGCCGCCGTGCCCGTGGTCACGAGGAAGGCGCGCACGTCGGCTGCGAAGAATTCACTGCAGGCCGCATCCAGTTGCGCCGTCCAGGGATCATCCCCATAGGCCTTCTGCTGTCCCGAGTTGGCGGCGGCCAGCGCCGCCAGCAGTTCCGGCGCGACGCTGGCGGTGTTGTCGCTGTAGAACGCGTGCAGGGCGGACTCGGGGGTCATTCCGGCCGCCAGCGGAATGACCAGGCGCCGACGCCCAGGAACACCAGGGTGGTGCCGGCGAGGTAGGCCAGGTCCAGGGCAATGCCGGAAGGGCCGGCGCCATCCAGGGTGATCGCGCGGGCGGCCTGCAGGATGTGCGTCAGGGGAAACAGCTGCGCCAGCATCTGCATCCAGTGCGGGGAGCCCTCCAGCGAGAACCACACGCCCGACAGCAGCATCATGGGCCACATCAGGATGTTCAGCATGCCGCCGACCACTTCCTCGCTGGCGAAGCGTGCCGCGATGATCAGCCCGAAGGCGATCAGGCTGAGCGACCCGAGCAGCGCCACCAGGAACAGCAGCGCCAGGCTTCCGGCGTTGTGGAAGTGGATCACGGTGCCGATCCCGCTGTACAGGATCAGCGTCACCGCCAGCGCGAGGCCCACGCGGCTCAGGACCTGGGCGCTCAGGAACTCGAACGCCGACACCGGCGTCGCCGACAGGCGCTTGAGGAAGCCGTTCTTGCGGTAGCGCACGACCACGTAACCGGCGCCCATCAGGCAGGTGAACATCATGTTCATGCCCAGTACGCCCGGGAACAGCCAGTCGATGTAGCGGGTGGCCTTTCCCGAGATGCTCTGGCGCCGGGCGAGAGGATCGGCCTGCAGAAGCAGCTTCCCGGCCATGTAGCCCTTGGGCGAGTCCTCCAGGGCCCAGAAGCTCACCGGCCGGCCGCGCAGGTCGAGCAGCAGGTCGAGGTCGTTGCGCAGCACGGCGCGGATGCCCGCCGCCGGCTGCGCCTCGGGCACGAACTGGAAATAACGCTCGCCCAGGAAGGGGTAGTCGGCCACGGCCGGCATCGGACCGAGGACCCCGACCTTGAACAGCGGTCGTGGCGGGCCACCGAAGATCAGCGCCATGGCGATCACAAGCGCCACCGGCACCCCCAGGGTGAAAATCAGCGACTGGCGGTCGCGCACGAATTCGAGATTGCGCGCGTGCCACACGGAGAACAGGCGCCGGGCGCTGCCACGGATGCGGCTCATGAGGCTCATGCGCGCAGCTCCGTGCCGGTCAATTCCAGGAACAGGTCCTCGAGATTCGGCGGCCGGATGCGCAGATGCGCCAGGGAGATGCCCGAGCGCATCAGGATCCGAAGGGTGCCCTCCAGGTCATTCGTGGTGAGCTCGACGCGGCCGGCCGCCTCGAAGAAGGCGAGCCCCAGGCCGCGCGCGGCGCTCGTCCAGTCCTCGCTCGGCAACTCCAGCAGCACGGCCTGGAAGTGCTGCCGCAGCAGCGCCTGAGGCGCGCCCTGCGCGATGATCCGGCCGTGATCCATGATCACGATGTCATCGCACAGCAGCTCGGCCTCCTCCATGTAGTGGGTGGTCAGGATGATGGTCTTGCGCTGTGCCTTGATCGACTCGACCAGCTCCCAGAAGCGCCGCCGGGCCTGTGGATCGAGGCCCGTGGTGGGTTCATCCAGGAACAGGATCGCCGGATCGTTGACCAGCGCGACGCCGAGCAGCAGGCGCTGCAGCTGTCCCCCGGAGAGCTTCTTGTTGTCGCGCTTGAGCAGTTTCTCCAGCGAGCACAGGCGGATGACCTCCGCAAGGTCGAGGCCGTGGTCGTAGAGACCGCGGAACAGCTGCAGCGTCTGGCGCACATTCAGGTAGTCCTGGAGGGCGGTCTTCTGGAACAGGATGCCGGCCTCGGCGCGGAATCGCTCGCCGAGCGGCGCGCCGCGATAGCGCACCGACCCGGCGCTCGGGGCGAGGATCCCTTCCATGATCTCGATGGTCGTGGTCTTGCCGGCGCCATTCGGGCCGAGCAGGCCGAAGCAGTGCCCTTCGGGCACGCTGAAGGTGACGCCGTCGACGGCGGTGTTGTCGGCATAGCGCTTGACGAGGTTGTCGACGCTGAGCAGGGCGGTGTCCGTTATCATGGAGTGGATTGAACCAGCTTTTTCTTTGGTCCGACACTGATGCGCAACCCTGGGTGGTGCGTGAGAGCCGTCGCGCCCGGCGCCTGGCGGTGCGGGTGCACCGCAGCGGCCGGGTCGAGGTGGTCGTGCCACCCCGGACCTCCCGCGGGCGGGTGACGGCCTTCGTGGCCGAGCATCGCGACTGGATCGAAAGCCGCCGCCAGGCGGCGCTGCGCCAGAGGCCGCCGGAGATGCCGTTCCCGCCCGAGCGGATCGCATTGCCCGGGGTGTACGAATCCTGGCGCGTGCATCTGGCCGGCGGCACCGGTCCGCTGCGCGTGCGCGGGGCGCCCACGGGATCCGCCGAGGATCTGCTGCTGGTGAGCGGGGACATCGGCGCCCCGCAGCGCCTGAGGGATGCCCTGCGGCGCTGGGTGATGGGCCGGGCGCAGCTCGTCCTCGCGGACCACCTGGCCGACACCGCGCGGGAGTTCGGTTTCAGCTACGGACGCTTGAGCATCCGCCGCCAGCGCACCCGCTGGGGCAGCTGTTCCCCGCGCGGCACCATCAGCCTGAACTGCTGCATCCTGTTCCAGCCCCCCGAGGTGCTGCGCTACCTGTTGATCCACGAACTGTCGCACACCCGTCACATGAACCATTCCCGGGCATTCTGGGAGTGCGTCGCACGCTGCTGTCCGGACTATCGCAGGCTCGATCGGCAATTGCTGGACGGCTGGCGGCGTGTACCATCGTGGCTGTCATGACCCGCCCCCCCTACGACAAGACCGAGCGCGTGGACCTGTCGGACGAGCCGGTCCACTGGGACCTCGGCTCCTCGCTCACCTACGGCGGCTACCTGCACCTGGACCAGATCCTCGACGCGCAGCGCCCCTTGTCGGTCGAACACGACGAGATGATGTTCATCATCGTCCACCAGACCTCCGAACTGTGGCTGCGACTGTTCCTGCACGAGCTCTCCGGGGTGCTGGAGTGCGTCCGTCGCGACACCCTCGGGCCCTCGTTCCGGATGCTCGAGCGCATCACGCGGATCCAGACCCAGCTGACGGCGGTCTGGGACGTGCTCGCGACGATGACGCCTGCGGACTACTCGGCGTTCCGCAATGTGCTCGGCCGTTCCTCCGGGTTCCAGTCCGTCCAGTACCGGGTCCTGGAGTTCACCCTCGGCAACAAGAACGCGGAGGTCATCGGGGTCCACCGCAACGACCCGGTGACCTTCGAGCGCCTCCAGCAGGTGCTGGCCGCGCCCTCGCTGTACGATGAAGTGCTGCGGCTGCTCAGCCGCCGCGGCTACGGCATTCCGGATGAGTACCTGTCGCGGGATTTCAGCGAGCCTTACCGCGCCAGCAAGCAGGTGGCGGGCGCGTGGCTCGGCGTCTACCACAACTCGGTGAAGGAGTGGGACCTGTATGAACTCGCCGAGCGGCTCGTGAATCTCGATCACCAGTTCCAGATCTGGCGCTTTCATCACCTGAAGGCGGTCGAGCGCATCATCGGCCACAAGCGCGGCACGGGCGGCACCAGTGGCGTGCCCTACCTGGCGAAGGCGCTGGAACTCAGGTTTTTTCCGGAACTGTGGCAGGTGCGGACGTCGATGTGACGCCACCACGTGCCGCGCGGGCGCGATTCAGGGCCCTGAAGGCGAGCCGTGATCCGAGCAGCACGGCGAGCATTCCCGCGTAGAGCAACGGCTGGCGGATGTCCTTCTTGACCTGCCACCAGTAGTGCCATACCCCGAGTATCGCGATCGGGTAGATCAGCCGATGCAGCCTCTGCCAGCGCCGGCCGAGCCTGCGCATCATGCGGTTGGTGGAGGTCACCGCCAGCGGAATCAGCAGCAGCAGGGCGGCGAAGCCCAGGGTGATGTACGGTCGCTTCGTGATGTCCTGCAGCACGTTCGCGTAGTCGAGCTGCCGGTCCAGCACCAGATACACCGTGAAATGCGCCGCGAGGTAGAAGAAGGCGAACAGCCCGAGCATGCGGCGCAGGCGCACCAGGTCGTTCCAGCCGGTCAGGCGTCGCACCGGGGTGACCAGCAGCGTCAGCAGCAGGAAATTCAGGCCCGTCTTGCCACAGCTGTGCAGGAGCCTCGCGACCGGGTCGGCGCCGAGGTCCTTACCCAAGACACCGAACGCCCCGAGCAGCAGCAGCACCGCCGGCACCAGGCTCGCGGCAAACACCACCGGCTTGTACAGGTAACGGTAGCGCTGCTCGCGGGTCATCAGAAGTACCGGCGCAGGTCCATGCCCTTGTACAGGTAGGCGACCTCGTTCTGGTAGCCGTTGAACATGAGCGTCGGCTTGCGGGCCGCGAACAGTCCCCTGCCGATGGGGCGTTCGGTGGCCTGGCTCCAGCGCGGATGGTCCACTTCCGGATTCACGTTGGCATAGAACCCGTACTCGCTCGGCGCCGCGAGCGCCCAGCTCGTGCTGGGCTGGGTCGACACGAAATTGATCCGGACGATCGACTTGATGCCCTTGAAGCCGTATTTCCACGGCGTCACCAGGCGCAGGGGCGCGCCG
>DATJPN010000114.1:0-9290 GCA_035506335.1 Steroidobacteraceae bacterium | reverse complement strand
CTGGTCGCGCCGTGCCAGTGCCGGCGCTGGCAGGGACACCAGATGATGTCTCCGGCGCGGATTTCGACCTTTGCCTCCCCGTCGCACTGGGTCCAGCCGACCCCGGCGGTCACGATCAGCGTCTGACCGAGCGGGTGGGTGTGCCAGTGCGTGCGGGCGCCGGGCTCGAAGGTGACGATGGCGCCGGCGGCACGGGCGGGCTCGGGCGCCTGGAAGAAGCTGTCGAGACGCACGTTGCCGGTGAAGTTCTCGGGGGCTCCCTTGCGGGACGGAATCGTTCCATTGCGTTGCAGCTTCATGTGGGTCCGCCGGCGTTGAGGGAGAGGGGCACTATCACCCGGCCGCCGCCGCGGCGCAATCCTGAAAGCCTACCTGCGCGGCACGACCGCGCACTCGAAGTTGGCCGCATCATCCGTCGAGCCCGTGCCCTTCCAGCGCGCCTCGGCGGGGTAGGGACACAGCGGCCGGGTCTGGGTCGTGCCATTCGCACTGCGGCTGGCCGTGATCGTTTCCGGCGCGACGCCTTTTTCGACCCATTTCACGACGGCATCGAAGGGCCGTTGCGGCTGGGGCCCCGCACCGCCGGAGCAGTGGCCGACGCCGGGCGCCATGAAGAGGCGCGCGAACTGCTGTGTCCGCGCATACCCGCCGCCGAGCTTCCGGGTCACCTGGTCGTAATACTCGATCGTGCCCTGCGGCATGATGAGCTGGTCGCTCCAGCCGTGATAGAGCACGAGCTTGCCGCCGTGGCGGCGGAAGGCGGACAGGTCGGGATTCTCGGAGGCCATCATCGGCCCGACCCGCGCCACGGTGTCCCGGAAGAAGCCGACGAAATCGAGCGTGCCGACCTTGTGCCAGTCCCAGGCCGGATCGAAATACACCCAGAAGCGGGGCTGTTCGACGGCGATCTGGAAGGGCTGGGGACCGGCGAGCGCCATGAGGTCGGTGCCGCGCACCTCGCCGTACCACAGGCGCCGGTTCACCTTCGCGGTGAGGTCGCGCGAGGCGACCTCCGGCACTGCGCACAGGTCGCTCCTGCCGTCGGCGCAGGCGACGGGACCCTGCCAGATCCGGTCGATCGCCGCGGCCTCCCCCGGGGTCAGGCATTTGCCATCGCCGGCGGTACACGATGCCTGCGTGACGTCATGATCCTCCGAGGCCTCGTACCCGCAGCGGCGCGGATCCCCGAGGATGCCGTCGGTCACGCCGTCCAGCGCATCGCAGGCCGCGATGGCCCTGTCGGTCGCGAGCTTGAATTTGGCGGCCATGACGCCGCGATCACCGCCCCCGACGAGACCCCCGTTGACGCGCTGCTGCACGACCTGCGGCCAGAGCATCGCGGCCTGGAACCGGTCCCAGTGGATCGCGGGGGCGCCGGCCAGGATCCCGTCATAGTCCTGCGGATAGTCCTGCGCCATGCGCAGGCCCTGCCGGCCGCCGGTCGAGCAGCCGTTCCAGTAGGAGTACTGCGGCGCCTTGCCGTAGAACTGTGCGACGAGCTGCTTGCCGATCACGGCCATCAGGTGCTCCGATCGATAGGCGAAGTCCCGCTGCACCTCGACATCCGGCTTGCCCGGGGCGAGCATGCCGAAGCTGCCGTCGACCATCGCCACCGGCATGTCCGGACGGCCGCCGGCGTGGCCGGTATCGGTGGTCGCCGCGGCGTAGCCCTCGCGCAGCGCCTCGGTCGGGACCGCCGCGGCGCCGGCATAGGCGCCGCCGCCGACCGACTGCCAGCGTCCGTTCCAGGCCCCGCCCATCGGCAGTCCGACCCAGATGTTCACGGCCTTCGGCACGAGCACCTTCACCAGGCAGTAGTTCACCGCCCCAGCCGTACCGGTCGTGACCGAAACGATCTGCACCGCGGGCCCGTCGGCGGTCAGCTTCGCCGCGCCGATGCCGGAGGCGTCGCAGGTCGTCGGTGCGCCCTGCGCGTGCACCCGGGCCACGGCGAGAGTGAACGCAATCAAGGGGAGCAAACGTGTGTTCATGCGGTCTCCTGCGGTCAAGGCCTACGGATTCTGTGGCGAGGCGGGCCTGGCAAGCTGTCAGAAGCCGGCGCGGAATTGGACTTTTCTCAAGTCCTGTCGCTAGCATCGAAACGATGGCCAGGCGCACCGCCCTGCGGCAGATTCCGACCTACCTCCTGTACGGGGAGGCGCCGCGGCGTCTCGACGGCCCCCTGCTGCACGTCGAAACCATCGAGTCCCGCAGCGCCCGGCATCACTGGAAGATCGAGCCGCACCGGCATCAGGTGCTGCACCAGGTCATCTTCGTGCTGCACGGCCGCGGTGTCGCCCAGGCCGAGGGCGCGCGCACCCAGTTCCGCCCTCCCGCACTGATGCTCATGCCGGCGGGCTCCGTGCACGGCTTCGAATTCGAGCCGGGGACGACCGGCTACGTCGTGTCGATGTCGGGCCAGCTGCAGCAGGAATTCGTGCGGCGTGAACCGGAGATCGGCGCCCTCTTCGCCTCGCCCGCGACGCTCGAACTGAGCGTGAGGTCCCTGCGTGCGACGGATCTCTCGCAGGCATTCCGCATGCTCGCGCGCGAGGGCGCGCGTTCCCGCGCCGGGCACGCTCTCGCGCTCGAAGGGTGGCTGTCGGTACTGCTCGCGAACCTGCTGCGCCTCGCGCAGCAGCGTCCGAACGTGACCGACCCGGTCGCCGGACGGCAGCGCCAGCTCGTGGCGCGCTTCAGCGAACTGGTCGAACGCCGCTATCGCCGCAGCGAACCGCTCGCATCCTTCGCGCGGGCCCTGAACGTCTCCGAGTCACGGCTGCGCAATGCCTGCCTGGCGATGACCGGCCAGACGCCGGTGCAGCTGCTGCATGCGCGCATCGCGCTCGAAGCGAAGCGCCAGCTGCTGTACACCGACGAGCCGGTGCGGCGGATCGCCTATGCGCTGGGGTTCGACGACGCGGCGTACTTCACGCGCTTCTTCTCGCGGCACGCGGGACTGTCCCCACGCGCCTTCCGGACCCGCAGCTTCACTGCAGGGCCTTGAGCACGTCGTCCGGCACCCCGATGTTCGCGGGCCGGTCCCAGCCCTTCTCGAAGTACTTCTCCCACACCTGCGCCCAGGGCCGGCCGTAGAAGTCGACGAAGCCGGGGTCGGTCTTGCTCAGCTGCTTCGGGTGTCCGTCGACGTTCTGGATGTTCGACAGGCACTCGATGAACGTGTAGCGTGCCTTGGGGTCATCCATGGTCGCGCGGCGCAGGTAGCGGTCCTTCACGTGCACCGGCTCGAGCAGCGCCTCCGGATCGTAGAACACCGCCTCCTCGTCCAGGCCGATGAACTTGCCGGCGCCGTCGTAGACGGGCTTGAAGGTCTCGACGGCCTCGAGCTTGCCGCTGTTCTCGAACATCGTGTGCTGGGACCAGGCCTGCACGTTCGCCGTCCAGGCGACCAGGGTCGTGCCGTCCCAGAAGCCGACCGTCTCCCCGTACCACTGCGGCACCTTCTGCACGTGCTCCTTGCCGATCAGCACCTGGCGTATGAAGTTGTCGGCGATGCCCGAGAGGAACTGCACCTGGTAAGGGGTCATCATCAGCTGGAACTCATCCCCCCGCGAGGGCCAGGCCCACCAGCGCGTGAAACCCTCGGGGTAGCAGAACTCCGCATTCCACTGCTTCGAGTTGTCGACGCTCTCGTGGTAGAGCATCTGCACGTAGCGCGTCTGGTACTCCGGCGTGAGCAACGACACGATCGTCGAGGCCTGGTTGATGCCGCCCCACAGCCAGCGCTCGCCCGTGAGCCCCAAGCGTGCGAACAGCGGCACGCCGACCCGGTCGTGTGCGATCAGGCCCGGCACATCGGTGGCCCGCTGATCGCGGGTGTAGAAACCGTCCCAGTCCGGCGTCGTCGCCTTCGTATAGAGCGTGGGCCCGCCGTGGGCCTTCGCCGCCGCCAGCAGGGCTTCGTAGTGGGACTTCGCGGTCTTGTACGGGTAGGGGCTGACGATATTCTCGCGCGGGTAGTCGATGCTGCAGTCGCCCCACGAGGCCGTGGTCGGGGGCTTGACCCCGATGCGGCCGCTCTCCCACAGCGATTCGACGAGCTCGCGGGGTGTATTGCAGCGGTAGTAGCGCGGATCGAGCCAGTACTGCTGGTCCTTGTAGAAGTTCTTCGAGGTGAACATGTCGACCGGCAGCGGCTTGACGCCGGGCGGCGGCCCCTGGAAGGGCGGAATGGTGCGCGTCGGCAGCGGCCCGGTGTTGGTCCCGAAGATGGCGTTCAGCCCGAAAGGCTCCGCCGCCGCCGGGGCCGATGAAGGCGCGGATCCGGATGCCTGGGCGAGCGCGGGCCGCGGCAGCCCCAGGACGGCCGCGGCCGCGATCGCTGCACACAGATGAAGACGGGATTTCATGGTGCTACCTCCACTTCCGCCCCGCCGCCGCGCGAGGTCGGGCTATTCAATGATGCCGCCTTCTTCCTTGGCGGCCTGATGCGCCCGCTTGTCGTTCGGATAGAAGAAATGCAGGTGGCAGCTCTCGCAGGCCTTGTCGATCGCGGTGATCGCGACGAGCAGCGCCTTCGGGTCGCGGGCATCGACGGCCTTGAGGCCGAGGATCGCGGCATCCCGCAGCCGTCCGGCCCGCACGACGAATTCGTCATGCTGCGAGTCGATGAGGGCCTGGACCTGCGCGGGCTCGAGCTCGACCTTCGGGTCCTTGCTGTGGTCCCCCGGATTGCCGACCCTGCGGCCCGGCGCGATGATCAGGTTCTGTCCGTCGATCAGGATCTGCAGGTGCTGGCGCTCGATGGCCCACTGCTGCGGCGTGCTCGGCGCCTTGTGCGTGATGCCGTGTTCATCGGCCACGTCGACGACGGACTCGAAGAGATAATCGCCGCTGGGATCGACCATCGAATCCATGATGGTCTTGATCGTCAGATCCGAAGGCCCGGAACCGGCCGCGGCGGCCTGCGTGGTCGGCGTTGGCGCCGGTGCCGGCGCCGCCGCAGGCGGCGGGGCGCTGTCGGGCGTGCCGTTCAGGAAGTCCTCGAAATTCCCGGTCGGCGCCGGCGCCTCCTTGGCCTGTGCGCCCGTCGTGGTGAAGCCGATCACGCGGCCGGACACGATGATCGCGATCCACAGGGTGATCGAAATCGCGGCGGTGATGCGGCCGAGGCGCGGAGCGGAGGGCTCCCGGTCCCAGGCCACCGGGCTCTTCCCCGCCGTCAGGTGAAACACCGCCATGTTGATGCCGGCGAGGAGCAGCAGCAGCATCTTCACGCGGAAGGAAGTGTTGTGGAAATAGACACGGGCGTTCGTGACGAACATCAGGGTGCCGGTCAGGGCCGACACGGCGAAGGCGCTCCAGGTGATCCGCAGCAGCTCCGAGGAGATCCGTGAGAAGGGCCGGTGCGTCGAGGCGAGGCCGAGCATCCGCAGATCGACCACGAGGATCGTTCCGAACACCAGGGCGAGCGCCATGACGTGGATCGATTCGAGGAACGGGAACAGGTACAGCGAGTAGCGCAGACTCGCCGCGAGGCCGCTGTTCTCGAGACTCTGCAACCAGGGTGTGAGGTCCACGATTCAGGCCTTCGTGGCCGGCGAGAGATGGCCCCAGATGTGGTCGTAGGCGATCAGCCGCCCGAGGATGATGATGCTGGCCCACAGCACGAAGGTCAGCATGGCGGCGAGCCGGATCGAGGGGCGCCCGGGCAGGGTGTGCTCCCAGCTTTGCGCGTTCTTCCGCACCGAAGCCTGGAAGGTCGTGGCGAGCACCGCGAGCACGGCCACGAACGCCATCTTCAGCCAGAAGGAGAGGGTGACGAGTTCGCGCACGGGCTCGGCGATGATCAGCAGCGTGCCGCTCGCCAGCAGCAGGTAGAGCGCGCCGGTCAGCCAGGGCCCGAAGCGGCGCTGCGTCTGCAGCAGCGACTGGTCCATCCCGGCCCAGCCGAGCACCCGCAGGGTGATCATGAGCGCCGAGCCGACGGCGGTCCCGATGCCCACGATGTGCAGGGACTGGATGACCGGAATCATCCAGGCCTCATGAGTCTGCAGGAAGACGCTCGGAACCGTGGCGGACAGCCACTCCGCGAAATCGTTCAAGATGAGGCTACTCCGGCGCCGCTACGCCTCAGAAGCTGGCCGCGCCGAGGATCTCCCTGCCGGTCACCGTGTCGCAGGTCTTGCCGGGGGCGGGCGGCGTCTTCCACGGGCACTTCGCGAGCGCGCTATTGCCGGCCTTCGAGCCGAAATCGGTCCCGTCCCGCAGCGGATTCACCTTGACGCTGACGATCGTGCCGGCCTTCATCGTCTCGGCCGTGATGCCCTGCTCGGCGACCGCGGCCGCGCCCATCATCTCGACCCCGTACGCATGCGGCTTGCCGTCCTTGTCCTTTTCGAGCTTGCCGTCCGGACCGATCAGATAGATGTGCAGCTCGGCGTGGTTGGCCTGCGCGACGAACTGATACACCACGCCGGTCAGCGTCAGTGTCTTCGTCTGGTCATACATGGCGAAGGAGTGGTGGGCGAACGCCGGTGCCGCGCTGAGCGCCACCATGGCGGATGCCAGCGCACCCGCAACCGTGCGGATCGATGTCGGTCTGCTCTTCACTTAACTTTCCCCTTTCCGGGCCCGCCGCGAGGAGGGTCGCGGAAACGCTACGTTGTGCAATCAACGATGCAAGGATGTCATCTTGACGGCTCCCGAGGCCGCGTTCAACACCCCCGCGCGCGGAAGCTGCTTTTACCGTTCACGGCGCCCGCTGCCGGGCGTAGCGGACAGTGCCGGGCTCTTCGCCCGGGCCGGTGAGGGTCATGCCGCACTTCTCCATCACGCGCACCGAAGGCAGCAGCGAGGGATAGGTCTGCGCGGCCACCGCCGAGGCACCCGCCGCGAAGGCTGCGTCCATGAGTGCCCGCACGGCCTCCGTGGCGAGGCCCTGGCGGCGGAACTGTTCGAGCACCGAGTAACCGACCTCGACGCAGCCTTCCGCATCCGGCGGCTGCTTGATGCCGCAGGTGCCGACGAGCGTGCGCGGCTCCTTCAGCAGCAGGTAATGGAAGCGCCACGGATCACCGTCCTTCAGGGAGCCGAGGCCGGCGAGCACCCATTCGATGACGCCGCGATCGTGGTGTTCAGGCGGCCAGTTCGGCGGCACCACGGCGGCGGCAGCCTGGCCGAACGCCTCGCGCCCGGCGAGCTCCGCCCGCAGCAGGGCCTCGTCGGCGCCGATCAGGAGCAGGCGCGGCGTGTGGATCTCGGACGCGCGAATCATGTCTTGTGGCAATTAGGGCACAGGCTGGGAGTCGCCAGACTAGCCTTCGGACCACCGGGCCCGCAAGGTCCCGTGGCCGATCCGGACCATCAGCCGAAACCGTAGATAATTCAACATTCTAAACTGATGCGGCGGCCCTGGGAGCCAGGCCGGGTACGGCCATCCCGGGCCGGGTTCGCGAGTGTAACGGGACGAACGGCGGCATCCGTTGTATTGTCCGTGTCTCGGATTTCAGCGACCCGGAGAATGCATCCGTGCCATCACCCATGGCATCACTGCTCAACCTGCAGTCGGTGGGCGCCGCGCAGCGGGCGTCACTGTGGGCGCGCGGCGCGAGGGGCATTTTCCCCGGGATCTCGGTGCGCGGCATGGACGGCAGCCCCGAGGTCGGGCGCATCAGCGGCATGTCCTTCGGTCCGGGCCGCATCTGGTCGGTGCTCTCGCCGCCACTGGTCGTCCACTACGAGCCCGCGGACGGTCACGATGACCGGCATCTGTTCTCGCTGATGATCCAGCTCGCCGGCACGACGGCCGCGCGGCAGCAGCGCCGCTCCTGCGTGCTGCGGGCCGGCGACTGCTGTGCCATCGACAATGGCGCCCCCTTCGAGCTCGAGGTGCCCGCGGCCTCTTCCTCCTCCCTCATCTTTCTGCAGATGCCGCGGCTCTCGGTGCTCGGCCGGCATCCGCATCTGGAGCGCCATACGGCCGAACTGTTCGATCCCCGGGAGACCGGTACCGGACTGCTGCGTGGATTGCTGATGAACATCCTCGACAGCGCCTCGATCCTCGAGGACAGCCAGCGCGCGGCCGCGCTGGCCGGCATCATCGAGCTGCTGGGGGTCTCGAGGCCGAACGCCACAGAGGTCGAGGAGACCAACTGGCGCGTCCACGCTGCCCTGAAGTGCATCGCCACGCGCTTCTCGGATCCGACGCTCACGGCCGTCCAGGTCGCGAAGGCGCAGGGCATCAGCCGCCGGCGCCTCGACAAACTCATGGTACAGGCCGCCGGCACGACCCTGACGGCGCAGATCTGGCGGCGGCGTCTCTCGCAGGTGGCCGACGATCTCGCCGAGTCGCGGCTGGCCGGCCGCAGCGTCGCGCAGATCGGCTTTGCGGCCGGGTTCGCCGATCCGGCGCACCTGAACCGGACGTTCAGGCGGTCATTCGACTGCACGCCCGGGGAATGGCGCCGGCGCCAGACCGGAGCCCAGGAGATCAGGTCCGCACCAGGGCGCGCCTCCTCCGCAAGGAGGAGGCGCGTGCCGGGCGCCTAGAAGTTGCGGCGCAGGGTGATCGCCCACTCGCGTGGCGGCGCGATCTGACCGTCGATGTAGCCCGCACCGGTGTTGACGCGCGACAGGTAGTACAGCTTGTCCGTGAAGTTCATCACTTCCAGCGCCGCATTCCAGTGCTTGTCATTGGTCTCGTAGGTGAGGCGCGCATTCGCCACCGTGTAGGACGGATTGTCGACCACCGACGTGCAGCCGAGGTCACCGCAGGACTGCGGGGTGTAGGCCACGTCCACGCGCGGGGTGAGCGAGCCGCTGCCGCCGAGAGGGAAGCGGTACTGGATGCCGCCGCTCGCGCGGATCTTGCCGATGTTCGGCGGCACCTGGCCCGGCGCGACCGCGGTCGTCTCGGACTTCGTGAAGTACTCATCGAGGTAGCCGAAGGAGGCGTTGATCGAGAGCCCGCCGAGCAGGTAGTCGAATTCGGCCTCGAAGCCCTTGCCGACGGCGTCCGCCACGTTGCGGTACTCGCCGCAGGGGTTCGCGTACTGCGGCGGCAGCAGGTTGCCGCTGGAATCCACGCAGGTCGCGGGTGTCGCGAAGGCCTGGTAATTGTCGTACCACTCGTAGAAGGCCGCGAGGTTCGCCCGGAGGCTCCGGTCGAACCATTCGCTCTTCAGGCCGACTTCGGCTGACTTCAGGGTCTCGGGACCGAATCCGATGACCTGCTGCGGATAGTAGGGCCGGGGCGTCACGCCCCCGCCCTTGAAGCCGGTCGAATACTCCGCGTAGGTCATCAGTTCCGGCGTCCACTGATCGTCGAG
>DATJPN010000113.1:0-2952 GCA_035506335.1 Steroidobacteraceae bacterium | reverse complement strand
TGCGCGGCGCGCGTTGCTGCAGTTGGAGGGCACGCGTACGGTGACAGGACTATCCCAGGCCGCAGTGCGGCAGGTGCGGGCCTTTACCGGCTACGACCGGGTGGTCGCCTACCGTTTTGATGGCGACGGGCCGGGCGAGGTGATCGCGGAGGATGTCGCGCCGGGCTGGGAGCCGTGGCTGGGGCTATGGTTTCCGGCGATTGACGTGCCGCCGCAGGCACGGCGCCTATACCTGCAGAACTGGATACGGGTCATCGCCGACGTCGACGACCACGGGGCGGCGCTGATACCCCCGCAGCGCCCGGGCACCCAGCGCCCCCTGGACTTGTCTGGTTCGGCGCTGCGCACCGTGTCGAGCTATCACCTGGAGTACCTGCGTAACATCGGCGTGCGCGGCTCCATGTCGCTTTCGCTCATCCAGGATGGCCGGCTGTGGGGACTGATTGCCTGCCACAGCGGCATGCCCCGACGGCTGAGTGCCGATCAGCGCGCCGCCTGTGAGATGTTCGGCATCGCACTGTCGCTGCAGCTCAACGCCGTCGAGGATCGCCAGCGGGCGGCGGGCGAGGCCGAGGCCCGGCGCGTCTTGCAGCAGATGATCGACGCTGCCGATGCCGTCGGGCCAGAACGGTTCGGCGAGCACCTGGTCGCAGACGCCCGGCTGTGCGATCTGGTCGGCGCCGATGGCGTCTATGCCCGCTTCGGCGCCTCCTGGCACTCATCTGGTCTGATACCGGACCTGTCAGGACTGCCGACCTTGCTGACCCGCCTGACCTCAGGGCCGGTGGGCCAGGCGTGGTCGACGCACCGCCTGGGCGAGGAGTTGGGCGAGCTGGCCCACCTGGCTGGCGACTGCGCCGGCCTGCTGCTCGTACCGCTGAGCTCTACCGGCGATGTGCTTGCCTGGTTCCGCGGGGAGGTAGCACGCACCGTGCGGTGGGCCGCCGACCCAGAGCGTCCGGTAGTAACGGGCAGCCGGGGGCAGCGGCTGACCCCGCGCGGTTCCTCCTCTGTGTGGCAAGAGACGGTACGCGGGCAATGCCTGCCGTGGTCGGGCGAGGAGCGCGGCATCGCCGAGGAGACGTACCGGGCCTTGCGCAACGTCGCGGTGCGGCACGCGACGACGCTGCGTGCGGCCAGCGCTGAGCTCGCACGCAGCGATGACGAACTCGAGGCGTTCGCCCGCGCAGCATCGCATGACCTGAAGGAGCCGCTTCGCGGGATCATCAACTACGCCACCCTCATTAAGAGGGACTCCGCCACGCTTGACGATGCCACCGGGAAGCATCTGGATAGCATCCGCCGGCTCGCCTCGCGAATGGATGATCTGCTGGACTCGCTACTGGAGTACTCGAGCCTAGGCCGGGCCGACCTGCGCATGACGTCAGTATCGATGGACGATGTGCTCGATGACATCGAGGAAATCCTCGGCGCTCGTTTGGCCAGTGCCGACGTTCAGCTACGCCGTCCGATGCGGCTGGGCAACGTTTCCGGTGACCGGATCCGGCTGCAGGAAGTGCTGATCAATCTCGTCAGCAACGCCGTCAAGTACGCCCGGACCGATCCGCCACGCTGGGTGGAGGTGGGCTATGAGGAAGCCGTGCCGCCCGATGCCGAGCAGCCGCTGCGCGCGTTCTACGTTCGCGACAACGGCATCGGTATCCGAGCCGAGCAGCAGGAAGCCATCTTCCGGCGTGTGCACGCACCGAGCGCTCGCGGTGGCGGTGCACGCGCTGGACTGACAATCAGCCGGCGCATCGTCGAACGCCATGGCGGACAGTTGTGGGTTCGATCGGCGCTAGGGCAGGGCACCACGTTCTACTTCACGCTGTAGCGGCTGTACCTGCACGGTCCGCGTGAAATACGCGTCCACCTTCGCCTGTGTGGTCATCTGGATCTCGTTGTCGCGTATGCCCGCGCACGGCACTCACGCCCCAGTGCTTTGCCAAAACCGCGCTCATAGTCTTGAGCTGCTGTTTACGCTCGTCGCTCGTGCTCATCCGTCTCGTCTACCTTTCCGTGGTCCGGATGTTCGGCTGGCTGGTGCGCCTGGCCCGGAGCGACGCCGCCAAAGGCGCGGAGATCTTGGTCCTGCGGCGCGAGATCGGGGTGCTGCGGCGGCGGGTTGCCCGCCTGAGGACATGGACCTATCCGACCCGTCCCAGGTCGGCCGCCTGTGTCGGCCGAGGTGCGGGCGCTGGTAGAGCAATTGGCGCGGGAGAACCCGCGCCCGGTCCGGCGCCGCTAGCCGCCATCGGCACCCCCGTCATCCCCGAATTCCTTTCCGCCCGCGTCAGCTGCCACGTCTTCCAGCCCTTCGAATTCGGTTTTGTAGGCGTTCACAGGAACTCGAATCGTGAAACCGCAGGTCAATACGTGTCCGAGGGAGGACTGCAACAAAAAAGCCCATGGTTGCTCACGGCGGAGTTTCCGCTGGTCGATGGTGGCGTGTGATGACTGCGGCCGATGGGGTCATCAGGTGGTCGACGGCGCTGGCCGTGCGGGCTCACGGGAAGTTGGCTGGACGGGTCGACTGGTCCCGTTCAGGTGAACGGGCTGATTTACGTTAGTTCGATGGTGATGCCAGACTCGCCGCGGCGGGCGGCGGCGGGGATTGCCTTCCCGGTCGTCATGACGCACGGCCCGTGTCGTCTGCCGGTTCGAAGAGCTTGCGGTAGGCACCGTAGCCTTCGCGTTCCAGGTCGCCGACCGGGACGAAGCGGAGGGCGGCGGAGTTGATGCAGTAGCGCAGGCCTCCGGCTTCCCTGGGCCCGTCATGGAACAGGTGTCCCAGGTGGCTGCCGCCGTGGGCGGAGCGGACCTCGGTCCTGGGTACCAGCATGCGGAAGTCGCGCCGCGTGACCACGTTCGCCGGCTCGATCGGGACCGTGAAGCTCGGCCAGCCGGTGTGGCTGTCGAACTTGCTGACCGAGGCGAACAGCGGCTCACCGG
>DATJPN010000112.1:0-19943 GCA_035506335.1 Steroidobacteraceae bacterium | reverse complement strand
GACGTTGAAATTGCCGAGGCCGACGTTGTTGGCGGCGAAGAAGTTGGAATTCTGCGGCAGCTCGGCCAGCACGCTGGATACGTTGACGAGGCCGAGATTCTGGATGTCCTGGGAATCCAGGACGGTGACCGGATTGGGCGTCGTGAACGTCGAGCGCCCGACACGCGAACCGGTAACGACGACTTCCTCGAGATTGCCGCTGGTTGCCGATGTTCCCGACGAGGCCGGCGGCGTGCCCGAGTCCTGGGCGACGGCGACGTTTCCTGCGGTAATACCCGCAATTACGGTGACCGAGAACAACAGCCGTACCAACGCACGCGCCGCCCCCGTCACCATCTTCGGCCGCAATGGATGGCTCATGAAGCTTCCCCCCCTTCCTGATCGGGCGCTGTGCGCCCAACTATTGATTGTCGTGTCAAAGCTTGTGCGGGTTTTTTGCACAAGTCAAATAGGTGATGGCAGCGGTTGAGAAACCAACCTTTAAGTATCTGTTATTGTTCGCAAATAGTGTGTCATTGATGGAAATTGGGCCCGGGTTCCTCCAGCAAATAGCCAAGAGTCGATGCAACGCCCCGAGGGATCGAAACCGGACGCGTGACTAGCGCACGACCTGCGGCCCGGTCTCGGCGCGATAGACGCTGAAGTCCCGGGTCGCCAATGCCCGTCCCTGGGCCGCGACGCTCGCGAACCAGATGAGCTGGACCGCGACGCTCACGGCGGCTATCACGTACCGGAAATCCAGGTGAACGAGCTGCGCCTGGTTCAAGACCACGAAGGCGAGATAGACACCCAGCGCCGCGCCGCCCTGAAACAGGAGCCGGAATCGCAGCTGCCGCGCCCGGAACAGGTCAGGCGCGGACATATAGGGATCGGAGCGGGGGAATGCCGCGCGTCCGAGGAGCCGCCAGAGCATCCGCAGCAGCAGTGCGCTGCTGAGGATCGTGCAGAACGCCGCCACCAGCAGCGCCTGACTGCGGTGCAGGTAGGCGATGACGGCGCTGCCAAGCGCGAGCAGCTGGGCGCCAAGGCCGATGCCGATCCACAGGGGCGAGACGAAGTCGCAGATACGCCAGGGCCGCAGCTGCGCCGACCGGACGGCCGGCGGCGGCATGGCGCGGAACTGCCTCGCCACCTTGATCATCCAGGGAGTGTTGAGGTAGGCGGGGAGCATCTGCGCCATCAGGCAGCACAGCAGGCGGCGCGAGAGCTCCAGGGAACCGACCTGATGCTTCAGACCGATGACGAGGGTCAGGGCGGCGATGGCGCCCACGGCATAGTGCAGGGGCATCACCCGGGAGAGGCGACGTTGCATCTGTTCCTTCGGCACCGGGTAGAGCCGGGGATATTCCTCGGGCGGGTAGTGCGTGAGGAGCCGCGCGAAATTCCGGCGTCGGCGCAGCGGCGTGAGGAAGGAAAGCACGATGACCTGCGAGCCGAATACGGCCGCGATCAGGAACCACGTGAAATCAATTGTCATAACTGGCCCTTCATGACATCGACGAATGCGTTGCGGATTTCAGAGTCGGTCAGGCCGAGTTCACGCAGTGCGGCCACCGTGCGCGCCAGCGCCGGCGCGGCCTGCGCGCCGAGATCGATCCTTGAATGCGTCCGGCCGTTCTGGTGGATGAAGGTGCCCTTGCTGCCGCGCGTCTCGATCACCAGATCGCGTTCCAGATATCGATAGGCCTTGGCCACGGTATTCGGATTGATGGACAGGTCCGCCGCGAGCTGCCGGATCGTGGGCAGGGGCGTGCCGGGTTTCAGTTCCCCGGCTCTCACGGCGTCGCGGATCCGTGTAGCCAGCTGCAGGTACACCGGTTCTTCGAGCCGTTCGTCGATCGATATCTGCACGGATCCGTCTTTTGTATTACATGTATGAATAGTACAAGAAGTACAAACGGACTGCAAGCCGGGCGCGGCGGCCCGATCTCAGGCGCTCAGTAGTGGGCCGCGGCCCGCACTTCGCTCGCCGGCTTGCCGAGGTCCGCGAGCAGTTCGGGGGCGACGACCGCGAAAGGCGTGGTGCCGTAGGACAGGAGGCGGTCGTGGAAATCGCGCAGTGATCCGTGATCGCCGGTTCTTTGCAGGTAGTCGGCGAGCAGGTTCTCCAACTGCAGACGGCCGGCGGTGTAGGCGATGACATACCCCGGGCTGGTCGCGATGCTCGACACCGCCGCTTCGGCATCCTCCCGGGTGAACCCGGCCTGCGAGACGAAGAAGTCGACGCCCTGCTGGAAGGTCCATTCGCCCGTGGCCATCTTCGGATCGACGATCGCGCGGGCTCCGCGCACACGCTCCCAGCGCGCGGTGAAGAGCCGGCCGTCGAGGTTCGCGCCGTACAGGCCCAGGCGCACGAACATTTCCTCGCCGTAGTAGGCCCAGCCCTCGGCGAATTCAGTGCTGTCCTGGATCTTGCGGATGAAGTCCGGGTGGCGCTTCGCGATGGACAGCTGCAGGAAATGCCCCGGCATCGCCTCGTGCGCCGCCGTGGACATGATCCGGTCGTGATCGAAGTCCTCGTTCATGTCGAGGCGCGCGGCCGCATCCGCCAGTGACACCGGGGGGGTGATGAAGTAATAGCCGGTGGTCGAGGTCGCGAACAGCCGCGGCGGCCGCATCGACGCCCCGGGAGATACGGGCTGCAGGAATGAAGGGGTCTGGGTCACTTCCATCCGCCCAAGCCACGCCGGAATCGTCACCACATCGTTGTCGACGACGAACTTGCGCAGCTCCGCGATGCGATCGCGGTAATAGTCGATCAGCGCCGGTCCGCCGGGGGCCATGCCGCCGCCGCTTGCGGCGCCGAAGGGCGTGGCGTTGCGCTTCGCAAGCGAGCTGAGCCAGGCCTCCTCCGCCCAGCCATGGGCGAGCTCGTCCTGGCCCATGCGTTCGAGGTCATCGGCATTGAATGGCAGCAGCTTCTCCTCCCGCAGCAGGCGGTCATAGGCCTTGCGCCCCATCGCGTAGTTCTCGGGCCAGTTCCCGACATGGGCGTCGATGTACTGGCGGGTCGCGGCGATGACCGCCAGCGTCGCATCGCGTGCCTGCAGGAACCGTGACCAGGTCGCGGCATCCGAGCCGATCTGGGTCCTCGCCGCCTGGGTCAAGGCGCCATTGAAGAAGTCCGCAACGCCGGCGAGTTCCTTGGCTCCCACGATGCCGTAGAGATGACCGGGCGTCGTGGCGAGCCGCTGCGCCGCGACGATATATCCCGGGGCCTTGCCGAGGCGGCTGATGATGTCGTCCCAGGCCCTGGCCACATCCGCCGCCGTCGCGCCGTCCTGGCCGGCGACGGGGATGTTCTGGAACTGCGTGAAGATCGCCCCGACGACGTTGTTCGCGGCCTGCGAATAGTCCTTGCGGTCGACCCGGTAGACCAGCAGGGCGTTCAACTGGCCGACGAGCTGCGCCTCCAGGAGCCGCGCGTCGTCGCGATCGACCAGTGACGTATTCGGGGTGAAAGAGGAGCTGATCGAGTGCAGTTGCCGCTGCCATTGTCTCAGGCGCGAGACATAGGCGGCGCGGGCCTGCTCGCTGGGGGCTTCGAGTTCGGCGTCATGCCCGGCGATGCCGAGCGCCGTGGCCTGCATCGGGTACAGCTGCGCCGTGGTGTAGACGAGGTCCTTGCCCAGAGTTTCCAGGCTGTCATGCACGGAGGCCTGCGCACGGGGCGACCCGGACGCCGCAGCCATTGCGGCCGCGCACAGAACCACGATGGCGACAATGCGCACGGGATGCTCCTTGCCTAGCCTGCCGGAAGCCCGGTTCGCTTGATTCTACGGCGAGGGATGCTCCGGCCGGGTAGGGACCGCATCACGGTCTTCCACTCCCGTTCAGCCTTCGCTCCCGTGGCCGCGAACACCCGGGCGAGGTGCTGCAACTGAACGCCGGTCAGCCGGGCCTCGAGGGTCAGGCCGGCATCGGTCAGACGCAGCCGCTTGACCCGCCGGTCCTCACCCGGGCGGTGAGTCACCAGTTTGCGGTCCAGAAGCGCGCGCAGCGGCGCATGCAGCGCCTGTTTCGTGACCCCGAGGATTGCCAGCAGGTCGTTCACCGAGAGGTCCGGATTGCGGCCCACGAAGTACAGGATGCGGTGATGTACGCGCCCGAGCCCGGACTGGTCAAGGATCTGGTCCGCCTCGGCCGTGAAGGCCCGATAGGCGAAGTAGAAGAGCTCGATGGCCTCGCGCAACGCGGCTTCCCGCCTTGATAGGTCAACCATGTTGACAGGATAGCGCCCGCCGCCCTATCCTGTCGATCGGTCAATAATGTTGACTCATATATGCAGTTGCAGGCGGGCCGATTGCGGCTCTCGAAGCGGATATCCGATCTTGCGCCCTCGCCGATCCGGGAAATCCTCGCCGTCATCGACCGGCCCGGGATGGTCTCCTTCGCCGGCGGGCTTCCGGCCGCCGAAACCTTTCCCGAAATGAACATCGGGTCGATGCCGCGGGAGTGGCTGCAGTACGGACCGACGGAAGGTGAGGCCGCGCTGCGGCAGCAGATCGCGGCGCAGCTGCGTTCGATCGGCCTCGCCTGCACGCCGGAGCAGGTCCTGGTCCTGTCCGGTTCGCAGCAGGGAATCGACCTGGTCGCGAAGCTCTTCGTCGACGCGGGCACGGCGGTGGCCGTGGAGTCGCCCACGTATCTCGCGGCCCTGCAGGCGTTCCGCTTCTTCGGCGCGCGCTTCACGGTCTTCGACCCGCGTCTGCCCGATGCGGGTCGGGATGCCGCAGACCCTCCCGCCTTCCTCTATACGACTCCGACCTTCCAGAATCCGACCGGACGGTGCTATTCGACGGGCGAGCGCGATCATCTGGCAGGCACCTGCGACGCCCACGGCATCACGATGTTCGAGGACGACCCCTATCGGGACCTGGTCTATGACGAGTGCGACCGCTCGCCGATCTGTGCGCGCCTGAAGCGCGCGTCGTGGATCTACCAGGGCTCGTTTTCGAAGAGCCTGGCGCCGGGGCTGCGGCTGGGATACCTCGCCGCATCCGCCGATCTCATCGGGCCCCTCACCCATCTGAAGCAGGCATCCGATCTGCACAGCAGCCGCCTCGGCCAATGGCTCGTGCTCGAACAGCTGCGCCGTTCCGACCGGCCGCAGGCGCTCGCGGGCCTCGTACAGCTGTATCGCCGAAAGCGCGATGCTTTCGCGGCAGCGCTGGATGAGCATCTGGGGGGACTTGCGAGCTGGGAATCCCCGCCCGGCGGCCTGTTCTTCTGGCTCCGGCTGCACCGCCAGATCGATACCCGAACGCTGCTCCCCGCGGCCATCGGGCGCGGCGTGGCCTTCATGCCGGGGGAGCCGTTCTTCGCCGACGACCGGCCCGCCCGCGGCGCGCTGCGGCTGAATTTCAGCCATGCCGCGGATGATCAGATGCCGCGCGGCCTGGCGATTCTCGGTGAGCTGCTGAAGGCGTGATTGTCAGCGGCGCCGATTGGGGGGAACATGTGCGACGACCTCAGGCCGCGCAAGTAACGGGCAGGGACTCATGTGGAAGGTTGTGTTGCGGATTGCGCTCGGAATCGTGCTCCCGGCCGCGCTGGTGAGCGGCTGCAGCGGGATTGCCTATCCGCTCGAGCACTACGAGGCCCTCTACACGAAGGTGCAACCCGTCACGCCGGCACCCGATCCGGCGATGCTCGCGCACCTGGACGCCGCGCGTGTCAATCATGGCCGCTACCTGGTCGAGATCGCCGGCTGTGGCGGCTGTCACACCGATGGCGCCCTGGTCGGTGAGCCCAATCAGGCGCGGCTGCTGGCCGGTTCGCACCTCGGCATCGCGTACACGAATCCGTTCCGCGACACCTTCCCGGGGGTCGCCTACCCGGCGAACCTCACGCCCGATCCGAAGACCGGGCTCGGCAACCGGACCGATGCCCAGATCGCAGCGGCGATCCGCTCCGGCGCCGGCGCCTCGGGCGGCTGGCACCTGATCGCGATGTCCTGGCCGCTGTACCAGAACATGACCGATGATGACGTGAACGCGATCGTGCAGTACCTGCGCAGCATTCCGGCCATCGAGCACCAGGTGCCGGCCCGCGTGGCGCCCGGAACCCGCGCTTCGGCGTCGTACGTCTACTTCGGCGTCTACCGATCAGGTCCGTCGGTGGGAGCCCACTGACTCGGGCGCCCGGTAGATCACCTTGCCGTCGACGACCGTCAGGACCGACCGCAATGCGCGGATGGCCGCATCGGGCACGCTCTTCTCATTGAAGTAATCCGCAGAGAGGACCACGAGGTCCCCGAGCCTGCCCGGCTCGATGGAGCCGATCCGGTTCTCTTCGTGAAAGAACCAGCCGTTGCTCGCCGTGTACAGCCGCAGGGCTTGCGCGCGCGTCACGGTCTGTCCCGCGTTCACGAGGTGCCCGCCGGCGTTGATGCCCGTGACCATGTAATAGATCATGTTCCACGGGTTCAGGGTCGAGATCTGCGCGGAGTCGGACCCGGCGCCGGCGTGCACGCCGCTGTCGAGAATCATGCGCACCGGGGGTCCGGCATTGATGTCGGCCGAATCCGAGAGGTACTTGTAGGGGTGGATCGCGATTCCGGCCCCGAGCGCCTTGAAGCGATTGACGGTGGCCAGGTCGATCTGCGGCACGTGCGCGATCGACCAGCGCAGGTCCGCGATCGGCGTCACGGCGTTGACGGCTTCGAACGTCGTGGCGATCAGCTGGTCCTCGGCCAGGGACAGGCTGTGCTGCTGGAAGGACCAGCCGCGCGAGGCGATGAACTGCAGGGCGCCAAGATAGTTCGGCGGCGCCGACACCGGACCGAACAGGGGCCAGCTGGTCGCGAACTCGCCGACGCCGCTGATGCGCATCATGTCATCGCCGAAGCGGTCGAACGCATTCAATACGCGCTCGCGGGTCATCGGAAAGTCCTTCCCCTGGTCCATGCTGAGGAAGAAGACGCGCAGGCGCGTCGTCAGCCGTCCCTCCCGGTGCAGGTCGAGGAAGGGGGTGTACATGGCGAAGGGGTCGCCCGAGGCGAGGCCATCGAAGACGAAGGAGTCCTTCATCTCACGGGTGCCCGGTTCGACGAACTCGCCCATGTCGACGTTCGTCGTCACGCCGACGCTGGCCGAATAGGCCATGGCATCGAGCACGCCCTGCCTGCGGTCCTCGAGGGTCTGGAGGGCGGCGAGGGCGTGCATCGCGGCGAGCGATGGCGCACCGGCCGCGATCGTCCCGGTTTCACCGACCTCGACGCCGTGCGCCACCAGGTAGGCTTTTCCCCGGGCATTCGTCACGGCAGGACCCGTGAAGGCCACGAACAGCAGCGCCGGGTGATCCGGCAGCGGCTGGTCGAGTTCCGACAGGGAGGGCAGGCGCTTTTCGGCGAACTGGCCGGGGATCCACCCGCCCATCGCGGTGATCCAGGCGCCGGCGGGCAGCGTGCGGCCTCTCGCCCGCAGCGCCGCCTGCACGTCCGCGATGCTGGCCGAGGATTCCAGGCGCGTATCGTGGCCCGGCCGTTCGCTGAGCAGCACGATATGGTTGTGATTGTCGATCAGTCCCGGGACCACCGTGCGTCCGTGCACGTCGATCACCTGCATGCACGGATCGGCATCGTTGCCTGAGGCCACGAACAGTCCGTTGCGGATGGTCACCGCCGACACGACGGTGTCCTGCGCATCCATGGTGTGGATGCGCCCATTGACGATCTTCAGATCACGGGACCCCGTGCAGCGATCGGCCGCGGCGGCCAGCAGCGGCGCACCGGCCAGAGCCAGGGCCGCGAGCAGCCACGACATGGCCTTCATATCCCTGAACTCCTTCACAGATTGCGTGCGCTCATCTGCCCGGCAATGAACTGCGCCTGTCGCAGCGCCAGGGCCACGATCGTCAGGGTCGGATTCGCCGAGCCCGGTGTACTCAGGGCGCTGCCGTCCGAGATGAAGAGGTTCGCGATGTCGTGCGTCTGGCCATGGGCATTGGCCACGCCGTCGGCCGGATCTTTGCTCATGCGGGCCGTGCACATGTTGTGGGTCGCCGGCGTCTGGCGCGAGTTCACCACGCGGATGGCGCCGGCGGCCTCGTACAGGGCCTTCGATTGTTTCTGCGCATGGGCACGCATGGCGGCGTTGTTGTCGTGATCGTCGATGTGGATGTTGGCCACCGGCAATCCGAAGGCGTCCTTCACCTTCGGGTTCAGGGTGATGCGGTTCGTCGCGCGCGGCATGTCCTCGCCGTTGATGAAGATGCCGGCCATGCTGCGGTAGTGCTCCAGGATGAAGGCGAGATCCCGTCCCCACAGGGTGCTCGGCAGTCCCGCGAGCGGCAGGCTCGGCAGGTCGAGCGCGGCGAGCTCGAGGTGATACCCGCCGGCGAATCCGCGAGACGGATCGTGGCGGGTCTCGTCCTCGACGATGCCGGCGAGCGTCGTCCCGCGCCAGAAGTGGATGGGCTCATTGAACAGGCCCCACACGAAGCCGCCGGTGTGGCAGGAGAAATTGCGCCCCGCCTGGCCGCTCGAGTTGGCGAGCCCGTGCGCAAAGCGCGCGGATTCCGACAGCAGCAGCAGCCGCGCCGTCTCCACCGAATTGCAGGCCACGCACACGATGCGGGCCTTCTGGCGCTGCTCCGTGCCCTGCGGATCCCGGTACACGACCCCCGTGACGCGTCCGTCGGCGCCGTGCTCGATGCGCACGGCCCGGCAGTTCGTGCGCAGGTCCAGATTCCCCGTCGCTTCGGCGCGCGGGATCTCCGTGTACAGGGTGCTCCACTTCGCGCCGGTCTTGCAGCCCTGGACGCAGAAGCCCTGCTGGATGCACAGCCCGCGCCCGTCCGCGGGGCGGGTATTGATCGCCATGTAGTTGGTGTGCACGCGCTTGTAGCCGATGCGCCGCGCGCCGTTGTACATGACCTTGAAATGGTTCGATGCCGGCAGTCCCGGAACGCCGTTGCGCCGGGTGACGACCATGCGCTTCTCGGCGAGCTCGTAGTAATGTTCCAGTTCGGCGTATTCGATCGGCCAGTCGATCAGAGATGCGCCCTTGACCTCGCCGTAGGTCGTGCGCGCGCGCACCTCCCAGGGCCGGATCCGCGGCGTCGCGCCGGTCCAGTGCACGGTGGTGCCCCCTAAGGTCTTGCAGGTCCAGGACGGCAGGGTCGGGTAATCCTCGGTCACGGTCGAGGTCCCGGAAACGGTGCGCGGCTCGAGCCACGTCAGCTGCGCGAAGGCTTCGCCGGGCACCTGCGAGAAGCTCTGCAGCGACTGCCGCACGCCGGCTTCCAGCAGCACCACCTTGATGCCGCGGCGCGTCAGTTCATGCGCCAGCGTCCCGCCGCCGGCTCCCGAGCCGATGATGACGACGGCGCCCGAATCATCGTGCGTGATGCCAGCCATATATCCCCCTTCTGCCGGAATGTGTTGCGTGCTCTTCAGGCGCCGGGCATCGGACCGCTGTCCTCGAGAGGCACCTCGGGCAGCCAGCGCAGGTCATTGAAGCCGCGCAGCAGGTAGCCGCCCTTGGAGAAGGCCTCGCCTTCATAGCCGAAGTAGGCATAGGCGAGCGGTGTCGCGTAGAGCGTGCCGAGGGTCTTCGTCCGCAGGGTCCTGAAGAAGGCCGATGTTTCGATGGCCTTCAGCGCCGCGACCCGTGAGGGCTCCGCGGCGGTCGGGAAGGCCGATCCGAGCTGGCGGACGCCGCCGCGCAGCAGTTCCAGGGTCGCCGCATCCCCGGCGGCATCGGCGTCCAGGGACTGCACGACGAGCGCATAGGCCGCATCATCGAGCCTGTCGTGGGGCGCGAGCGTGCGCGCCACGGCCATGAGCGACGCCCCTTCGGCACTCGAGAGGACCTTCAGATCCAGCGCCCAGGCGCGGCCCGGCACCAGCAGCGCCAGCGGACTTCCCACGGCGATGAGGCCGGTGAGCACGCCGGATGCCCCGAGGAACTCGCGGCGCGGAATCGCAGTCGTTGCGCTCATCTCTCCCCCCGACCCGGTTTCGATGATCCGGGAGCTTAAGTACCACCGTATACTATCCGCTGCAACGATGGATCCCGAAACCACCACGCCCGCGAGCGATGCCCCACCGCGGTTCCACCGCACCCTGTCCGGCTTCGGCGTCATCATCCTCACCCTCTCGGTGCTCTCCCCGGGGGTGTCGATCTTCGTATCCGGCGGCACGATCATCCAGCAGGCCGGGAGCGGCGCCATCCTCGCATTCCTGCTCGGCGGTGCGATCAATTACTTCCAGACCTCGATGACCGCCGAGCTCGGATCGGCCTATCCGACCGCGGGTTATGACTACGCCGCCATCGGGCATGCGATCGGGGACTGGGCCGGTGCCACGACCTATGTCGCGAGCCTCGTCTCCCTGCCGCTGTTCCTGAACACCTCCGCCGTCGGGATCGCGATCTACCTGCGGCCCCTGTTCCCGGGCCTCGAGGACGATGCCGTCACGTACGCCACGATTTTCGTCGTCACGTTCCTCGCGATGCTCAACATCCGCTCGAACGAAAGGATCACGGGCCTGTTCCTGCTGATCGAGGTGCTCGCGCTGCTGCTCGTGGCCGTCCTCGGCGCCGCCCACGTGCAGCCCGGCGTCCATGAACTGATGGCGCATCCCGTGACCGTCCGCAACGGCGGATGGGTCGGGGTCGGCCTCGGCGCCATGGCGCTCGCCAGCACCAGCGCCTCCTGGGCGATCGCCGGCTCCAACCAGGCGCTGTTCTTCAGCGAAGACATGCGCCACCCCAGTACGGTCGGCCGCATCATGATCCTGTCCTTCCTGGCCACGGTGTTCCTGGAGACGGCGCCGGTGGCCGGCACGATCGTCGGCTCGCACGACCTCAAACAGGTGCTCGGCGCCAGCGCGCCGTTCGAGGAGTTCCTGAAGCAGTACCTGCCGGCCTTCGGGATGAAGTTCATCTCCCTGTCCATCGCGGTCGCGATCTTCAACGCGACGCTCGCCGGATTCATCGGCATCGGCCGCAACGTGTTCAGCATGGGGCGCACGGCGCTGTTCCATCCGCGCCTGAATCGCCTCCTGATGCACCTGATCTCGCGGACCGATGCGCCCTGGGTCGCGCTGCTGCTGATCGGCGGGGTCACGGCACTGGCCACACTCCTGTCGATGAAGATCAAGATCATGATGCTGGCCGGCAACCTGACGTTCATGACGATGTTCTATCTGTGGGGCTGCATCAGCGGCCGCCGCAGCGGGCGCACGCGCGACGCCGCGTACCGGACGCCGCTGTACCCGCTGGTGCCCGTGGTCGGGATCTTCATCGTGGCAGGCGAAGTCACGGCCCAGTGGCTCGATCGGGACGTCGGGCGGCCGTCCCTCGTGCTCTGGCTCGGGATCTTCACCGCGAGCTACCTCTACTACCGGTTCGTGCTCCTGCGCCGCCCGCGGGGGTGGCGGATGGCCGGGCCCGTGGATGTCGATACGCATACGGTCGAGTGAGTGCCTGGCCTGCGATGCCGGCCTGACGGCATTATGATGCCGCCTTGAAAGGGGGTGGACCATGAAGGCCATGTCGTTGCGGATTTCCCTGGCTTTGCCCGTACTCATGCTCGCGGCTGCCACGGTGCAGGCGATGGACCTGCAGCTTCAGGGCAAGACCGCGCTCGTGACCGGGAGTACCGGCGGCATCGGCTACGGCATCGCCCGGGTGCTGCTCGCCGAAGGGGCCCAGGTCATCATCAACGGCCGCACCCAGGGCAGCGTGGACCGGGCCATTGCCTCGCTGAAACAGGCCACGGGCAAGGCGCCGCTGGGTTTCGCGGCCGACATGAGCAAGGCCGAGGACATCGCGCGGCTCGGGCAGGCCTTCCCGAACGTCGACATCCTGGTCAACAACGTCGGCCGTTACCTGCCGCACGAGTTCACGCAGTCGACCGACGCGGACTGGTACCAGACCTTCGACCTGAACGTGATGTCCGGCGTGCGCCTGTCGCGCCTGTATCTGCCGGGCATGAAGCAGCGCAACTGGGGACGGATCATCTTCATCTCCAGTGAAAGCGCCCTGCAGATACCGGCCGACAGCGTGCAGTACGGCATGAGCAAGGCCGCCCAGATCGCGGTGGCGCGCGGCATCGCGGAGGGTTGTGCGAAGACCGGCGTGACCGTCAACAGTATCCTGCCCGGCCCGACGCTGGATGCCGCCGACCCGCGCGCTGCAGGCCGTTTCGGCGGCCGGTCGCTGGCCGACGTGGAAGAGCAGTTCTTCGCGAAGCAGCGGCCCACCTCGCTGATCAAGCGCTTCGCGCGCACCGAGGAGGTGGCCTCCCTCGTAGCCTACGTGGCCAGCCCCCTGTCCTCGGCGACGACCGGAGCCGCGCTACGGGTCGACGGCGGCGTCGTGAAGAGCGCGTTCTGATGTCTCAAGCCGGACTGCGGCACACCGCGGCCAGCTTGTTGCCGTCCGCGTCGCGCACGTAGGCCGCGTAGAAGTTGCTTTCGTATTGCGGCCGCAGACCCGGCGCGCCTTCCGAGGTGCCGCCATGGGCCAGGGCCGCCGCGTGGAAGCGGTCGACCTCCTGCCGGGAGCCGGCCCGGAAGGCCACCATGGTCCCGTTGCCGGCGCTCGCCTGGCGTTGGTCGAACGGTGTCCCCACCCACACCGCGAGCTCTTCGAGGCCGTCATGTTCGTACAGGCCCCAGCCGGCCGAAACCCGGTCCCAGGCCGGATCCCCGGTCACGCAGCGGCGCATCCCCAGGGCCCCCAGCACCGCGTCGTAGAAGCGCTTCGCCCCTTCGAGGTCGTTGGTGCCGAGACAGACGTAGCTGAGCATGAGCCCCCCCTTGTCAGGACTCTACGCGGTTGAGAATTCCGGCGATGGACGCTTCCGCGGCGCGTAGAACCTGCGCCGAATCAAGCGCCGTCAGTTCACCATGGCGCTTGAGGATACGGCCGTCGACGATCACGGTATCGACGTTCGCGGGCTGCGCTGCCTCCACCAGCAGGTGTGCCGGGTCGCCGCCGAAGTTTCCCAGATTGAGTGCGCGGGTGCTGACGAGGATCAGATCCGCGCGTTTGCCCGCTTCGATGGAGCCGAGTTCCCCATCGAGGCCGAGGGATCGCGCCCCCTCGATGGTCGCCAGTTCCAGCAGCCGCCGCGCGCCGATGCCGAGCTCGTCGGCCCGCCGCCCGTTCTCGAGGAGCTGGAACAGCTTCATCACGCCGAACAGGTTCGCGCCGCCCGCGAGGGAGTTCGAGTCGACACCCAGGCCTACGCGCATGCCGCCCTCGAGGTAGTCGCCGAGCCGCGTCAGCCCGTACCCCACCCGCAGTTCGGTAAGCGGAGTGAGCGCGAGCGCCGCGCCGGTCTGCGCGGCCAGCGCGATGTCCGCGGGCGAGGCATCGCTGAAGTGCACCAGCTGCACGTCGGACCCCAGGAAATCGTGCTCGCGCAGCGCATCGAAGGTCGACTTGGCCGTATGGCCGCTCACGTGCACGGCGATCGGAATCCTCAGCTTCCGCGCCGTGGCGAACTCCTCCCGGGCGACGGAGAGCACCGGCGCGGCGCGGGCGGCCGGATCCAGCGAGGTGATGCCGTGAGGTCCCCGCCAGGCGAGGCCGAGGGTGAGCGGTGCTCCGTCGGTGACACCGGCCCACTGTGCGTGCAGGGTCTCGAGTGCCGCCAGATCGATCACCTCGCCGGGCGCCGCGCGCGTCGAGGCGCCGAACAGGAACCGGCCGCGGATGCCCGTCTCCTCGAGCGCCCGCAGGCAGGCGTCCGCGAACCCACGGCTGCGCAGGTTGTGGCAGAAGTCGACGACCGTCGTGATCCCGGATGCGAGCGCCTCGGCCGCGCCGAGCCGCGTGCCGTCGTACATGTCCTGAGGTTCGTAGCCGTCCGCAAGCCGGTTGCGCACCTTGAAATAGGTGCTCTGCGGCGTGCTGCCGAAATGCCCCCGCATCTGCGAGGTCCACAGGTGGGTGTGCGCATCGATCAGGCCCGGAAGGAGGATCATGCCCCGGCCGTCGAGGATCTGCGCCCCCGGCGCCGCAAGATCCGTGCCCACCGCCACGATGTTCCGGCCGTCGACGTGCACGTCGCCCGCGGCGATGTCCTGCCCCCGCGCGTTCATCGTCATGACGTACGCGCCGCGGATCAGGATCCCGTTCAGTGTCGACTCTCCCGGTCCACGAGGTAGCGGACGAGGCCGTTCAGATCGTCCTGGCTCTGCAGGGAATCCATGACGATGCGGTACTTGCCGTTCACGACGATGCAGGGGGTGCTCGGCACATGCATGGCCTCGATCTGCGCGTCGGCGGCATGCATCTTCAGGTCCACGGCGAAGGATCTCGCGGTGGCGAGAAACACCTCCGGTCTGATGCCGGCCAGATGCTCGTAGCATTTCGCGGCGGCCTCGATCGAGGGCTGCGGGTTCTTCAGCCGACGGGTGGCCGGATCGCTGATCCCGAGCTCCCCGGTCTTCCACACCGCATCGAACATGCCCTGGTGGGTGCGCGATGCCACACCCAGGGCCTGCGCCGTGAAGTACGCGCGCTGCAACATCGGCCAGTCCTCGGCGGGGTTGAAGGAGGCGGGCAGGAAGACCATCTGCGCATTCGCGGGGAGGCTGCGCTCCAGCGCGGCGATCGCCGGCTGGAAGGCGTTGCAGGCGATGCAGCCGTAGGAGAACACCTCCATGACTTCGACCTTGCCCGCCGGAACCGTGGTCCGTTGCGCCGGGCTGATGACTTCGAAATGCCGGCCCTCGGTCCACGCCTCGGCTCGAGCGGTCTGGGCATGCGCCGCGGCGGCCAGCGCAAACAGGAGGCCCAGCAGACCGGATCGGACCGCGGCAGGGTATTTCATTTCAGATCCTTTCCGGTCGGTAACGGCCGGATGTACAGGGGCAGGACCGGCTGCGTGAGGTACGCGCCTTCCAGCATCTGCGACTCCTCGGGTTCCAGGGAAGTTCCCAGGGCCTTCACCGGGTCATCGAGGTGGCCCGCCTTCGTGGCGCCCACGATGGGCGAGCTCACGCCGGGCTGGGCGAGCAGCCAGGCAATGGCGATCTGCGCCGGGTTGACGCCGCGCTTCGCGGCGACCTCCGCCACGGCATCGATTACGGCTTCGTCGGCCTTGCGGTTGAAGCGGTCGCGCGCCATCGGCGACTGCGAGCGGGTGGTCTGGGTGCGCCGGCTCCCCGCGAGCAGGCCGCCGCCGATGGGGCTGTAGGGAATGAGTCCGACCCCTTCCTCCCGGCACAGCGGATTCATCTCGCGCTCTTCCTCCCGGTACAGGAGGCTGTAGTTGTTCTGCATGCTGATGAAGCGCGCCAGATGCAGGTGGTCGGCCCGATAGAGCATCTTCGCGAGCTGGTAGGCCGACATCGTCGAGGCGCCGATGTAGCGCACCTTGCCCGCCTTGATGAGGTCGGTCAGCGCTTCGAGCGTCTCCTCGATGGGTGTCTCGCGATCGAAGCGGTGGATCTGGTACAGGTCCACGTAGTCCATCCCGAGCCTCGTCAGGCTGTTGTCGATGGACTCGAAGATGTGCTTGCGCGACAGGCCGCGCTGGTTCGGGCCCGGACCCATTGCCTGGAAGACCTTGGTGGCCACCACGACATCATCGCGCTTCACGCCGAAGCTCTTCAGCGCCTTGCCGAGGATGAGCTCGCTCTCGCCCGCCGAGTACACATCGGCGGTGTCGAAGAAATTGATGCCGAGGTCGAGCGCGCGGCGGACGATCGCGAAGCTCGGTGCTTCCGGCAGCATCCAGTCGGCGCCGCCGCCGAAACTCATGCACCCGAGGCAGATGCGCGACACCTTCAGTCCCGAGGAACCTAAGCGGATGTAGTCCATGGGCGTCCTTCAAATCGGGAATCCGCAGCAGACTCTGCTTGATTGAAAGGCGCTGTCAAGGGTGAGAGGCCTGGGGCCATGTCCCTGAACGTGAAACGCGCGACGAGCAGGGCCGCAAGGGCGGCCAGTCCGGAGATGGCAAGTCGGGGGATCCGCCCGCCTAATGTCCCGAGGCGGCAGCGCGTCCGAGCATGCGGTCGGCCCAGGCGATGAAGTACTTGAAGTTGGGCACGTCGGTATGCCCGCCTTCGTGCTGGCGCCAGGCGAGCGCGCCGTCGAGCAGGCCCGTACCGATTTCGGGCTTGACGGCGTGCCGGTAGTCATCGCCCACGCCGAGGTCGCGCGCACCGAGCAGGCGGAACACCTTGCCGGCGGCGACGGCGGCCATGAAGCTGCCCTGCTGGTCCAGCCACAGGGCATCCCCCTGGGCGGGCGAGCCGTAGCAGATGAAGGTGGCGCGCGGCGCGCACAGCGCGATGAGCTCGTTCGAGTCCACCGGCAGGTCGCCCGCGGTCTTCGCGCCGCCGCGGGCGGCGGAGGCGCCGTACTTCAGGAAATTGCCGGCCATCCAGTGATACTCGCCCGCGCCGGTGAGGGACTCGACCGCTTCGCCGAAATTCCGGCGGTGCGGCTTCGCCCCGCCTTCGCCCGAGGAGCCGACCAGCACCGTCGCGAAACGCTGGTCGAAGGCCATCGTGACGAGTGCGGCCTTGCCGTAGCGTGACACGCCTTCGATGCCGGCACGGTGCGCGTCGATGTCCGGATCCTGACTGAGATAGTCGAGCACGCGGCTCGCGCCCCACGCCCAGGCGCGCAGCGCGCCCCAGTCATCGGGCCTGCGCGGCTGCCCCTTGTTGGTGAGGCCGATGACGCCGCGCGTGAGGCCCGCGCCGTTGTCGGCCTGCACGGCGGTCGGATCGATCTCGGCGACGGCCCAGCCATCGGCCAGGAGCTGCGAGATCGGATCATTCGGCGGCCGCGGCGCCGGGAAGAAGGAGGGCGTCGGGATGGGCTGCCAGGCCGGATGCGACTGCAGCACCTCGGCGAGCGCGGGGTTCTCGCGCACCATGGCGTCGCGCAGCGCGGCATTCATCCGCGCCACATCGGCTGGCGAGGGCGGAACCGGCGAGGGAAAGGGCGGCGTGCCGAGTGAGAACATGATCAGCACGGGCATCGGCGCGGCATGCGTGACGGGCTTGATGAGCATCACCGGAAAATCGACGTTGATGGCCGGGTAGCCGGAATTGTCGAGATGCCCGCTGAGGAGCGTCGCGACGACCGGCACCGCGCCCACGCGCTCGTTCTCGCTGGCCTTGACGGCGAAGGACACCTGCGGTGTGTTCGGCGGCACGCGCCCGAGGACCTCGCTCTCGAAGGCCTCGATGATCTGCGGGCGGCGCTTCGATTGCCATTGCGCGGCCGTGGTGACCGGGCTGCCGTCGTTCATGCGCAGCGCGTCCGGATAGTCGGGGTAGGGGTTGGCCAGGGCCTCGTCGTAGTTCGCGTGGTCGGGCGCCGTGGCATCCCCGTTCGGGCCCTTCCGCAGCTCGGTGATGCCCAGCTGCTGCATCATCTGCTGATGATCGGCCTGCGTGGCGCGCGCCTGGTCGGAGGGCGCCTGCGCCCAGACCTGTGTCAGGCCGCACGCCCAGGCCAGGCCCCATGTCAGGGCGGCGCCGGTGCGCGCGCGGCCGTTCAGGTGCAGGCGTTCCATGTTTCCCCCTCCCTTGCCTTCCCGCGACAGGTATAGGCCCTTGATTTATATTTGGTTCAGGAATTGCGAACGGATCTTGCAGCGCCAGGGATCCCCCACCTTCAGGTTTCGCCATGCCATTCGAAGCCGTCGCGTCCGATCAGCGCGCTCGAAGCGGCCGGCCCCCAGCTGCCGGCGGTATAGCCCTTGGGCGGCTCGCCGAGGTTCGCCCAGCCCTCGCGAATCGGGTCGATCCAGCGCCAGGCGGCATCGAGTTCATCCCGGCGCATGAAGAGGGTGAGGTTGCCCTTCACCACGTCCATCAGCAACCGCTCGTAGGCATCCAGCGGCCGCTCCTTGAAGGTGCCGGCGAGGTCGAGCGCCAGGTCCACCGGCCGCAGGCGCATGCTCTCGCCCGGCAGCTTCGCGAGAATGGTCAGGGTGATGCTCTCATCCGGCTGCAGCCGGATGACGAGCCGGTTCGGCACCTGCGCGCCGTGCGAGGCTTCGAAAATCGAATGCGGCACGTCCTCGAAGGTCACGACGATTTCACTCAGCCGCTCCTGCATGCGCTTGCCGGTGCGCAGGTAGAAGGGCACGCCGGCCCAGCGCCAGGTGTTGATCTCGGCCTTCAGCGCGACGAAGGTCTCGGTCATGCTGCCCGCCGGCACGCCCGGCTCGTCGAGGTAACCGGGGACGGGCTTGCCGCCGACGGCGCCGGCGCGGTACTGGCCGCGCACGGTATTCTTCTGCACGTCCTGCTCGGTCATCGGCTTCAGTGCGCGCAGAACCTTGAGCTTCTCGTCGCGCATGGCATCGGCATCCCCGGTGATCGGCGGCTCCATCGCGAGGATGCACAGCAGCTGCAGCAGGTGATTCTGGACCATGTCGCGCATGGCGCCGGTCTGGTCGTAGAACTCGCCGCGGCCTTCGGCGCCGACGTGCTCGCCGACCGTGATCTGCACGTGGCTGATGCGCCCGCGCCGCCACAGCGGCTCGAACAGTGTATTGCCGAAGCGCAGCGCGATCAGGTTCTGCACCGTCTCCTTGCCGAGGTAGTGATCGATGCGGTAGATCTGCTGTTCCTGGAAGATCGAACCGACGAGCTGGTTGATGGCTTCGGCCGAGGCGCGATCCTGGCCCAGCGGCTTCTCCAGCACCACGCGCGAGCGCGGCGTGACGATGGCGGCGCGTCCGAGGTTGCCGCAGGTGGAGGTGAAGAGGCTCGGCGCCATCGACAGGAACATGACGCGGACCCGCTCCTCGCTGCCCTTCAACCTCGCCGCGAGCACGTCGAAGTCCTCGGGTACCGTGGCGTTGACGGGGAGGTAGTCGACGAGCTGCAGGAAGGCCTGCCAGTGCTCGGGCGTGAACTCGCCCGCGCCCAGGTACGGACGGCACTTGCTCTCCACCTCGGCGAGATAGCCGTCGCGGGTCAGCGCGCTGCGCGCCACCGAAATGATGCGCGACCCGGCGGCGACCTGTCCGGCCCTGACGCGCCGATACAGCGCCGGCAGGAGCTTGCGCATGGCAAGATCACCGGTACCGCCAAACAGGATCAGGTCGAAGGGTTCAAGCTTCTGCATCGTTGCCGCGCCCGTAATGCTGCCGGATAGTCAGAATAACGCAGATTTCCCCACAGGAATGATCACCATGTGCACATTTCATGACGCGAGTTGGTGCAACGCATGAGCACAAACGGGGCATCTGTGCATCCGCGGATCGTGGAGGTCACCGAACGGATCCGCGAGCGCTCCTGGGCCGAGCGTGATGACTACCTGGCGCGCATGGATGCCGCCACCCAGAGGTCCACCGGCCGCTCGCGACTGGCCTGCACGAACCTGGCCCACGGCTTCGCCAGCGCCGCCGCGGGCGACAAGACGGCGATCAAGGAGCTGCGCTGGCCGAACATCGCGATCATCAATTCCTACAACGACATGCTCTCGGCCCACCAGCCGCTCGAGCGCTACCCGGTGATCCTGCGGGCCGCGGCGCGCGAGGCCGGCGCCACCGCGCAGGTGGCCGGCGGCGTTCCCGCGATGTGCGACGGCATCACGCAGGGCATGCCGGGCATGGAGCTGTCGCTGTTCAGCCGTGACGTGATCGCGATGGCGACCGGCGTGTCGCTGGCGCACGGCATGTTCGATGCGACGCTGTGCCTGGGCGTGTGCGACAAGATCGTGCCGGGCCTGCTGATCGGGGCGCTGGCCTTCGGGCACCTGCCCACCGTGTTCGTGCCCGGCGGGCCCATGCCATCGGGCATCGCGAACAAGGAGAAGGCGCGCATCCGCAAGCTCTTCGCCGAAGGCAAGGTCGGACGCGAGGAACTGCTGGAGTCCGAGGCCGGCAGCTATCACTCCGCCGGCACCTGCACCTTCTACGGCACGGCCAACAGCAACCAGATGCTGATGGAAGTGATGGGGCTGCACCTGCCCGGCAGTGCCTTCATCCCGCCGAACACGCCG
>DATJPN010000111.1:0-15497 GCA_035506335.1 Steroidobacteraceae bacterium | reverse complement strand
CGTCCGCCACCATCCTCGCGGCCTGCGGCAGCAGGATCTCCATATATAGGGAGTTGCGCAGGAAGGTATAGGCGACGCCGCTCCTGCGCAGCAGCTCCTCGGTCGCGACATGGTCCGCCGCGATGCCCTGGGTGTCGCCCTTGCTGATGCCCAGCCACGACGTATAGGCGATCTGCCGGACACCCGCGGCCCGGGCCGCGTCGATGGCGTGTCCGTGCGCCACGGGCCTCGGACCCGCGCCGCCGCCGATGCTGATCAGCAGCATCCGCGTGCCGCCGGCGTAGGCCGCGGGCAGCGATTCGGGTCTGGCAAAGTCGCCGAAGCGCGTGACCGCGCCGAGCTTCGCGTAGGGCGCGAGCGCCGCAGGCGTGCGGCTGACCAGGATCAGGTTGCCCGCCGGGAATCCCTTCGCGAGCAGTTGCCGGACCGCCTCGCCACCGAGCTGTCCGGAAGCGCCCGAGATGATGATGCGGTCGGCCGTGCCCGCGAGCGCGTCCGCCGCCGAGGCGGCCGCCCCGGTCAGCGCCGCCGCAGCCGCCAGTTCGAGCGCCTCACGCCGTGTCAGCCGCTTCATGTGCATTCCCGTAAGACGCCGCCTTCAGCGATCGGATGGGGCCCATCCTCGCAGAACGGCGGCCCGCTGGCCAACGCGCGCGCTAGAATCCGCAGCGGCCACTTGCGGGAATCACCATGAACGACCAGGTTCTTCACGGCGGCTGCCTGTGCGGCGCCGTCACTTTCGAATTGCGGCCGCCGTTTGCCGCCATGTACCACTGCCACTGCTCCCGTTGCCGCAAGGGCACGGGCACCGGGCATGCCACGAACATCCGGGCGCAGGCCGGACAGGTCCGGTGGCTGACGGGGGAGTCCCTGATTTCACGCTTCAAGCTGCCGACGGCGCAGCGCTTCGGCAAGTGGTTCTGCAGCCAGTGCGGCAGCCCCCTGCCCCGGGTGATGCCGGAGGCGAATCTGGCCATCATTCCGGCCGGATCCGTGGACGAGCTGCCGCCGGACACGCCAGCCGTCCACATCTTCTGGGATTCCCGGGCGCCCTGGTCCTGCGCCCAGGGCTCGCTGCCCGCCTACGCGGGTTATCCGCCGCCGGCGTAGTATCCTTCGCGCTGGTACGCGCACTGACACATTTCAAGGAGGGGGCATGAGGAGCCGGAGATTCTGCGCCGCGGTGGCGCTGTCGATCGGATTGCTGGGGTTCCAGGTCGCATCCGCCGTGGCCGACGATGCCCCGGCCTACACCCTGCCGGCCGGAACGCCGGCCTATATCCGCGCGGCCATCGAAGACCCCGCCCGCACGGCCGAGCAGCGGGCCCGTGACGCCAATCGCAAGCCGGCCGAGCTGCTGATGATGTCCGGTATCCGTCCCGGCCACAGCGTGGTGGAATTTGCCTCCTTCGGCCAGTACTTCACGACCTTCCTCTCGGACATCGTGGGGCCGAAGGGCAGCGTGTACATGTATGACCTGCCCTACACCGAGAAGCGCGCCGGGGAGGCCAGCCGCGCCTTCGTGGCGGCCCATCCGAACTCGCATTACGCGCTCGTGGACTACAACACGCTCGAGCTGCCGCAGCAGGTCGACGAAGTCTTCATGGTGCTCTACTACCATGACCTGTTCATCAACAAGATCGACACCGCGAGCCTCAACACCCGGATTTTCAACGCGCTGAAGCCGGGCGGCACCTTCTTCGTCGTCGACCACAACGCCAGGCCCGGTTCCGGCATCACCGATACGCCGAAGCTGCATCGCATCGATCCGGCCGTGATCGCCAAGGAAGTCACGGCCGCGGGTTTCAAGCTGGTCAAGCAGAGCAACCTGCTCGCGCACCCCGAGGATGACCACACGCAGATGGTGTTCTCGCCGGGACTGCGCGGCCTGACCGACCAGACGGTATTCGTGTTCCGCAAGCCGAAAAGCTGAGCACCCGATCGGCCATGGCGCCGGGCATCGATGCCGGTGACTTCGGCGCCTGGCTGCGCGAGGCCCGCGCGGCGCTGCGCGGTTCGGCGGGCAGCCGCGTTCCCTGCGGTGACTGCACCGGCTGCTGCACGTCGTCCTACTCGATAGAGGTCCGCCCGGGCGATGCGGCGGCGCTGGAGAAGATCCCGGTGCACTCGCTGTCGCGGCCGCTGCGACCGACCGGACACTGGAGCATCCGGCCGAATGCCGACGGCACCTGTCCGATGCTCCGCGGCGGCCGGTGCGGGATCTACGCGCAGCGGCCCCAGACCTGCCTGGATTATGACTGCCGGGTGTTCGCCGCCGCGGGCATCGAGGCCGGCGGCGCCGACAAGGCCGTGATCAACCGCCGGGTGCGCGAGTGGCGGTTCCGGTTTTCCTCCGCGGAGGATCGTCTGGCGCACGAGGCGATACGGGCGGCCGCCGCGTTCATCCGCGACGGGCGGGAGCATTTTCCCCAGGGCAGCGTGCCGCTCCAGCCCCTCGGCATCGCGGGGCTGGCGTTGCGTGCGTATCCGGTGTTCCTGCCTCCGGGTCCGCCGGGGAGCGCGGCCGACACGGCCCGCGCGATCCTCGCGGCCTAGGCGCGCGAGGCCTCCGGCGCGAGCCGCCTCATCTGCTCCTCGATCCACGCCTGGGCTTCGGCGTTGATCTCGCGCGGTTCGCGACCCTGCGCGATGATCGGCGGACCGATCACGACCCGCACCGTGCCCGGCTTCTTCAGCCAGCCGCGGCGGGGCCAGAAGTATCCGGCGTTGTGCGCGACCGGGATGATCAGCTTGCCGGTCTGGGAGGCGAGCAGCGCGCCGCTGACGCCGTAGCGGCGGGTTTCGCCGGCGGGCATGCGGGTGCCTTCGGGGAAGATCACCACCCAGTCGCCTTCCTCCAGCCGCTGCCGTCCCTGCTCGACCACCTGGCTGACGGCGGTGTGGCCGGCTCCGCGGTCGATCGCGATGGCATGCAGGAGCCGGATGCCCCAGCCGACGAAGGGGATCCACAGCAGCTCACGTTTCAGCACCCAGACCTGGCGCGGGAAGACCACGCCGATCGCGAGGGTTTCCCAGGTGGAGGCGTGCTTCCACAGCGCGATGTGATTGTCGGCGGGGATGTGTTCGCGACCCTCGACCGTGTAGTCGAGGCGGCAGGTCCACTTCAGCGCCCCGAGCAGCACCTCGGCCCAGAACCGCGCGAGCCGCGCCCGGTGCGTGAACGGGATGCACACCGCGACGCAGACGAACACCACGGCGTAGAGGAAGGTCCAGATGAACAGGAAGAGGGTGAATGCCAGGGAAGCCAGTCGCTGCATCATGAGCTTGGCAAGTATAGCGAGGTGGCGGCTTCGCGCCCGACGCCCGCGGCGCACCGAAAACAGGCATGTTGTCGCGTTGCACCAGGGAGTTCCGGCTGCGGCCCCGGACCTGCCCCGATTCGGAGCGGGGGCTTTTCAATACGCACCCTTATAGTGCACAATTTCCGTGATGCAGTTCTAACTTATTGATTCGCTAGTGCCTCATGTTGGCACAGGGGCTGCAATATCAAGCCGCTCGATGCACATCGGGCAACCCCATTTTCGGAGGCGATATGACACCGACTGATGTACTGAAGCTAATAAAAGAGAAGGAGGTCAAGTACGCAGATCTCCGGTTCACGGACACGCGCGGCAAGGAGCAGCACGTCTCGATCCCGGCCCGCCTCGTCGATGCCGGCCTGTTCACGGACGGCAAGATGTTCGACGGTTCCTCGATCGCCGGCTGGAAGGGGATCAACGAGTCCGACATGATCCTGATGCCGGAGGCCTCGACCGCCGTCATCGATCCGTTCTTCGAAGACACGACCATCAACATCCGCTGCGATGTCATCGAACCGGCCACCATGCAGGGCTATGAGCGCGACCCGCGCTCGCTCGCCAAGCGCGCCGAGGCGTACCTGAAGTCCACCGGCATCGCCGACAGTGCGCTGTTCGGTCCGGAAAATGAATTCTTCGTTTTCGACAGTGTCCGCAGCGGCTCGAGCCTGAACGGCTGCTTCTACGAAATCGACTCCATCCAGGGCGCCTGGAACTCCGGCAAGGAATACCCGGAAGGCAACCGCGGCCATCGCCCCGGCATCAAGGGCGGCTACTTTCCGGTGCCGCCGATCGACGCCTTCCAGGACATCCGCTCGGCCATGTGCGACGCGCTCGAGGAAATGGGCATGGTCGTCGAGGTGCACCACCACGAGGTCGCCACCGGCGGCCAGTGCGAAATCGGCGTCGGCCCGGGCGGCCTCGTCAGCAAGGCTGACCAGGTGCAGATCCTCAAGTACTGCGTGCTGAACGTGGCCCACAGCTACGGCAAGACGGCGACCTTCATGCCGAAGCCCCTCGTCGGCGACAACGGCAACGGCATGCACGTGCACCAGTCCCTGCAGAAGGACGGCAAGGCCCTGTTCGCGGGCGACAAGTACGGCGGCCTCTCGGAGCTCGCCCTGTACTACATCGGCGGCATCATCAAGCACGCGAAGGCGATCAACGCCATCACGAACTCGGCGACCAACAGCTACAAGCGCCTGGTGCCCGGCTTCGAGGCGCCCGTGATGCTGGCGTACTCCGCCCGCAACCGTTCCGCCTCGATCCGCATTCCCTGGGTGTCGAACCCGAAGGCGCGCCGCATCGAAGTGCGTTTCCCGGACTCCACGGCGAATCCGTACTTCGCGTTCGCGGCGATGATGATGGCGGGACTCGACGGCATCCAGAACAAGATCCACCCGGGCGACCCGGCCGACAAGGATCTCTACGACCTGGAGCCCGAAGAGGCCGCGCACATCCCGACGGTGTGTCACTCGCTGGACATGGCCCTCGAGCACCTCGACAAGGACCGCGAGTTCCTGACCCGCGGCGGCGTGTTCACCAACGACCTGATCGATGCCTACATCGGGCTGAAGATGCAGGAGGTGACGAAGCTGCGCATGGCCACGCACCCCATCGAGCTGGAACTGTATTACAGCTGCTGATGACGGTGGCCGTCTTCGAGAATGCACTTCGGAAACGCATCGAGCCTGCTCCCCCGCTGACCGCGGGGGAGCACGGCTGCGGGCTGCTTTTGTCCTTGGGGGCCGTCGGGGCTATGCTTCGGCTCCATGAGAGGACTGCCACTACTGCTGATGCTCGGCGCCTGCGCCGGCGCCTGGTCCGCCACGGTCTACAAGTGGGTGGACGACGAGGGCGTGACGCACTTCAGCGACCAGCCGAATCCGAAGGCGCAGAAGCTGCAGGTTTCCGGTGCCCAGACCTACGGGGCGCAGGCGGCGGCCGCGCCGCCCCCGGTGGCCGCAGCGCCGCCGGCCGCGGCTCCCGCGGTCTGCGTCATCGACACCCCGTCCGCCGGGCAGGTGTTCCTGGATACCTATACCGTCAGTGGGCACGTCACGCTCGCCCATGCCGGCGACGGCGCCCAGTCGACGCTGCGCATGGACGGCGTGGACATATCCTCGCTGCTGGCGCCGGGCGGCACCTTCACGCTCTCCCAGGTCGATCGCGGCGATCACACCCTGACCCTGCAGGTGACCAACGCCCGCGGCGAAGTCACCTGCGACGCGACTCCCGTGACTTTTTCCATAAGACAGCGCTCGTCCGCGGCGAATACCGTGCCGATGGCGCCGACGGTGCCGGCCGCGCCGAAGGTGCCCGGAGTCGGCCGCCCCTGACGCCGCGGTTCGAGGTGCCCCGTGGCGCCTGAACACTCCCTGCCGTCGCCGCTGTCGCATTTCGATTCGGCCGATCTGCTGAATGCGCTGTCCACCGGGATCATCCTGCTCGACGCGCAGCTGTGCCCCATCTATGCGAACGTCGCCGCGCAGGACCTGCTCGCCTTCAGCCTGAACCAGAGCCGCGGCCGGCCCTTCGGCGATCACCTGCTCGAGACCAACGGGCTCAATTCGATCCTGCGTCGCTCGATCGAGACCGGCGAAGCCTTCGCGGACCGTGAACTGGTCCTGAACCTGAGGTCCATGCCGCGCGAGCCGCGCATCGTTGACGTCACGATCACCCCGCTCGAGGGCGAGGTGACCGGCACGCACCTGCTGCTCGAGCTCACCGACACCACGGCGCGCCAGCGCATCTCCCGCGAGAACGAAATGCTGGTGCGGCTCGACAGCAGCCGCATGATGCTGCGGCAGCTGGCCCACGAGATCAAGAACCCCCTGGGCGGCCTGCGCGGCGCGGCGCAGCTGCTCGAGCGCGAGCTGCCCGACGAGCACCTCAAGGAATACACCAACGTCATCATCTCGGAGGCCGACCGCCTGAGCGCGCTCGTCGCCTCGATGACGGGACCGAACCGGCCGATGCACAAGACGCAGCTGAACATCCACGAGCTGTGCGAGCACGTGTATCACCTGGTGCGCGGCGAGGCGCCCGCGGGCGTCGTGATCGACCGCGACTACGATCCGAGCCTGCCGAGCGCGAATTTCGACCGCAACCAGCTGATCCAGGCGCTGCTCAACGTGGCGCGCAATGCCATGCAGGCCGTCGGCGACCACGGCCACATCACCTTCCGCACGCGCGCCTACTCCAACGTCAGCATCGCCGGGCGGCGCCATCGCCTGGCCGCGGGCATCCAGGTCGAGGATGACGGGCCGGGCGTGCCGGCGGCGCTGCGCGCCAGCATCTTCTATCCGCTGGTCACCGGCAGGTCCACCGGCACCGGACTCGGCCTCGCGGTCGCGCAGGATCTGGTCACCCGGCATGGAGGACTCATCGAATTTGAGAGCGAACCCGGCCGCACCGTGTTCAAGCTGATGTTGCCTCTCGAGGAAGCTGTATGAGTACATTGAATCTTCGCGTCTGGCTGGTGGACGATGACGCATCGATCCGCTGGGTGCTCGAACGCGCCTTGCGCAACGCCGGCATGCTGCCGAGGACCTTCGATGCGGCGGAGCCCGCCCTGACGGCGCTGCGCAACGACGCACCGGACGTGCTGATCACCGACATCCGCATGTCCGGCCAGTCGGGCCTGGATCTGCTGAAGCGGATCCGCGAGGCGCGGCCGAACCTGCCGGTCATCGTGATGACGGCGTACGCCGATCTCGGCAACGCCGTGTCGGCCTATGAAAGCGGCGCCTTCGAGTACCTGCCGAAGCCCTTCGACATCGACCAGGCGGTGGACCTCGTGCGCCGCGCGGCGCGCACCGGGACCCCGACCCCGGCCGACGGCGGCAGTCCGCCGCCGATTCCGGAGCTGCTCGGACGGGCCGCGGCCATGCAGCAGGTGTTCCGCGCCATCGGCCGGCTGTCCCGCTCGAGCGTCACGGTGCTGATCACCGGCGAGTCCGGCACCGGCAAGGAGCTGGTCGCGCGCGCGCTGCACGAGCACTCGCCGCGCGCCGCGAAGCCCTTCATCGCGCTGAACACGTCGGCGATCCCGAGCGAGCTGCTCGAGTCGGAGCTTTTCGGCCACGAGAAGGGCGCCTTCACCGGGGCCGACAGCCTGCGCCGCGGCCGCTTCGAGCAGGCCGACGGCGGGACGCTGTTCCTGGATGAAATCGGGGACATGTCCACGCCGCTGCAGACGCGGCTGCTGCGCGTCCTGGCCGAAGGGGAGTTCTACCGGGTCGGCGGCCAGACCCCGATCCGCGTGGACGTGCGGGTGATCGCGGCGACCCACCAGAACCTGCAGGACCGGGTGCAGCGCGGCGTGTTCCGCGAGGACCTCTACCACCGGCTGAACGTCATCCGCATCGAGCTGCCGCCGCTGCGCGCGCGCGCGGAAGACATCCCGGAGCTGCTCGATCACTACCTGCACGTCGCCGCGATGGAGCTCGGCGTGGAGCCGAAGGTGCTGGCCGCGGATGCGAAGGAGAAGCTCGCGGCCCACTCCTGGCCGGGCAACGTCCGTGAGCTGGTCAACCTGTGCCGGCGGCTCACGGTGCTGGCGCCGGGGTCGGAGATCCGCATCGAGGACCTGCCCGCCGAACTCGCCGCGGACGGCGAGGCCGCGGGGGAGGTCGACTGGGCCAAGGCGCTCGCGAGCTGGGCGGACCGCCAGGCGATGGTCGGCAAGCGCCCGCTGCTCACGGATGCGCAGCCGGAGTTCGAGCGGGTGCTGATCCGCGCCGCCTTGAAGCGCACCCAGGGTCATCGCCAGGATGCGGCGAAGCTGCTCGGCTGGGGGCGCAACACGCTCACCCGCAAGCTGAAGGAACTCGGGATGAACACCGCCGAGTAGCGCGTTCCGTGAGAAAATCCGGCGGCCATGCCGAACCTGGATCAGTTCTCGAAGCGCGCGCTGCTGTGGAACAGCGTCGGTGACTGGGCCACGGCGCTGCTCGTCCTGCTGGTGCTTCTCGCCGCCCTGTTCGCGATCCGCAGGATCTGCCGCACCCGGCGCCTGAGGTGGACGCAGACCGGCCGGGTGCTGCCGGTGGCGCTCGATCTCACGACCCGGCTCATCGCCGGCACGGGCGGCCTCTTCATCTGGGGCGTGGCGCTGTACAGCGCGCTCGGGCAGCTCGATTTTCCCGCGACGAACCATCTCGCGCACCGCATCGATCACGGCATCGATGTGGCCATCACGCTGGTCTTCTGGTACCAGGCCGCCCGCTGGGCCACCGCGACGCTGCGCTACGCCATCGACCAGCGCCGCCGCAACGTCCAGGGGCACGATGCGGCGCTGACCGGCGCGATGGAAATCATCCTGTTCGTGGCCGGAGTGCTGATCTGGGGGCTCGCGGTGCTGCTGGCGCTCGACAACCTCGGCGTGGCCATCCGGCCGCTGCTCGCGGGCCTCGGGATCGGCGGCATCGCGGTGGCCCTGGCGGTGCAGGCGGTGCTCGGGGATCTGCTGGCCTCGATGTCGATCGCGCTCGACAAGCCGTTCGTGATCGGCGATCTGCTCACCCTGGACACCCTCACGGGCACCGTGGAATACATCGGCGTCAAGAGCACGCGGATCCGCAGCATCACGGGCGAGCAGATCGTGGTGTCGAACGCCGACATCACCAAGTCCCGCATCCGCAACTTCGGCCGCATGCGCGAGCGGCGCGTCTCCTTCGAGATCCCCGTGATCCACGACACGCCCGTGCCGCTGCTGCACAGCCTTCCGGACGCCGTTCGCGAGGTCATCGAAGCATCTCCGAGAGCCCGTTTCGAGCGCTGTACCCTGCTTAGCCTGACCGAGACGGCGCTGCGGTACGAAGTCGTGTACTACGTGCGCGCGCCGGAGCTCGTGGCATACGCCGAAGTCCAGCACGGGATCATGCTCGGGCTGCTCGCGAAGTTCCGGGAGTTCGGCGTGCGGTTCCCGACGCCGCCGCAGACCCCGATGCCGGCCTCCCGGGGTTGACAAGCATGCTTTACTTTCCGGGCGACCGGGCGTAAAGTAAAGCAAGCTTTACAGGCAGGCCGCCATGAACACCGCCCGCATCGTCCGCTTCTACTCCTCGCCGGTCAGCGGGATTCTCTTCGCCCTGTGGGCCTATCTCGGCACCCTGTTGGCGGCGGCGCTCGCGCCGAGGTATCTGGCCGCGGGCGGGACCCGGGATATCGTGGTGCTCGTGCCGACGCTGACCCTGGTGCTCGTGGTCTCGATCATCGGCTGGGTGTACCGCGCCAGCGATGAATACGTCCGGCGCCGCATCCTCGGCTGCGCCGCGCTCACCGGAGTGATCCTGGCGTTCAGCTCCCTGGGCTGGTTTTGCCTCGAGCTGCTCGGCTATCCGCGCCTGTCGATGATCAGCATCAACCTGTTCGGCTGGTCGGTCTTCACGGTGCTGATGCTGTCGGTCCTGTACCGCGCCAAATGAAGAACATCCTCCCCGAACTGCGGGCGCAGCGCGGCTGGACGCAGGGTGATCTCGCCGCGCGGCTCGCGGTCTCGCGACAGACCATCAACGCCGTGGAAACCGGCCGCTACGAGCCGAGCCTGTCGCTGGCCTTCGCCATTGCGGGCCTCTTCGCCCGGCCCATCGAGAGTATCTTCCAGGGTCAGCGCGAGATGCGACGATTCCCCGTCGCCGCACCGGACTGATCCGGCATGTTCCACGTCATCCTGCATCGGCCGGAAATTCCACCGAACACCGGCAACGTGATCCGCTTGTGCGCCAACGCCGGCTGTACGCTGCACCTCATCCGGCCGCTCGGATTCGAGCTGGATGACCGCTCGCTGCAGCGCGCGGGCCTCGACTATGTGGAGCTCGCGCCGGTTCTGGTCCACGATGAGCTCGGGCAGTGCCTCGCCGCCCTCGGACCCGCGCGGCTGTTCGCCATCGAGACGGGGTCGCCGACCCGGTACTCGCAGGTCCGGTTCGAGCCCGGCGATGCGCTGCTCTTCGGCTCCGAATCGAGCGGCCTGCCCGCGCCGGCGCTGGCGCAGGTCGAGGCGCAGCGGATCCTGAGCATTCCGATGCGCCCGGGAAACCGCAGCCTGAATCTCGCCAACGCCGTGGCGCTCGTGGTCTACGAAGCCTGGCGCCAGCAGCAGTTCGAAATGGCCCAGCCGGGGGAGTGAACAGTGATACGGAGCAGATCGATGAAGCCAATGGTAGCGATGGTGATGGCGGCCCTGTTGCTGCCGATCGCGGCGGCGGCCCAGGAATGGAAGGCATACGACTATCCCGAGCCGGGATTCAGCGTCGAGTTTCCGGGCGTGCCGGCGGTGGAGACGGCCATCGTGAAGGATGCGTTCGGTGAATCGCTGCCGGTGACGCGCTACACGGTCCGCCTGGACCAGACCGTCTGCACGCTGAGCGTCGCGAACTACGCGAACACCAACGAGGACGCCCTGAACACCATCGCCGGGGCCGAAAGGTCCCTGCGGGCATCGGGCCAGGTGACCGCGGCCACCGCCGTGCGCGTCAGCGGCAACCGCGGGCGTGCGCTGCGCGTGACCGGCGCCGACGGCAGCCGCTCGGCGGTCGCAATCTTCTTCGTCGACCGGCATCTGTATACCGTGGTCGGCCAGTCCCTGGCCCCGCAGGCCGAAGCATCGGCCGATGCCATCCGCTTCGTCGAGTCGCTGCGGTTTACCGAGGACACCCGCGGCACTTTCAGCATCTTCAGCTTCTTCGGCGGCGGTGACGCGGATCGACCGAAGGTCGCCCGTGCCGCGCCCGCCGAGGCACCGCCCGCCGAGAGGCCGCGCGCCATCGTCCCGCCCACGGAAGCGCCGCGCGCCACGACGGCGCCCGCTGCCGTGGTCCACGGTCCCTACGCCGATGCAGCCTGCGCGGGCAGATCGGCCGGGGATGTCGTGCAACTGGACACTCCGGCAGGGCCGGTGGCCGCGACCTGCACCCTCGTGGCCCGGCCGAACGCGGCGCCCGCAAGCCATTGAGGTCGCGGGCCGCCTACTCCGCCTCGGCCCGGATCGGCCGGCGCATCAGCGCCCGGACGACTTCGGCGGCCGGCAGGCCTTCATGCAGCACGCGGTACACGCCCTCGCACAGGGGCATCTCCACGCCCTCGCGCTCGGCGACGGCGCGCACGGCGCGGGCGGCCCGCACCCCTTCGACGACCTGGCCGATCTCGGAGCGGGCCTGTTCGATGCTGCGGCCCTGCGCCAGCAGCAGCCCGAAGCGCCGGTTGCGGCTCTGATCGTCGGTGCAGCTCAGGACCAGATCCCCGAGGCCCGCGAGGCCCATGAAGGTGTCACGGCTGGCGCCCAGCGCGACGCCGAGGCGCACCATCTCGGTCAGCCCGCGGGTGATGAGCGCGATGCGGGTGTTCGCGCCGAACCCGAGGCCATCGGACAACCCCGCCGCCAGCGCGAGCACGTTCTTCACGGCGCCGCCGACCTCGACGCCGATGATGTCCGTGGAGGTGTAGGCGCGGAAATTCGCTGACGACAGATCCTGCGCCAGCGCCGCCGCGAACGCCGCATCCGCCGAGGCCACGGTCATCGCGGTGGGCAGGCCCGCGCCGACCTCGGATGCGAAGGTGGGACCGGACAGGACCGCGAATGCGCGGCCCGTGCCGAGCATTTCACGGGCGACCTGGTGGGGCAGCAGGCCGCTGTGGGCCTCGAAGCCCTTCGTGGCCCAGGCCAGGCGCATCTGCGGCCCGAGCAGGGGCCGGATCTGGCCGAACATGGCGCGCAGGGAATCGCTCGGGACCGCGAGCAGCACGTCGAGCGCCCCCGAGAGCTGCTGCGCGAGATCCGTCCCGACGCTGAGCGAGTCGGGAAAATGGCCGCTCGGCAGGTAACGCCGGTTGACCCGATCGCGGTCCATCGCGGCCACCTGAACCGGATCGCGTCCCCACAGCCGCGTGGCCTTGCCGCTGCGGGCGAACTGGATGGCGAGCGCGGTTCCCCAGGATCCCGCGCCCAGTACCGCAATGGCCGACCCGGCCTGCGCCAAATCCGGTCCGGTCGGCATCGGCCGGTCAGTTCTTGGTCGCGGGCGCCTGGTTGCGGGCATCGACCAGCGCGCGCTCGTACAGCGCCTCGAAGTTCACCGGCGGCAGCAGGAACTGCGGAAAACCGCCCTGGGTGACCAGGTTCGAGACGGCGGCGCGGGCGAAGGGAAACAGCACGTTCGGACAGATCGTGCCGATCGCGCGGCGCGCGTCGTCCTCGGTCAGGTTGCGCATCAGGAAGGCGCCGGCCTGCTTGACCTCGACCAGGAACATGGTGGCTTCGCCCTGCTTGGCCGATACGGTCACGGTCAGCACGATCTCACGCAGCTCCGGCGTAAGGAGGTTCACGGCGGTATGCAGGTCGAGGTTGATCTGCGGGTTCCACTGGCCGTCCACACGAGGGCCGTTCGGCGCCTCGTAGGAGCAGTCCTTCAGATATACGGCCTGCAGGGCCAGCTGGGCGCCGGTGGCGTTCGGGTCACCGAGCACCGCGGCCGTCGCGCCGCCGTCATTGTTGTCGCTCATCGATTCGTCTCCTGTAAAAGCGGATCCAGGCGGCCGGCGTCTTCGAGTGCGATCAAGTCATCGCAGCCGCCGACATGGGCCTGATTGATGAAGATCTGGGGCACCGTGCGCCGTCCACTGCGGGCGACCATTTCCTCGCGGGCGCCGGGCCGGGATTCGATGTCGATTTCCTCGAACGCGACACCCTTGGACCTGAGCAGCGCGCGGGCCCGCTCGCAATAGGGGCACCAGCTGGTCGCATAGAACTCGATCCGCGGCACGCATCAGCCCTTGGCGAGCGGCAGGTTCTCGGCCCGCCAGGCGGCAAGTCCGCCGCGCAGGCAGAAGGCCCGGGTGAAGCCCTGCGCGGCGAGCTTGCGCACGACCACCGGACCACCGGTCTCATCGGCGCCGTAGACGATGACGGGCTTCTCGCGATGCTTCTTCAGGGTCTCGCCGGCCTTGGGCAGCTGCTCGGGCGTGAGCTGCCGGGCGCCGCTGATGTGCCCGGCGGCGAACTCCTCGAGGCCCCGGATGTCGAGCACCAGAGCCCCCTGGTTCATCAGCCGGATGAGCTCCTGCGGAGAGATCGCGCTCAGGCCCTGCATGCGCAGGTAGTACTCATAGGCGAGCACGACCAGCGCCGCGACCGCGCCGGCGGCGACCAGCAGCGGATGATGTCCAATGTATTCGATCAGCCGGTCCATCCGGGTTCCACAGAGATACCTGCAAAAAAGGGCGCGTAGTATAGCGGGCATGGGTGTATCGCGTCGCATCGTGCGCAGCTGCTGCCTCGCGGCGGCCGCCGGCCTCCTGGCCGCGACGCCCGGCGCCCCGGCCGGGGCGCCGGCCGCCACCCGGCAGGCGCAGACGGAAGCCCAGCTGCAGGCGCTGAAGGGCCGGATCGCGGCCATCCGCGACAAGGTCAGTCGGGATGCCGTGCAGTCCGACCAGCTCGCCCGGCAACTCCAGGCCGCGGAGGAGTCGGTGGCGGCGGCCCGCGCGCGGCTCGCGGACCTGCGCCGCGAGCACGCCGAGCGCACGGCGCATCGCGCCGGCGTCATGGCCGAGAAGCGCGACCGCGAAGCCGAGGTGGCCGCGATGCGCACGGGCCTGGCGCAGCAGATGCGCGCCGCCTACATGATCGGGCGCGAGGAGCCCCTGAAGCTGCTGCTCAACCAGCGCGATCCGGTCCGGGCGGGCCGCATTTTCGCCTATTACGGGTACTTCGGCCGGGCCCGCGCCGGCGTCATCACGGCGATCGACGCCGACATCGCCCGCCTCGCCGGCCTCGATGCGCAGCTGGCCGCGGACGAACAGCGCCTGGATGCCCTGCAGAGCGCCACGGCCGATGAAGTGATGCGGCTCGAGGCCGCGCGGTCGCAGCGCGATGCGGCGCTGCTGGCCATCAAGGCCGAGTCCCGCAACAGCGTGCAGATGCTGCGGCGCCTGCAGGGGCAGCAGGCGGCCCTGAGCGCGCTGTTGCGCGATCTGAAGCGCGCCCTGCAGCCGTTCCCGAGTGATGCCGGTGGAGCGTTCGGCACGCTGCGGGGGCGGCTCGCCTGGCCCGTCGGCGGTCATCTCGCCGCGCGTTTCGGCCAGGCGCGCGCCGGGGGCCTGAAGTGGGACGGCATGCTGATCGATACCGAACGCGGCGCCGACGTACGCGCGGTGTACAGCGGCCGCGTCATCTACGCCGACTGGCTGCCGGGCCTCGGGCTCCTCGCCATCATCGATCATGGCGAGGGGTACCTGAGCCTCTACGGCCACAACGACCGCCTCTACAAGGCCGTGGGCGACAGGGTGGCGCCGGGGGACGTGATCGCCGCCAGCGGCGACAGCGGCGGCAGCAGCCGTCCGCAGCTGTACTTCGAAATCCGCCGGGGCAGCCGTCCGGTTGACCCCGGACCCTGGTTCCAGCAGCCCGCTCCGGTTACGAATTGATGTATATTGCAATGCAGCAAATTTCGCCGGTGCACAGCGCTGGTGCGCCGCGGCGGAACCCGGAGAGCTTTCGAAAACCTTGTGCAATTCGCCAACTGGCGCATGGTTCCCGTGGCCCGTATTTGCGATGTTTCACGTTATGAATGAACCCGTCAGGCAGGACGCCGGCAGCGCTGCGTGGGAATCGCTCGAGCCGTTCGCCCAGCTGTTTCGCGCCATGCTGCCCCGTGCCGCGAACATCGCGGTGTTCAACGCCACGGGCCGGATGCGCTGGTCGAGCGATGCCACCTTGGGGCCGGACCTCAGCAGCCGCGTGGACGCCATGCTGCCGGTGGCGCGCGATCCGGCATCCGGCGACGGCGCCCTGGAGATGCTCGACGGGCAGCCGGCGTACCTGTTCTGGATCCGCGCCGACGGCGGCGAGCTGCTGGCCGTGGTCGCGGTGCTGACGCGGCCCGCGGCCAACGAAAGCGGACCGCGCGCCTTCACCTTCGCCCACTCGCTGCTGCGGCCGGCGCTGGAGTGCCTGCGGCGCGAGCTGCTGGCCATGCTCGCCCTCGAAGACCTGAAGGCATCGATGAGCGAGCTCGACGAGGATCTCGAGCTGCTGCTCGCCGACGCCGCGGATGCGAACATGGCGCCCGACGGCGCCGATGAACTGAAGACCCTGCTGCAGCGGATGGTCGTTCACCTGAAGTGCATGGTGGCGACGCTGATCGTTCCGGAGAAGGGCATCGCGCTGGTCCGCGG
>DATJPN010000110.1:0-16086 GCA_035506335.1 Steroidobacteraceae bacterium | reverse complement strand
ATGGAGGACACCCTGGATGCGGCGGCGGCCCACCGCGTCGATGCGCCGCGTATCGCCCTGCATCGCATGAACCGTACCGAGTATGCCAACGCCATCTGGGATCTCGTGCGGGTCCGGGTCAACGCCACCCAGATGCTGCCGCCGGATGACGAAAGCGATGGCTTCAACAACGTCGCCAATGTGCTGCAGGTTTCCCCGGCCTTCGTCGACGCCTACATATCCGCCGCGCGCCAGGTGGCCGTCGAGGCCCTCGGCGACCGGGGTGCGAAGGCCGTGGGCGTGCAGTTCGCAGCCGATCCTGCGGTGGCCGGTAACCAGGAATTCCATGTGGATGGCCTGCCGCTGGGCACCCGCGGCGGTGTCTCGGTGGTCTACGACTTCCCCGCCGACGGCACCTACGAGCTGTCGATCGGCAACCTGGCCGTGGCCCTGTGGGTCACGAACATGGAGTTCAACAACGACCTGATCGCCACCTACGATGGCAGGAAGTTCTTCGAGACCAACATCGGGGGCGAAGCGGACCTGAAGGCCATCGACCAGAAGCAGGATCCGGCCGTCGATGCCATCAATGCGCGCCTGAAGCGCATCAAGTTCAAGGCGACGGCCGGCCCGCATACCGTGGCCGTGACCTTCGTGCATCGCAGCTTCGCCGCTTCCGAGGACCGTCTGGAGGCGCCGATTCCCGGTGGCGTTCAGGACCGGGTGCTGCGTATCGGTGGATTCGAGATCAAGGGGCCCTTCGACGTCACCGGCGTCAGCGAGACACCCAGCCGCGAGCGCATCTTTGTCTGCCGGCCCAAGGCCGAGGCCGACGAGACGCCCTGTGCCCGCGAGATCCTGACCCGCCTGGCCGAGCGGGCTTTCCGCCGGCCCGTCACGGACGCGGACCTCGCGCCGCTGATGCAGTTCTACGCCGCGGGGCGCAAGTCGGCGGACTTCGACGAAGGTGTGCGCCGGGCCCTCACGGCGCTGCTCGCGAGCCCGAACTTCCTGTACCGGATCGAGACCTCCCGCAAGAGCGCGCAGTTGACCGCAGTGGCCGATACGGCATCGTCCGAGGCGGCGGCGTTGTCGGATGACGAGCTCGCTTCGCGTCTCTCGTTCTTCCTGTGGAGCGCGCCGCCCGATCAGGAACTGCTGAGCGTCGCCAACCAGGGCAAGCTGCACGAGCCCGGAGTCCTGAAGGCCCAGGTGAGCCGCATGCTCAAGGATGTGCGCGCGACGACGCTGGCCTCCAACTTCGCCTTTCAGTGGCTGGACGTGCAGCGTCTGGCGGAAATCAAGCCGGATGCGAACCTGTTTCCGTATGTCACGGATCCGCGCGAGGACTATCGCCAGGAGCTCAGGCTCTTCATCGACAGCGTGTTCCGCGGTGATCAGCCGGTCACGGACCTGCTGACGGCCAATTACACCTTCCTGAACCAGCGCCTGGCGATGCTCTACGGCATCACCACCGTCAAGGGCGACCAGTTCCGCCGCGTGACGCTCACCGACTCGGCGCGCTGGGGCCTGCTCGGCAAGGGCGCGATCCTGATGGGAACCTCCTATCCGAACCGCACGGCCCCGGTGCTGCGCGGGGAGTGGATTCTGAACAGCATCACCGGCACGCCGCCCGCGGCGCCCCCGCCGGCGGTGCCGTCGCTGAAGGAAAACAAGACCGGCGAGAAGGCGCTCACCCTTCGCGAGATGATGGCCAAGCATCGCGACCGGCCGAGCTGCTTCGCCTGTCACGGCATCCTCGACCCGCTCGGTCTGGCGCTGGACAACTTCGATGCCGTGGGCCGCTGGCGCGACCGGGACCGGATGGCCGGCACCCTCATCGATGCCTCGGGTGTCCTGCCCGATGGGACCCACATCAACGGTGTCGATGACCTGCGCAAGGCGCTCGCGTCCGATCCGCAGCAGTTCGTGCAGACCCTGACCGTCAAGCTGATGACCTATGGCCTTGGGCGCAGCGTCGATTATCAGGACATGCCGATCGTGCGCGGCATCGTGCGCACGAACGCCCGGCAGGGCTATCGATTCAAGGACCTGATCATGGACATCGTGACCAGCGCCCCGTTCCAGATGAGAACCGGCCAGTCCGGCGCGGCCGCTGCAGCGACCAAGACCGCCGCACTGCTGCGTTAAGTTATTGAGGAGACCCGTATGTTCATCACCCGCAAGCATCTGTCCCGACGCACCCTGTTGAAGGGCGCGGGGGTCTCGATCGGCCTGCCGCTGCTCGATGCGATGATTCCGGCCGGCACGGCGCTCGCCGACACGGCCGCGGTCGCGCCGCCGCGGATGGGGTTCGTCTATTTCCCGCATGGCGCGGTGATGAACAACTGGGTGCCGACCTCGACCGGCACCGATTTCAAGATCTCCCCGATCCTCGAGCCGCTGGATCCGTATCGCCAGTACATGACCATCGTCAGCGGACTGCGCAACAAGGCCGGCGAGAGCCCGAGTCCCCATGCCATCATCGCCGGCACCTGGCTCACCTGCGTCCATCCGCCGGCGAGCCAGCAGCCGCACGTGGGCCCGTCCGCGGACCAGGTCGCCGCCAAATACATCGGCCAGGACACGCCGCTCCCGTCGATCGAGCTGGCCGGCGAGGGTGGCGGTGGCGCCTGTGATCCGGGCTTCGGCTGCAGCTACTCGGGCACCATCGCCTTCCGCACCGGCGAGCAGCCGCTGCCCATGGACAACAACCCGCGCGCGGTGTTCGCGCGCATGTTCGGCCTCGGGGATACGGCCGAGCAGCGCCACGAGATCACGGCGGAGACCGGCAGCGTCCTCGACTACGTGCAGGAGTCGGCCCGCGACATGCAGCGCGACCTCGACCCCGCCGACAAGCGCATGGTCAGTGACTACCTGGACTCGGTGCGCGAGGTGGAGCGGCGCATCCAGAAGATGATCGCGAAGGAAGGCTCGGGCGTGAAGCTGCCGAACGCGCCGGACGGCGTGCCGGATGATTTCGCGAAAATGCTCGACACGATGTTCGACATGATCGCCCTGGGCTGGCAGTCGAACACCACGCGGGTCGCGACCTTCATGATCGCGAAGGAGGTGAGCATGCGCACCTACCCGAACCTGCAGATCACCGACGCGTTCCATCCGCTCTCGCACCACCAGAACGACCCGGCGAAGCTCGAGAAGCTCACCCGTGTGCAGAACTTTCACACGAAGGCCTTTGCCCGCTTCGTGAAGCGCCTGGCGGAAACCCCGGATGGCAACGGCAACCTGCTGGACCATTCGATCATCCTGTACGGCAGCAACATGAGCAACAGCGACATGCACAACAATGATCCGCTGCCGAACGTGGTCATGGGCCATGGTTACGGCAAGATCAAGGGCGGCCAGCACCTGCACTATCCGCAGGACACGCCGCACGCGAATCTGCTGCTGACGCTGCTCAACCGCGGCGGCATACCGGTTACGTCTCACGGGATCAGCACCGGCACGCTCGCGGAGATCTGATCATGCAGCACCGAGGGGGACCGGGATGGCGCGCGCTGGCGGCGGCGCTGCTGCTGGGGGTCGGATTCGGCACCGGTGCGCTGGCGGCCGATGATTCGCTCGCGGCGCTGGTGCGGGCGAAGGACCATGACGGCGCGGTGGCGATGCTCACCCACAGCGCCGACCGCGACATCGCGAAGTCCCGCGAGGTGGACGGCACCACGGCCCTGATGTGGGCCTGCTACAACGGCGATGCCGACCTCGTCGAGCGGCTGATCCGGGCCGGGGCCGATGTCTCGGCGGTGAACGATTACGGCGCGACGGCCCTGCAGGTGGCGGCGGTGGCCGCGAATCCGCGGATCATCAAGGATCTGCTCAAGGCGGGCGTGAATCCCGATTCACCGAACGCCGAAGGACAGACCGCGCTGATGGTCGTGGCCCGTTCGGGAAACGTGGAATCCGCAAAGCTGTTGCTGGACGCGGGCGCCACGGTGGATGCGCGCGAACAATGGGGCGACCAGACGGCGCTCATGTGGGCGGCCGCGGAGGGCCATCCGGAAATGATCCGGCTGCTGGCCGCGCACCACGCCGACGTGAACGCGCATGGCGCGGTCCGGGACTGGCAGCGGCGCGTGACGGCCGAAGGCCGCCCGAAGAACGAAAACCATGGCGGATTCACCCCGCTCATCTACGCCGCGCGGATCGGCTGCATCCCCTGCGCGCAGGAACTGCTCAAGGCCCACGCCGACATCAACCTGCCTGATCCGGATGGCGAGACCGCGCTGCTGCTCTCGATCATCAACATGCACTTTGATTTCGCGGCCTACCTGATCGGTGCGGGCGCGGACGTGAACCGCTGGGATTTCTACGGCCAGACCCCCCTGTACGCGGCGGTCGACATGGCGACGCTGCCGGCGGGCGGCCGCCCGGACCTGCCATCGGAGGACAAGACCCTGCCGCTGCAGGTTGCGGAAATGGCGCTCAAGGCCGGCGCCAACGTGAATGCGCAGCTGCGGCTGCGGCCGCCGTATCGCAACGGCGTCTACGACCGTGGAGGCGACCAGGTGCTCTCCACGGGCGCCACGGCGCTGCTGCTGGCGGCGAAGTCGGGCAACAACGACGCCGTGCGGCTGCTGCTGAAATACCACGCCATGGTCGACCTGCCGAACGCCGAAGGCGTGACGCCGCTGATGGCGGCCGCCGGCATGGGGCATGGGTTCAATCCGACCCGGGGGCGCTACAAGACCGATGCGCAGGCCGCGGAGGGCGTGAAACTGCTGCAGGCGGCCGGTGCCTCCATCACGGCCTCGGCCCGCGACGGCCTGACGGCGCTGCACGCCGCGGCGGCCAAGGGCTGGGACGAGACCGTCAAGGTGCTGGTGGCCGATGGCGCGGCGTTGCAGCCGACCGACCGGCTCGGGCTGCGCCCCATCGATTATGCGGCCGGTCGCCAGCCCCGGGCCTTCCTCGAGCCCGAGCACGTGCCGAACGACTCCACGGTGAAGCTGCTGACCGACTATATCGTGGCTTCGACTGGTGCGAAGCCGCTGGTGTTCGCGGGCAACCTCAACCGCTCGACGCAGGGCACGGGAGGCGCGGGCGGCACCTCGCTGCGACCGGGCGCTGCGGACGCGAGCGCGGCCGCGGCCCCCAAGCCGGGTACCCCGCCGGGCCCGGCCGGCACGGTCCGCAACCAGCCCTAAGACCTCAAGGACGCAGCAGCCTCATCGCCGGGACGGTGAGGAAGTCCTCGAAATCCGGGGCGAGCGAGAGGTCGCGGAACAGCTGCACGGCCTGCTGGAAGCGTCCGCCGTCATAGGCGGCGGCGCCGACTTCCTGGCGTACGCGCTGCATCTCCTCGGCAATGATGCGGTCGAGCAGCTCGGGCGTCGCCACCGTGCCGCCCTCCAGAACGATGCCGTAGTGGATCCACTGCCACACCTGCGCGCGGCTGATTTCGGCGGTCGCCGCATCCTCCATCAGGTTGTAGAGGGGCACGGCGCCCTTGCCGCGCAACCAGGCTTCCAGGTACTGCACGCCCACACGCACGTTCTCGCGCAGGCCGGCCTCGGTCTTCGTGCCCTGGTGCACTTCGAGCAGGTCGGCCTGTCCGATGTTCACGTCCTCGCGCAGCCGCGAGAGCTGGTTCGGCTGCGGCATCAGCCGGTCGAACACCTCGCGCGCCACCGGCACCAGGTCCGGATGGGCGACCCAGGTGCCGTCGTGACCGTCGCCGGCTTCGCGCTCCTTGTCGGCCCGCACGCGGGCGAGGGCGGCCTCGTTCGCCGCGGCGTCGCGACGGTTCGGAATCTGCGCGGCCATGCCACCCATCGCGAAGGCGCCGCGGCGATGGCAGGTCTTGATCAGCAGCAGCGAATAGGCGCGCAGGAAGGCCTTGCCCATCACGACCTGCGAGCGGTCCGGCAGCACATAGGCCTTGTTGGCGCGCAGCTTCTTGATGAAGGAGAACATGTAGTCCCAGCGGCCGCAGTTCAGCCCCGCCATGTGGTCCCGCAGTTCGTAGAGGATTTCATCCATCTCGAATGCGGCCGGCAGGGTCTCGATGAGCACCGTGGCCTTGATGCTGCCGTTGGCGATGCCGAGCTGCGCCTGCGCGAACACGAACACGTCGTTCCACAGCCGTGCCTCGAGATGGCTCTCGAGCTTGGGCAGGTAGAAATAAGGACCGGTGCCCCGTGCGAGCTGCGCCCGGGCGTTGTGGTAGAAATACAGGCCGAAATCGAACAGCCCGCCGGCGACGGCCGCGCCATCGACCGTCAGGCCCGGTTCCATCAGGTGCCAGCCGCGCGGCCGGACCATCAGCACGGCGGGCGTGGCGCTCAGGGCATATTGCTTGCCGGTGGCCGCGTCCTTGAAGTCGATGCTGCGGTGCCAGCGGTCCGCGAGGTTGATCTGGCCTTCGAGATTGTTGCGCCAGGTCGGGGAGTTCGCGTCCTCGAAGTCCGCCATGAAGACATTCGCGCCGCTGTTGAGCGCGTTGATGATCATCTTGCGGTCCACCGGACCGGTGATCTCCACGCGGCGGTCGAGCAGGTCCGCGGGGATCGGGGCCACCCGCCACGGTGACTCGCGGATCTGGCGGGTCTCGGGCAGGAAGTCCGGCAGCTCGCCCGCCGAGATCCGCGCCTGGCGCACCTTGCGGGCCTGCAGCAGCTCCACGCGCCGCGCATCGTCCCGGCGGTGCAGGGCGGCGACGAAGGCGAGCGCCTCGGGGGTGAGGATGTCCGAAAATCGTGGCTCGAGGGTGCCGCGGACGAGCACTCCCGCCGGGGCGGCGGTGAGGCGGGCGGACGAGGGGGACTGGTCGACTGTGGACATAATGTTCGTCAGGGTTCAGGATCACAAATTATAGCAAGCGGCCCCGTCCGGGGCCCATTCGAGGCCCCCGGGATCCCGATCCGGATTGTCTTTGCGGGTGGGAACGGGTATTTATGCGCGGCCTTTTCGCCCCCCCCGGGGGGCGCAGCGACACCTTGAATCACAGGACCCCACGATGAATGTTGCCCAAGTCACCGCCGAAATCCTGAAGCGCGAAGGCGTGGAGGTGCTGTTCACCTATCCCCTGAATCCGCTGACCGAATCCGCCGCGGCGGCCAACATCCGTCCGATCGTCGTGCGTCAGGAGCGGGTCGGCGTGCACATGGCCGACGCCTTGAGCCGCATGACCTCGGGCGAGAAGGTGGGCGTGTTCTGCTGTCAGGTCGGCCCGGGCATCGAGAATGCCTTTGGCGCCGTGGCCCAGGCCTGGTCCGAGGCCGTGCCGCTGGTGGTGATCCCGGGCGCGTATCCGCGCAACATTGCCTTCTCCAGGCCGAACTTCAATGCGGTCCTGAATTTCCAGCATGTCACGAAGCATGCCGAGACGGTCAACACGCCCGAGCAGCTGGTGCCGGCGCTGCGCCGCGCCTTCAGCTTCGCGCGCAACGGCCGTCCGGGCCCGGTGCTGATCGAGATCCCGACCGATTTGTGGAACCTGGAAGTGCCGGGCGAGATCGAGTACACGCCCCGGCGCCGGGCGCGCAGCGCCCCGGATCCGCGGGCCGTCGACGCCGCCGCCGCGGCGATGATCAAGGCGAAGAATCCGCTGATCTATGCGGGGCAGGGCGTGCACTACGCGAAGGCCTGGGATGAACTGAAGGCGGTCGCCGAGCTGCTCGAAGCCCCGGTCACCACCAGCCTCGAAGGCAAGAGCGCCTTTCCCGAGACCCATGCGCTGTCGCTGGGGTCCGGCGGCGTCGCGATGCCGCGGGCCGTGGCCGCCTACGTGGCCGAGTCGGATCTGGTGTTCGGCGCAGGCGCGAGCTTCTCGGCGACGAACTTCGGGATCAAGTTCCCGACCCAGGGCAAGACGTTCATCCATAACACCAATGAGCCGATGGACATCGACAAGAACATCGCGACGGATCATCCGCTGGTCGGGGATTCGAAGCTCGCGCTCGGCATGCTGCACGAGGCCCTCAAGGATCGGCTGAAGAAGCCGCGCGGCCTGACCTCGCAGGTGGCCGCGCGCATCAAGGAGCTGAACGCGCCGTGGTGGCAGGAGTGGCTGCCGCGGCTGACGAGTGACGAGAAGCCCATGCAGCCCTACCGGGTGATCTGGGACTTCCTGCACCTGACCGATGTCGCCAACACCATCGTCACCCATGATGCGGGCAGCCCGCGTGATGAGCTGTCACCGTTCTGGAAGTCGGTCACGCCGCTGTCCTACATCGGCTGGGGCAAGTCCACGCACCTGGGCTACGGCCTCGCGCTCGCCATGGGTGCGAAGGTCGCGCACCCCGACCGGCTCTGCGTGAACTTCTGGGGCGATGCGGCCATCGGCATGACCGGCATGGACTTCGAGACCTGCGTGCGCAGCAACATCCCGATCCTGTCCATCCTGTTCAACAATTTCTCGATGGCCATGGAGTTCAAGGTGATGGCGGTCTCGAAGGAGAAGTTCCACTCCACGGACATCTCCGGCAATTACAGCGAATTCGCCCGGGCCCTGGGCGGTTACGGCGAGCGCGTCACGGAGCCCGGACAGATCGCGCAGGCGCTGCGCAACGGCATCGCCGCGACCCGCCGGGGCCAGCCGGCACTGCTGGAGTTCATCACGACCCAGGAGAAGGTCTACTCGACCTTCCAGGGCGGGTATCACGGGGGCGCCTAGGCCGCCGAACACGAAACCGGCGACAAAGCCGGCGCGGTCTCCACCACGTAGGTGATGGCCCCGGGCAGTTCGCCCCCGAGGCACGGGCCATCGTGCGGTGGACCGTTTTGTGTCAAAGTCGCGAGCCGGCAATGACGGGGGAAGGCAGCGGCATGGCTAACAAGAATACCGTGGACGTAGGCGAAGTCATCGACTCCGCCCGCTACTTCTGGGTGCCCTTCGGCATCACCGTGATGATGGTCATCATCATGCTGACCGACGGCTTTGGCCTCTTCACGACGGGGTACATCGGCCCCCGGGTGGTGAAGGACTGGGGCATCGGCCGCGACCAGCTCTCGTGGATGACCTACACGCAGATGGCGGGCATGGCGCTCGGGTCGGTGCTGCTGGGCTGGATCAGCGACCGCATCGGCCGCAAGAAGGCCTATTTCAGCTGCCTTGCCCTGCAGTTCGTGGGCTCGCTGCTGTGCTACCTCGCCGGCGACATCTGGACGCTGGCGGCGTTCCGCTTCATCACGGGCCTCGGGCTGGGCGGCATCACGCCGCTGGCCGCTACGCTGATCTCGGAGTGGACTGCCAAGCGCGTGCGCAGTCTCGTGGTGGCCTGCGTGATCGTGTCGGTGCCGCTCGGTGGCTCCATCACCGGCATCCTCGCGAACTGGCTGATCCCCGCTTACGGCTGGCGTTCGATGTTCCTGGTCGGTGCCGCGATGCCGCTGCTGCTCGTGGCGCTGTTCTCGTACTTCCTGCCGGAGTCGCCGAAGTACATGGCGCTGCGAGCGGCGCTGCATCCGCAGCTGGCGAAGGCGCTCAACCGGCTGGTCGGCGCGAAGCGTTTCGACGGCAGCGAAACCTTCGTCGTCCTCGAGCAGGCGCAGACCTCCAGCAACTGGTTCTCCACCATCTGGAACGGCCACTACTGGCGCGCGACGCTGTTCATCTGGATCGCCTTCACGTTCAATTCCCTGGTGCTGTACATCTTCACCAACAGCCTGCCGGTGCTGTTCGACTCGGCGCACCAGAGCGCGGCGGTGGCCTCGCGATCCTTGAGCCTGTTCAGCGGCGGCGGCGTGATCGGGTCCATCGGCGGCGCCTTCCTGATGGGGCTGTGGGGCTCGCGCGGCGTGGGCAGCGTCGCGGCCTTCATCGGTGCAGCCGCCACGGCCCTGATCGGCGTGCTGCTGGTGCAGGGCGGGGGCTCCGAGGGCGCGCTGCTCGCCTCCTGCTTCATCGGCGGTGCCATGGTCAACGGCATGCAGTCCTACGTCTACGCGGTGAGCGCGCATTCCTACCCGACCGAGATCCGCGGCGCGGCGGTCGGCATGGCGCAGGCCTTCTCCCGCTTCGGCGGCCTGCTCGCCGGCACCGTCCCGCAGGTGTATTTCAGGATGGTCCCGGTGCCCTCCATCGACCGCTTCTTCTGGTTCGTGGCCGGGTGCGCGCTGGTGACGACCACCAGCTATTTCCTGATTCCGTCACATATTCCACGTACCCGCGAAACCCGAAATCCGTGACGCCACGGGCGCATCTGATGGGTGGTCCGGACCCGTCCATGACGGCTGCGTTGACCGAGCCCAAGATCCTGTGTTACCCCGACAGTCATGAGTAATCGCAGGCGGTTCATGCAGAACCTGGCCGGGGTTGCCGTGGGCGGGTCCCTGGCCGTTGCAGGCGGGTCCCGCGCGGCCGCGGCATGGGCCGCGCCGGCGCCGCCCCTGGCCGTCACCCCCCTCGCGGATGACCTGCTGCTCATCACCGGCGCCGGCGCCAATGTCGTCGCCTTCTCCCAGCCCGAGGGCGTGCTGCTGGTGGACGGCGGGGATGCCGCGCATTCTGCCGCCTTGCTGAAGACCGTGCGCCAGGTAACGGGGAAGCCCGTCGTGCAGGCGTTCAATACCCATTGGCACTGGGACCACACCGGGTCGAACGAGGCGCTGCGCAGCGCCGGGGTTCGGATCCACTCCCACGAGAACACCCGGCTGTGGCTCACGGAGCCCGTGATCGAGGAGTGGGAGCACCGCACCTATCCGGCGCGGCCGAAGGCCCTGCCGACGGACACCTTCTACAAGGGCGTGCAGAAACTCGCCTTCGGCAAGGCCAGCATCGAGTACGGCTACCTGCCGCAGGCTCACACGGACGGGGACTGCTACATCTATTTCCGCGATGCCAACGTGCTGGTCGCCGGAGACGTGGTCTCGGTCGGGCGCTATCCGATCCTCGACTACTCCACGGGGGGCTGGACGCTGGGCATGGCCAATGCCACGCGCCAGCTGCTCGGCGTGGTCGATGAGAAGACGCGGATCGTGCCCGGGACCGGGCCGTTGCAGACGAAGGCGGATGTATCCGCCGAACACGACATGCTGGCGACCCTGCACGAGGATCTGTGGCAGCTCATGCGCAAGGGCATGGGGGCCGACGACATGATCGCCGCGGGCGCCACCCGCAAGTTCGATGACCGGTGGGGCAACTCGGACCTCTTCATCACGAACGCCTACCGGGGCCTGTACGGCCACGTGCGCGAACTGCGCGGCATCGTCTGAGGCGCCCGGCACCATGAAGAGGATCCCTGAAGTGAGACGCATCGCCTGGCTCGCGCTCGCCCTCGCCGGCGCAGTCCCGGTGGCCACCGCAGGCGCGGATGCCGCGCAGAGTCCCGGTGAGCGGCACTGGGCGCTGCTGAATACCTACTGCGAGAAGTGCCACAACGCCACCGACTGGACCGGCGGCGTCGCCTTCGACACCATGCAGCCCTCGGGTATTCCCGAGGACGCGAAGGTGTGGGAGTCCGCGGTCAGCAAGCTGCGCGGCCGCATGATGCCGCCACCGGGTGAAAGACAGCCGGACCAGGCCGCGATCGACTCTTTCGTCACCTGGATGGAAGGCAACCTGGACAAGGCGGCCGCGGCCCATCCGGATGCCGGATACGTTTCCCTGCATCGACTGAACCGCGTCGAGTATGGGCGCGCCGTCAAGGACCTGCTCGACGTCGACGTGGATCCGGCGACGCTGCTGCCGCAGGACACCAAGAGCGACGGCTTCGACAATGTCGCCAGCGTGCTCAAGGTCTCACCGACCTTCCTCGACCAGTACGTCTCGGCCGCGCGCACCGTGGCGGCGCTCGCGGTGGGCAGCGCACACGCCTCGCAGGCCATCGTGACCTATCGCGCGCCGCCCCATGACCAGTCCTTCCACATCGAGGGCCTGCCCCTGGGCACCCGCGGCGGCATGTCCGTGGTGCATGATTTCCCCGCCGACGGCACCTATACCTTCAATCTGAGCGTGGGCACCGGACTCGGCTACATCGGCGACCTCGCGCAGGAACACCGGGTCGTCTTCCTGATCGACGGCAAGCAGGTGTTCGAACGCTCGATCGGCGGACCGAAGGACTTCAAGAGCGCCGACCAGACGCAGCAGGAAGCGACCAAGGAGTTCGCGTCCCGGTTCCGCGGCATCAAGCTGCCGGTGACCGCAGGCCCGCACCGGCTCGTGCTGACCTTCGTGCAGCGCGCCGAGTCCGAATCGGATGACTGGCTCGCCCCCTTCAATCCGATGGGCGGCATGGGCGGCCTGCCGCGGGTCGGGGGGCTCGAGATCAACGGCCCGGTGGATGTGACCGGCCTGAGCGAGACGCCGAGCCGGGCCCGGATCTTCTCCTGTCACCCGGCCGATGCCGCCCGGGAGATGCCCTGCGCGCGACAGATCCTGAGCAGCCTGATGCGCGATGCCTATCGCCGGCCGGTGACGGAGGAGGACCTCGCGGCGCCCCTGCGCTTCTTCGAGGCGGGCCGCCAGGGCAAGGACTTCGATGCCGGCATCCAGAACGCCATCGTCGCCATCCTGGCGAGCCCCAAGTTCCTGTACCGCGTCGAGGCGAATCCGCAGCTGGCGGCACAGGCCACACCCGTCAAGGTCAGCGCCAGCGAGACCCCGGGCGCCTATCACATCAGTGACCTGGAGCTCGCCTCGCGCCTGTCGTTCTTCCTGTGGAGCGAGGGACCGGATGCGCGGCTGCTCGACGCTGCGGTGAACCATACCCTGCACCAGCCGGCCGTGCTCGACGCCGAGGTCACGCGCATGCTCGCCGATCCGCGGGCCAATGCACTGATCACGAACTTCGCCTTCCAGTGGCTGCAGGTCGACAGCATGGACAAGATCCAGGCCGACCCGAACGTTTTTCCGTACTTCGACGAGGACCTGCGCGGCGCCTTCCGCAAGGAGATGGAGCTGTTCGTGGGCAGTGTGCTGCTGAAGGACCGGCCGGTCACGGACCTTCTGACCGCCAACTGGAGTTACCTGAACGAACGCCTGGCCCTGCATTACGGCATCCGCAACGTGCGCGGCAGCGAATTCCGCCGCGTCGAGCTCACCGATTCGCATCGCTTCGGGCTCCTCGGCAAGGGCGCGATCCTCATGGGCACCTCGTACGCGAACCGGACCGCGCCGGTGCTGCGGGGCGCCTGGGTGCTCGAGGTGATCAGCGGCACGCCACCGCATGCGCCTCCGCCGGCGGTCCCGGCGCTGAAGGAAAACGTGCCGGGCGCGCCGCCGCTCACGATCCGCCAGCGCATGGAAATGCATCGCGTGCAGCCTTCCTGCAACGTCTGCCACGGCGCCATGGATCCCATCGGCATGGCGCTGGAGAATTTCGATGCCATGGGCAAGTGGCAGACGAAGGACGCGGAGACCGGTACGCTGCTCGACACGGCCGGCAGGATGGCCGATGGTCAGGCCGTCAACGGGCCCGATGACCTGCGCCGGGCCCTGGCCGCGCGGCCGGAGCAGTTCACCCGGACCCTCGTCGTGAACCTGATGACCTACGCCCTCGGGCGCACGGTGGAGTATTTCGACATGCCGGTGGTGCGCCGGATCGTGCGCGATGCCGGCCGCAACGGCAACCGCTTCTCGGCCATCGTCCTCGCGCTGGTCGCGAGCCCGCAGTTCCAGATGCAGCAGCCGCACGGTGAGGCGGAGCAGGCGGCCGGCAAGACGGCGAGCAGTGTCGCGGCGCCGCCGGGCCGCCCCGCCACCTGAAGGATCAAGGATATGCACTTCATCACCCGGAAGCATCTCTCGAGGCGCGCCGTGCTGCGCGGCGCCGGGGCGACGATCGCGTTGCCGCTGCTCGATGCCATGATCCCGGCCCGGACCGCCTTCGCCCAGACGGCGGCGGCGCCGAAGCTGCACATGGCCTTCATCTACTTTCCCCACGGCGCCATCATGGACCAGTGGACTCCGATGGGAACCGGCAAGGATTTCAAGCTCTCGCGCATCCTGACGCCGCTGGCCGAATTCCAGAAGCAGATGCTCGTGGTCAGCAACCTCGGCAATCGCCCGGGCGAGAGCGCCGCCGTCCATGCCATCGTGCCGGGCACCTGGCTGTCGTGCGTGCATCCGCGTGAGAGCCAGGATCCGTATGGCGGCGTGACCATCGACCAGATGGCGGCCCTGAAGATCGGCCAGGACACCCCGCTCCCGTCGCTGGAAGTGCGCACCGAGTCCAATGGCGGGGGCGGCTCCTGCGACCGCGCCTACGGCTGCAGTTACTCGGGCACGATTTCGTTTCGCACGCCGTCGACGCCGTTGCCCATGGAGAACAATCCGCGCACGCTGTTCCAGCGGCTGTTCGGCCGCGGCGACACCCCCGAGGAGCGCAAGGCGCTCGGCGACCAGTACGACAGCATCCTCGACATGGTGCAGAGCGATGCCGCGGGCATGCAGCGCCAGCTCGGCACGCGCGACCGGGCGGTGCTGGCCGATTACCTCGAGAGCGTGCGCGAGGTCGAACGGCGCGTGCAGAAGATGGAGAAGCAGGATCTCTCCCACCTGAAGCTGCCGCCGGTGCCGCTGGGCATACCGGAGCAGTTCCCGCAGGAACAGATGCTCATGTTCGACATGATCGCCCTGTCGTTCCAGGCCAATCTCACCCGCATCGCCACCATGATGATGGCCGCGGAAGTGAGCAACATGACCTACAACTTCATCGGCGTCCCGGATGCCTTCCATCCGGTCTCCCACCACCAGGGCGATGCCACGAAGATCGAGAAGCTGGTCAAGATCCAGACCTTCCACTCCCAGCAGGTCGCCAAGTTCCTGAAGCGCCTGGCGGATACCCCGGACGGGGAGGGATCGCTCCTGGATCACTCGCTCGTGGTGTATGGCAGCAACATGAGCAACAGCAATGCCCACAACCAGTATCCGCTGCCGACATCGGTGCTGGGTGGAGCCTGCGGCAGGCTGAAGATGGGACAGCATCTGCAGTGCGCGGAGCACACGCCGCTCGCGAACCTGTGGCTCACCCTGATGAACCGCGCCGGTATGCCGGTCGAGAAGATCGGCGACAGCACCGGTCAGTTCGCGGAAATCTGACCATGATCCGGGGGCTCTTCGCCGCGATGATTCTGGGAGCCGCCGCGGCTGCGTCGGCCGGTGCCGCGCCCGCCTCGCTCGTGGAGGCGGCCGAGCAGCAGGACTCGGCCCGGGCGATCGCACTGATCAACCAGGGGGCTGATGTGAATGCCGCCGCGGCGGATGGCACCACGGCGCTGATGTGGGCGGCGCACGCCGGGGATTACGCCCTGTTGCGGGCGCTGCTCAAGGCCCACGCGAGGGTCGATGCCACCAACGCCTATGGCGCGAACGCCATGCTCGAGGCGGCGCAGTTCGGGGATGTCCGCAGCATCGAGGCGTTGCTGGCGGCGGGGGCAAACGTCGAATCACCCAATCCGGACGGTGTGACCGCGCTGATGCGGGTCGCCCGTGCGGGCAATGTCGCGGCGGCGAAGCTGCTGCTGCGGCACGGCGCCAGCGTCAATGCCCGGGAGAACTTCCGCGGCCAGACCGCACTGATCTGGGCGGCGGCCGAGAGTCAGCCGCAGATGGTGCGGCTGCTGATCGCGGCCCATGCCGACGTCAATGCCCGATCGCTGGTGAATACCAACCGCCGGCAGGTCACCGGCGAACCGCGCGCGCAGGCCCGCCCCCCGGGTGGCATGACCCCGCTGCTGTACGCGGCGCGGCAGGGGTGCCTGGGCTGCGTGAAGTACCTGGCCGAGGGCAAGGCGGACCTGAACATGGCCGATCCGGAAGGGATCACGCCCATGCTGATCGCCACGGAAAACTTCAATTTCGACATCGCGGCGTACCTGCTCAAGCAGGGCGCGGACCCGAACCGCTGGGACTGGTGGGGACGAACCCCGCTGTACGCGGCCGTCGACCTCAACACCCTGCCGTACGGTGGTCGCGCGGATCACATCTCCCTGGATGACACCACGAGCCTGAAACTGATCGAACTGCTGCTGAACGCCGGCGCCAACCCGAACGCGCAGTTGAAGCTCTTTCCTCCCTACCGGTCCCTCGGGGCCGATCGCGGCGGTGACACGCTGCTCACCATCGGCACGACACCCCTGCTGCGGGCCGCCAAGGCCGGGGATGCGCCGGCGATACGCCTGCTGCTCGCCCATCACGCCCTGCCT
>DATJPN010000109.1:0-6693 GCA_035506335.1 Steroidobacteraceae bacterium | reverse complement strand
AACACCGCGGCCGGTCTGGTGAAAGGCGACGCGCAGGCTGGCATGGCGGGCCAGGAGCGCGTCGAGCGACCGGTGGAGGCGCACAGGATCCACCGCGCCGTTCAATTCGAACACAAGCTGGACGAGGTAAGGATCGTCGGTGTGGCTGTCGAAATGGGCATGGAACAGGAGCCCTTCCTGCAACGGCGTCAGCGGCCAGACATCCTCCCGGCCGGGGTAGAGGCGCTCGAGTTCCTCCGCGTCCGCTGCGTCCAGATTCACCAGATCGACATCCCCGGACACGGTATCCACCTTGCCGCCAAAAGACACGCGGGCCAGGTCTCCGAGAATCGGGTGCTGGAAGATGTCGCGTGGAGTGATGGGAATGCCCCGTTCCCGCGCGCGGCCCACCAGCCGGATCGAGGTGATGCTGTCGCCGCCCAGTTGAAAGAAGTTGTCGGCGAGCCCCGGCCGCTCCACTTGCAGAAGCTCTGCGACGATCTCGCAGAGCAGGCGCTCTTCCGGGCTGCGCGGTGCAACGTATCCGCCCGAGGTGTTGGAGGCTTCCGGCGCGGGAAGCGCTTTGCGATCCAGTTTGCCGTTCGGCGTGAGCGGCAGCCTGTCCAGCACCGCAACGGCCGCGGGCACCATGTATTCCGGAAGCCGCGCCGCGGCCCACTGGCGCAGGCTCTCGGCCGGCGGCGAATCCGGCCCCTCAGCCACCACCCAGACCACAATGCGCGGCGACTCCGCATGCCGCTCCACCAGCGCCACCGCCGTCTGCACTTGCGGGTGCTGTGCCAGCACGGCTTCGATCTCCCCCAGTTCGATGCGGTATCCGCGCAGCTTCACCTGCTGGTCTTCCCGCCCCAGAAACTCGATTGATCCGTCCTCCCGATACCGCCCCAGATCGCCCGTGTCGTAGAGCCGCTCGCCCGTCCCCGGATGCCGGAGGAACCGCGCCGCCGTCTGCGCCGCATCCTTCCAGTAACCCTGCGCCAGCCCCGCGCCCCCGATGTACAGCTTGCCCGTAGTGTGCATCGGACACGGCGCCAGGTCCGCCTTCAACACATGAAACGTCTGGTTGCGCAGCGGCTTGCCGTATGGCACGCTCACCCATCGCCGATCCACCTCCTCGATCTCGTGGAAGATCGACCAGATCGAAGCTTCCGTCGCGCCCCCCAGGCTATATAGCTTGCACCCAGGCAGCAACCCGCGGATCCGTCCCGCCAGCGCCACCGGGATCCAGTCGCCGCTCAGCAGCATGATCCGCAGGCCACCCAGCAGCACCGCCGCTCGATCCCCAGCCGCCATCACCATCAGCTCCGCCAGTGCCGGCACCGAGTTCCACACAGTCACCCCATGGCGCTCCACCGCCTCGGCCCACTGCTGCGGATTCTGCCCCGCGCCGGCAGGCGGAATCGCCACCGCCCCGCCCGCCCCCAGGATCCCGAACAGGTCGAAGATCGACAGATCGAACGCCAGCGACGAAACCCACAGCACCCGATCCCGCGGCCCGAACGACCAGCGCGCCGTCAGATCCGCCAGCGTGTTGCGTGCCGCCCGATGCCCGATCGCAACCCCCTTGGGCGACCCCGTGCTGCCCGATGTGTAGATCACGTAGGCCGTGTCCTCGGGACTCGCCGTGCGCGCCAGCCGACCAGGCGCCGAAGCGGCGGGCGCTTCCGCAACTACCTCCAGCACCCTGACGCCCGGCGGCCACGATCCATGCATGCCCGGCTGCGTGAGCACGATGCCCGCGCCCGACTGTCCCACGATCGCCTGCATGCGATGCTCCGGCTGCCCGGCGCCGATCGGCAGAAAGGCGCGTCCCGTTTCGAGCACCGCCACCGCCGCCACGATCTGCTCCCAGCCCTTCTCCATCACGATCGCCACCAGCCGATCGTCAGGCTCGAGCGCCGCCTGTAGCCGATGCGACAGCTCCACAGCCCGCCCCACCAGTTCCCCGAAACTCAGCCGGCAACCGTCGCCGACCACCGCCGGTGCCCTAGGATCGGCAGCCGCCGCCGCGAACAGCGGATCCTGCAACAGATCGTCGGGCAGCGGGCCGGCGGTATCGTTGGCCGCGGCCATCAGCGCGCGCTGCGCCTCCGGGATCCACAAACCCCCGCTAGCCTGCCACGCAGCATCCTCCGCGGCCAGTTGCTGGAGCAGCGACGCATACGCATCGGCCATCGCCTCGAGCACTCCCCGCGGAAACAGCGCCATCGGCGCGTCCCAATCGATCCCCAGCCCACCGTCGATTTCGTAGACCTTGTTGTCGAGCCACGTCTGCGGCGTCTGCGTGATGCTGTCGACCACCTCGACCCCATCGGGCAACTCCACCTGCACTTCGCCCAGCACGCTGGTGAACACCACCGGCAGCAGCCCCGCATGCGGATCGCCGGCGCGTTGCGCCAGCAGCCGCTGCACCTCCACGCCGCTGACCGCCCGGTGGTCGAGGTCGCGTGCCAGTTGCCGCTGCTGGGCGCGGGCGCGATCGAGGAAGCTGCCCCGGCACGCGCCGCGGATCTCGAGCGGAGTCAGATTCGTGAACACCCCGAGCATGGTTGCCACCTCGGGGTCGAGCAGCCGCCGGTCGCCCACGGTGAGGTTGAGCGTGAAGTCGTCCGACCGCGCCCACGTGCCGAGCACTTCCGCATACGCCGTCTGCAGCACGTTCGACGGCGTCAGCCCGGCGGCCGCCGCGCGCGCCTTCAATCGGCTCCAGGTCTCCGCCGCCAGACGCAGGTGGATGCGCGAGAAGCGCGGATCGGCTAGACGCGCCGGATCGATCGCCAGCGGCAGGGCGGGCGCCGCCGGCAGCGAGTCCAGCCGCGCTTCCCAGTAAGCCAGGGCGCGTTCGCTGGCGGCAGTCTGCCTCTGCGCGTGCAGCACGTAGTCGCGGAAGCTCAGCCGGGAGGGCGCCGCCGCAATCGCCTCGCCATAGTACAGGTGAAACAGTTCCGCCAGCAGCAGGTTGTTGCTCTCCCCATCGAGAATGAGCGCGTCCAGGCTCAAGTGGAGCCGCCAGTCGCTGGCCGACGGCCGTGTGACGCGTAGCTCGAACAGCGGCCAGCAATCGCTCGGCAACACGTCGTGCGACATCCGCTCGCGCGCCGCCTCCGGGTCCCCGCCGACAACGATCTCGTAGGCCGGCACTTCGCGTAGAATGCACTGCCTGCCATCGGCGAGGACGATGGCGCGGAGCATCGGATGCCGCTCGATCAGCGTGCGCCAGGCCGCGGTGAGCCGCGCTACATCGAGCTCGGCAAAGCGCAGTTCGGCATAGACATGGCAGGCAACCTGCCCCAGTTCCACCAGGCTTTGGCGGCCGAGCCAGTAAGCCTGCTGCACCGGCGTCAATGGAAACGGCTCGTGCGCCGCGTCAGGATCGGGCACCAGCGCAGCGGCCTCGACAACCGCATCCAGCGAACCGAGGGCACGCGCCAGTTCCGCCAGCAGCGGCGATTCGAAGATGGTCCTCAGCGGCAGCTCGCGGCCCAGTCGGGAGCGCAGTTCCGCCACCAGGCGAGTCGCCAGCAGCGAATGGCCCCCCAGGTGGAAGAAGTGGTCGTCGAGACCCACACGCTCCACCCCCGTCAGCTCGCTCACCACTTCGCACAGCACTATCTCTTCAGTCGATACCGGGGCAAGATACCCTGCACGGCTATACGGTGCAGGCAGAGCGTTCCGATCCAGCTTGCCGTTGGCTGTCAGCGGAAGCTGATCCAGTGGCACGAACGCCGCCGGGACCATATACTCGGGCAGCCGTGCGGCAATACGCCGCCGCAACTCGCCATCGTCGATCGCCTGGCGCCTCACGATGTACGCCACCAGCGTGTCGGCGTGCGCCACCACCGCCGCCTGCGACACTTCGGGCTGCTCCGTGAGGACGGCTTCGATCTCGCCCGGTTCGATGCGATAGCCGCGGATCTTGACCTGCTGATCGGCGCGCCCGTGGAAGTGGAGCCGCCCATCGGGGCTCCACGAGGCCAGATCGCCCGTGCGGTACAGACGCTCCCCGGGTGCGGTGGCGAAGGGGTTGGCGACGAAGCGCTCCGCGGTGAGTGCCGGCCGCTGCCAGTATCCGCGAGCCAGCCCAACCCCCGCCAGGTAGAGTTCCCCGATCACGCCGGTCGGACAAGGCTGCAACCCCTCGTCCACCACATAGGCGCGCGTGTTGGGATAAGGCGACCCGATGTCGATGCCTTCTCCATCCACATAGCCCGCGACGGCACCCACGGTGGCTTCTGTGGGTCCGTACTCGTTGAGAATGCGGATGCCGGGCGCGCGATCCTGGAGCGTTCGGACCTGCGCCGCGGTCAGTGCCTCGCCTCCCACGATGGCGGTGCCGATGGCCGCAGCCTGCGGCGGCAGCGCCGCCAGCAGAGACAGGTGCGACGGCGTGAGCTTGATGGCCGAGGGCGGCGGCTGCGCGGAGAAGATCTGTTGCAGGGCGCGGTCCGGTGTGAGGTGCGCAGGGAGGATCTCGATCTGCCCGCCGCGGCACAGGGGCGTGAAGATGGTGGTCAGGGTGAGATCGAACACCGTTGGAGTGAACAGCGGCATGCGCGGGTTGGGGCCGGTGAGGGTGCGTCCCACCAGATCGATGTAATGGGCGATGCTCTGCTGGCCGATGACCACGCCCTTGGGCGTGCCTGTGCTGCCCGAAGTGTAGATCAGATAGGCGGGATGCTGCGGCCGCAGCGGCGGGCGCGGCGCCGTAGTCGGCAATGCCTCGAGATCGGGCAACGCCCGCAGCACCCGTTTCGGCCGTGCATCTTCCAGCAACCACGCCAGCCGCTCCGGCGGAGAGTCCGGATCGAGCGGCAGGTACGCCGCCCCCGCCTTCAGCGTGCCCAGGATCGCCACCACCATCGCGAGCGAGCGCTCCATGGCGATCGCCACAATATCTTCCGGTCCGATGCCCTCCGCGATCAGGCTCCACGCCACCTGGTTCGCCCGCGCTTCGAGTTCGGCATAGCTCATCTGCCGCCCTTCGCAGATCAGCCCGATGCGATCCGGCGTGCACGCCGCCTGACGTTCGAACATCTCCGCCAGCGTGGCCTCGCCGACCGGCTCCGCCGTAGCATGGAACCCGTCGAGCAACTGCCGCCGTTCCTCGCCCGTGAGGACATCGAACCGCTCGAAGGGAGCCGCGGGATCCCCGAGCAACTGCTCCACCAGCCTCGCCCAGCGCTGCGCTATGCGCTCGGCCGAGCCGCGGTCGAACAGATCGGCCGAGTACTCGAGCTCCCCCGTCAGCCCCTCCGCGGTCTCGCGGAACGTGAAGGTCAGATCGAACTTGGTGGAGCACCCCGAAGGCCGCAGCGGCGCGCTTTCCAATCCGCTGAACTGCGGCGCTGCCTCGCGGTTGTTCTGCAGTACCAGCATGGTCTGGAACAGCGGTTGCCGCCCCAACCCACGCGGCGGATCCAGGACCTCCACCAGCCGTTCGAAGGGAGCGTCCTGGTGGGCATAGGCCTCCAGGCAGATGGCGCGCACACGCTGCACCAGTTCCGAGAAGCTGGGATGCCCGCCGGCGTCGATGCGGAAGACCAGCGTATTGACGAAGCAGCCGACCAGAGCGTCCAGTGCCGCCTCCGACCGGCCGGCCACCGGCGCACCGAGAGGAATGTCGGTACCGCCGCCGAGCTTGGACAGCAACGCGGCGAGCGATGCCTGCAACACCATGAACACCGTGGCGCCATGCCGCCGCGCCAACTCGAGCATCCGACCATGCACCCCGTGCGCGATCGGAATCGACACGACATCGCCCGAGTCCATGGGATGCGTGGGCCGAGGCCGATCGGTGGGCAGAGGCAGTTCGGCGGGAAGCCCGGCAAGCTGCGCGGTCCAGTAATCGATCTGTCGGGCGAGAGCGCTGTCGCGATCGCGCTCCTCGCCGAGCAGCGCTCGCTGCCACAGGGTGTAGTCGGCGTACTGCACCGCCAGCGGCGCGAACCCCGGAGCCTCGCCACGAGTTCGCGCACCGTACGCCAGCGCCAGATCGTCGAGCAGCGGCGCAATCGACCAGCCGTCTGCGGCCGAGTGGTGGAGCAGCAGCAACAACGCATGTTCCTCCGCGCCGCAGTGGAACAGAGTCGCGCGCAACGGGATCTCGCGTGCCAGATCGAAGCCTCGAGTAGCCGCCGCCGACAACTCCTGCTCGAGCGCCTCGGGCGAGCACACGACCCTCTCCAGCGGCACGTGCGCCTCGGCCAGGATCCGCTGCTGCGGGCCATCGACCAGCAAAGTGCGAAGGCTCTCGTGGCGCGCCACCACATCGTCGAGTGCCGCTGCAAGAGCGGTGGTGTCCAACGGGCCGCCGAGGCGCAGACCGACAGGGACGAGGTAGTTCGAGTTGGCGCCTTCGAGCTGGTGCAGGAACCAGAGGCGGGCCTGGGCAAAGGAGAGCGGCACCGCATCCGGACGCGGTTGAGGCACGAGCGCCAGACCGGCGTTGGGGAGCGAGCGGAGCGCACTGGCGAGATCGCCCAGCACCGGAGAGTCGAAGATGGTGCGCAGCGGGAGTTCGCGATGCAGCCGGGCACGGATGTGGGCGGCGAGGCGAGTGGCCAACAGCGAGTGTCCGCCCAGGTGGAAGAAGTTGTCGGCGAGGCCGGCGCTTTCGATATGCAACAGATCGGCGACGAGTTGGCAGAGCAGAATCTCCTCGGGGGAGGAGGGCGCGCGGTACGCGGCAGCAAG
>DATJPN010000108.1:0-2767 GCA_035506335.1 Steroidobacteraceae bacterium | reverse complement strand
GAGCACCTGGACCACGCGGGTGTGCAGCCGGGTCACGCTGGTCTCCGAGCTCAGCGCCTGCGACGCCGACAGCACCCCGAGCAGGTCGATCGTCCCAGTCGTCATCGTCGAGCGACGACCATACAGGGCAGCGTCCGCGTCGCCGCTCTGCACATCCGTCGCGCCGGACTGTGATTGCAGCGTCGGGTAGGCCCAGTCCAGCTGGTCGACCTTCGCCGTCGCACCCCAGGCCAGGTACTCCTGACGGGCCTGGGCCAGCAGCTCATAACCGGCGACGTCCAGGCCGTAGGCGAGATAAAACCGCGCGGCGTGCTCGATGATCAGGGCCTGGTGCCACGGCCGCTGCCGCTGGGCGACCTCCCGCCGCGCCGCGTCAAAAGCCAGGGCGCCGACTTGGAAATGGCCCGCCGCCCAGGCCCGCTCGGCCTCGAGCAGCCGGAGCAGGTGCAGGAAATTATCCGGCGCGTCGGCCGCACGAGCGGCCATCCATTGCGTCACGCCGTCCAGATCGGACAGGTAATTGCCGCGCTCATCACCGTCCGCGGCTCGGGCCTGCGCGGCGAGGGCGAGGCCCCGCAGCAGGTAGCCCTGAGCGATGGTGTAATTGACCTCCCCCCCGAACAGCGGCATCGCGGCCGCCGTGTAACGAGGCAGGGCGGCCATGTCGCCGAAGACAGCGGCGGCGATCGAACCGTTGACGAGTTCCACTTCCAGCTTCGTCGGACTGGAGGCCGCCCCGAGCAGGACATCCTCACCCGCCGCGGCTGTGTTCCGGTTGCCCAGCGCACCGGTGAGCCACGCGTAGCTGTCCAGCCATTCGCGGCACTGGTCGTTGCCGGTACGCCGCGCGAAGGCCAGCTCTGCCTCCACCTCGGCGAGAAAGCGTTCCAGCGACGGCGTCGTGTCGAACAACATCCCGAGTACCCCCCGGGACGCATAGGCAGCAATAGTCAGTTCGCCTCCGGCGATCAGTCCCTCCCAGGCCTGCCGGTTCGCCGCGATGCATGCTTCGATCGGCTCGAACCAGAAACTCACAGAGCTGCATAGATGCCGAGCATCCGAGGTTTCGGGCTCGTAGCCGCGGGCGTCACCGAGCGCTACGACCCGCCGCGCCGCCTGATACCCGGCCGCGTAGTCACGACGCAGAGCCAGCGCAGCTTGGCCAGCGTGGACCGCCGGGCTCAGGAGCTTACGGCTCGGCGCGTGCTCGTGCCATATCCGCACGCTCTCAAGCCCGATCCAGGAGGTCGCCGCGGGCCCGCTGGCGAAGTACGAGATCGGCACCAGCGCGTTGAGCAGAGTGGCCGCGGCGAGCAGCGTAGGGTCGGTGATTTCCCCCCGGGCCAGATCATCGGCGAGATCGCTGTGGCGCAGCCACCGGTACAGATACTCGAAGTGCCGGTCGACCTCGGCGGGCAGCCGGTCAGCGGCGGGGACGGTGACACCTAGCTCACGCAGCGATTCCACACCGAGGCTGTACGCCTCGAGCAGAAGTTTCCGGTGAGCCAGGCTCCGTATCTGCAGTGCTGTGGCGTCAGCGCGCTCACCAGCGGAGGGGAGCAACTCCGCAATCGCCCGGTACTCCTCGTCTGCCTCGACCAGGCGCCCCAGGCTGAACAGGGCGGCGTGGCGCGCGGTGTGCACCTCGGCGAGCGTTGCCGTCTCACCGGGGTCGATCAGGCGCTCCGCGGCGGCCAGCAGCATGTTGACCCGGGCGTAGTCACCGATCAGCTTGGCGTGGTCGGCGGCGTCGCGCAGCAGGCCGGCAACGTGACCGCGCTCCGCGGCCTCGCCGACCACCTCGAGCACGGGCAGGTACTGTTCGGCGGCGATGCCGGAATACTCCGGCACGCGCGCCAGCCGTCGCGCCATGGTCAGCTGCAGGCTGCGCTGCCAACGCTGGTCGAGGCCGCGCAGGATCACCTCGCGGGTGAGGTCGTGCCGGAAGCGGACCGTCTGACGCGCTCCGGGCTCGGCCACCAGAACCCCGCCCTCGAGGACCGATGCCAGCAGCTGTTCCACCTCGTCGGCCGGCTCGCCCAGTGCCGTCTGCAGCACCGCCAGCTCCGCTTGCCCGCCGAGGATGGCCATGGCCTCGACGAGTTCCCGCGATGCGGGCGGCAGGGCCTTGACCCGGGCCGCCAACATGTCTGCCACTTCCGGCCGTCCCAGACGGCGGAGCAGGGCAGCGTCTTCCCAGCGAAACCCGTCTTCGGATGCGCGCAATGCGCCAGCGCGGTACAGCGCGTTCAGCAGCTCCACCGTTTCGTACGGGTTGCCGTGCGTGTGCGGAGCGATCGCCTCCGCCAGCCGCATGGCGGAGTCCGGGCCGACGCGCAGCATCTCCGCGCACATGGTCACCAGATCAGGCTCGGCCAGCTTTCCCAGCGACAGGTGCCTGACCGCGGCTTGTCCGCGCCAGCGCGACAGTGGCGGCGCCAGCGGGTGCGCCGGGTCCATGGCCTCCTCGCGGTAGGCGGCCACCAGCAGCAGGCCCGGGGCGGGCTCGTCGCTCAGCACGGCGTCGGCGACACCAAGCGGTCCTGGCCCCGCCCACTGGAGGTCATCGAGGAACACCACCAGCGGCCGGTGCGGGGAAGCGATCGCGCGCAGCACATCGGCACCCGTGTGAGGAGCGCGCACCGGGATGGTCAGCGGATCGCCCGGGTCGGGCGTCACGCTGAGCAGCGTGGCAAACTCCGGAACCATGGCGGCCAGCAGGCCAACGTTCTGACCCGCCGCCGCGTGAATCAGCTCCCGCAGCTCT
>DATJPN010000107.1:0-2064 GCA_035506335.1 Steroidobacteraceae bacterium | reverse complement strand
GCGGGTGGGGGAGGAGACCTTCGCGCTCGCCCGCCAGTTCGTGGACGAAGTCGTGCTGGTGAATACCGATGAGATCTGCGCCGCCATCCAGGACATCTTCGAGGAGAACCGGACCATCGTCGAGCCCTCCGGAGCGCTGGCCGTGGCCGGCATCCGCAAGTGCATCGCGCGCGACGGCTGGAAGGACAAGCGCCTGGTCGCGATCAACAGCGGCGCCAACGTCAATTTCGACCGCCTGCGGCATATCGCCGAACGGGCGAGCTTAGGCGGCGAGCGCGAGGCGCTGCTCGCGGTGGAGATTCCCGAGCAGCCGGGCAGCTTCCTGAATTTCTGCGAAGCACTCGGCTCGCGCAACGTCACCGAGTTCAACTACCGCTATGACAGCCCGGCCCGTGCCGAGATCTTCGCGGGCTTCGGCCTGAATTCCGGCAGGGCGGAGAAGGACGCGGTGATCCGCCAGCTGCGCGAGGCCGGCTACGCGGTGCACGACATGAGCGACAGCGAGCTCGCCAAGCAGCACGTGCGCTACATGGTCGGCGGGCATGCGCGCGAACTCGCCGACGAGGTGATCTACCGGTTCGAGTTTCCGGAGCGGCCCGGTGCGCTGCTGAAGTTCCTGCAGGCCATCGGCACGCGCTGGAACATCACGCTGTTCCACTACCGCAATCACGGTTCGGATTACGGCCGGGTGCTGGCGGGTATCCAGGTGCCGAAGGCCGAGCGGACCGAGTTCACGCAGCACCTGAACGCGCTGCATTACCCCTTCAACGAAGAGACCGGGAATCCCGCGTACAAGATGTTCCTGGGGGCCTGATACCGGTGCGGCAGGCTACTTGATCAGCCGCAACGTGACCGGATAGCGGTAGGTGTGACCTTCGCCGGCCTGGATGGTCGCCACGACCGTCATGATGATCCAGTAGACGACCAGCACGATCCCCATCAGGATGCCGATGAACAGCCACACCAGCGCGAGGCAGGCGATCAGCGTCAGCGCCACGCTGATGTTGAAGTTGAGGGCCTCCAGGGCCTGATCGCCGACGAAGACGGTGCGCTGTCCGCGGGTACGCCACACGATCAGCGGGCCGAGCAGGCTGCCGAAGGGGATGAGCATTCCCGACAGCGCCGAGAGGTGCGCCAGGGAGCCCCAGGTCCGATCATCCTCGGTGACCGCATTCATCTATTAGAGATTACCCGATCGGCGATCTGTATTCATATACAGCCTGTACTGATGTACAGTATCCTGCATGGGCGAGTATCGCAAGGGTCGCGGCGCGCTGTCCAACCCGGCCAACCGGTTCGGCGCCACGCACGTGACCGATGTCGACGACGGCTGGTCGCCCCAGGAGGTGCCCGACAGCATCGCCACCCAGGTCCGGCCCGAGCGGGCGCGCACCCTCATCACCACCAACCAGTCGCCCGACATTCCCTTCGAGCAGTCGATCAATCCCTACAGAGGATGTGAGCATGGTTGCCCGTATTGCGCATCGGGCGACACGCTGATTCTCATGGCCGACGGCCGTACTCGCGCCCTGGCGGATCTGCGAGTGGGCGATGAGGTGTACGGGACGCGGCGTCAGGGCTGGTACAGGCGCTATACGAAATCTCGCGTCCTCGCTCACTGGAGCACCATCAAGCCGGCATTTCGCACAACCCTCGAAGATGGCACCACCATCGTCACCAGCGGGGATCATCGGTTCCTGACTGAACGTGGCTGGAAGCACGTCAAGGACGGTTCCTCCGGCTCCCAGCGGCCGCATCTGACGACGAACAACAAGCTGATGGGTGTCGGGGGGTTCGCCGCCGGTGTGCCCGATAGCGATGATTACCGAAGGGGCTACCTGAGCGGCATGATCCGAGGCGACGGTGAGGCCTTGGAGCGATCACGCAAATTCCTGTCGGACTTCGATGTTTCCACCGGGGAATTTCTGTTCAAGGCCGCCGCGGGCGCGCGCAGGACAATGAACGCGATCAGAACGAGTTCATTGCCCAGGGTCGAAGCAATTCGCAGCCTGATCGCGTGGCCTTCCTCCGCGAACAGGGACTGGTCCGCAGGGTTTCTGGCCG
>DATJPN010000106.1:0-46908 GCA_035506335.1 Steroidobacteraceae bacterium | reverse complement strand
GGGCACGGGAAGATTCGGGATGATTTCAATTTCGCTCCATCCGGCACAGCCTGCGCCCGGCACGGAAAAAAGCTCGGGACACAGGGCACATATTACGTAATCCACGCCGGCGCGCTGACGGTTGTGTCGATCGCGTCACAGCCCGGGAAGCTCCTCCTGCCGATACCGGGCGCGCCGTCCTCATATCTGCCTATAAGGAAGACTTGCGGCGCGAAGCATAGCCGCAGCGGATGGCGGGAGGGGATGTCTGCATGAGGCGACGTCGGCCTCTTGAGACATTCTGGAGAGGTCATTCACATGCGTATAGTCCGCTACGCAACAGGTTCAACGTTGGAGACAGAGCGTCCCATGAGCACCAAGCAGACTTCCCGATCCGCACGCCAGCGCGCTGGCACGCGAGCGCTGGTGACGCTGGTTGCAGCGCTGTGCGCGCTCCCGGCCGGCGCCGGCCCCAACGAACAGGCCAAGCGCATCTTCGATCGCATCGCCGGCGTGCCGCCGAGCGCGACCGATTACGCGAACATGGCGACCCTCATCAGCAACAGCGACTTCACCGGCATCGCCAACTACGCGATGCAGGCGCCGCAGTTCTACAACACCACGCTGAAGAACTTCGCGATGCCGTGGACCAACCGCGACCAGACGGTGTTCGCTCCGCTCAATGACTACGTGGCCACCTTCATCGGCATGGTCCGCGACGACGTGGACTTCAGCACGGCGCTTTCGGCCGACCTGCTGTACATGAGCAATGCTCCGGGGCTGCCGGCGCCCTCGGCGGGCGACAACAACCACTACGCCACGGCCGAAGCCCAGGGCGTGGACCTGAAGTCGACGCTGGTCCCGGTGACACAGTCGGGCACGTACAACATCGACCCGACCGCCACCGCGGGGCTCATGACGACGCGTGCCTCGGCTTCCTCGTTCTTCATCAACGGCACCAACCGGGCGATGTTCCGCTTCACCCTGATCGCGCACCTGTGCAATGACCTGGAGACGGTCGAGGACATCACCCGGCCCCCGGATCGCATCCGCCAGGACGTGAGCCGTTCACCCGGCGGCGACAGCCGCATCTTCCTGAACAGCTGCATCGGCTGCCACAGCGGCATGGATCCGATGGCGCAGGCGTTCGCCTATTACAACTTCGTCGGCACCGTGGTGGGTGACGGCACCAACACCGGTTCGCTGCAGTACACCGCCGGGACGACCCAGGCCAAGTACCACATCAACACCGGCAATTTCCCGCAGGGTTTCGTGACCCCGGATGACAGCTGGATCAACCGCTGGCGCCAGGGACCCAACCAGGTGCTCGGCTGGGATCCGTCGCTGCCGGGCAGCGGCAACGGGGCCAAGTCCCTGGGCGTCGAGCTCGCCCACAGCGGCGCATTCGCCCAGTGCCAGGCGCAGAAGGTCTTCCAGGCAGTGTGTTACCGGTCTCCGGCCAGCCAGGCCGACCTGAACCAGGTGGCCAGCATGAAGAGCACGTTCCAGGCCGGCGGCTACAAGTACAAGTCGCTGTTCGCCTCCGCGGCCGTGTACTGCATGGGCAATTGAGGGCAGCCATGAACCAGTACTCACCTTGGATCCCGAATCTCTCCCGCCGGTTCAGCCTGCGCGGGCTCGCCACGCTGGCCGCAATCGCGGGCTTCGCCTCCCTTGCCGCCTGCAGCGGCGGCGCGCCGACCACCGCGAACCCCGTGACGACGGTGGCCTCGGCCCCGACCTACAGCGGTCCGGCGCCGGCCAATGCCGACGTGCAGGCCTTCATGGTCAACCTGTGGACCAACATCAAGGCGACGAACCGCTGCGGCGGCTGTCACGTGCAGGGCGGTCAGTCGCCCCAGTTCGCACGCACCGACGATGTGAACCTGGCCTACCAGGCGGCCAATACCGTGGTCAATCTGACCCAGCCGAGCCAGTCGACCATGGTGCAGAAGGTCGCCGGCGGGCATAACTGCTGGCTGGCCTCGCCGTCGGCCTGCGGTGACACGCTGACGGTGTGGATCCAGAACTGGGCCGGCTCCTCGGCCACCGGCAGCGAACAGATCAAGCTGGTCGCACCGCCGGTGTATACGGTGGGCAGCGCCAAGACCTTTCCGGTCTCGCCCGCGGCATTCCAGAGCACGGTCTATCCGCTGCTGACGCAGTACTGCTCGCGCTGCCATGCGCCCACCGCGCTCACGCCGCAGCAGCCGTACTTCGCCAGTGCCGATGTCAACGAGGCGTATTCCAACGCCCAGGCCAAGATGAACCTGGACGATCCGGCCTTGTCGCGCTTCGTGGTGCGCCTCGGCACCGAGTTCCACAACTGCTGGTCCGACTGCGCCACGGACGCGCAGATCATGCTCACGGCCATCACGAACTTCGCCAATGGCATCACCCCCACGCAGGTCGATCCGACTCTCGTGATCTCCAATGCGCTGGGCATGTACGACGGAACGGTGGCCTCGGGGCAGAACCGCTATACCACCAGCCAGATCGCGCTCTATGAGTTCAAGACCGGCACGGGCTCGATCGCCTACGACACCAGCGGTGTCGAGCCGGAGCTCGATCTGAACCTCACCGGCAACTACACCTGGGATGCCGGCTGGGGCGTGGTGTTCGCGCCGGGCTCCAAGGCCCAGGGCACGACCACGAGCAGCCAGAAGCTCTACGACCAGATCACGGCCACGGGCGAGTTCAGCATCGAGGCGTGGGTGTCACCGGCCAACGTGGCCCAGACCGGCGCCAACATCGTGAGCTATTCGGGCGGCCCGAAGCTGCGCAATGCGACCCTGTCGCAGAAGGCATTCCAGTACCAGGGCAATGTCCGCAGCAGCGTCACGGACACCAACGGCGCACCGCCGCTGGTCACCAATCCCAACAACCAGCTCGCGCAGGCGGCCCTGCAGCACGTGGTGCTGACCTACGATCCGGTCAACGGCCGCAAGATCTACGTCAACGGCGTGTTCTCCGGGGATGCCGATCCGGTCGGCGGCGGCACGCTGGCCAACTGGGACAACACCTTCGCGCTGGTGGTGGGCAACGAGACCTCCGGCACCGCGAACCAGTTCCAGGGCGAGCTGCGCATGGTCGCCGTGCACAATCGGGCGCTCACCCTGGCGCAGATCCAGCAGAACTACGCCGCGGGTGTCGGGCAGAAGTACTTCATGCTGTTCAACGTGACCGCCCTCACCGGCGTGCCGCAGAGCTACATCATGATGACGCTGAGCCTCAACGACAGCTACTCGTACCTGTTCACCAATCCGACCTTCATCAGCCTGGATCCCACGCAGACGCCGAACAACATTCCGATCAGCGGCATCCGCATCGGGATCAACGGCACGGAAGCGCCGGTCGGGCAGACCTATATCCCGCTCAACACGACGATCACCTCCGCCAACTACAACAGCAATACCGGACAGCTGCTGTCCAGTGTCGGCGCGGTCATCGCCCTGCAGAAGGGACCGGCGTCTGACCAGTTCTTCCTGAGCTTCGCGCAGATCGGGTCGCAGACGCATGCGTACACGGACCCGACCTACGCCGTGCCGGCGCCGGTTCCGGGACCCGCGGCTCCGGACCTGGGCGTGCGGACCTTCGAACGCCTGGCGCAGACCATGTCCAAGGTGACCGGCGTGCCCATGACGGACGCCAACGTCTCCCAGGTCTACGCGAACGTCGTGTCGGGGCTGCCGCCGGTGCCGGACCTGACCGCGTTCTCCGCCGCCAACCAGACCGCGATCTCGCAGCTGGCCATCGCCTACTGCAGCGAGATGGTCGATACCCGCGGCACTGCGGTCTTCGGGGCCGGATTCGATCCCACCCAGGGTGGCTCGTACTTCAGCGGAGCCATCAATACCAACAGCAATCGGGATGCGGTGATCAACGCCCTGTACGTGAACCTGGTCGGCGGCACGATCGGCGCGAACCTGGCCACTCAGCCGCCCTTCAGCGCGGTGCAGTCGGAACTGGATTCGCTGATCACCAATCTGACGCCGGCCGCGTACGCGAATACGCCGAACCGTTCCGGCATCGTGACCAAGGCCGCGTGCGCAGCCCTGCTGGGTAGCGCCTCGACGCTGGTGCAGTAGCGCCCGAAAAGGACATCTGGAGACCGTATGATCATTCGCAAGAAACTGCCGCGCAGCCACACGATCCACCAGCCCATCCGCCATGAGGGCAGCCATCCGCGGCCGGTGACGCGCCGCGACTTCCTGGCCACCGGGGCGCTGACGAGCTCGGCGGTGCTGATCGGCTCCTCGGCGCTGCTCGCCGGGTTCACGAACCCGCGCGCGGCGCGGGCGGCGACCCTGGCCCAGGACATCACGGACCTGCAGCAGGCCTGCGGCATCATCACCAACGGGGCGGGCAAGATTCCCTTCATCTGCTTCGACCTGGCAGGCGGCGCGAACCTGAATGGTTCGGAAATCCTCATCGGCGGCCCGGGCGGGCAGCTCGACTTCCTCTCCACGGCCGGTTACGGCAAGCTCGGACTGCCGGGCGACATGCTGCCGAACTCGCCCAACAGCGGCAGCCCCAGCGGCAACTTCATCGACACCTCGCTGGGTGCGGCCTGGCACTCCGACGGCGCGATCCTGCGGGGCATCCAGTCCAAGGCCTCGACCGCGACCCAGGCGAACACCAACGGCACTGCGATCGCGGCCATGTCGCAGAACGACACCCAGAACAATCCGCACAATCCGATGTACGGCATCTACGACGCGGGTGCGGACGGCTCGCTGCTGACGCTGATCGGCACCGAGGCCACGACCTCGGGCGGCAATTCCATGGCGCCGGCGGCGCTCATCAATCTGAGCGTCAGTCCGACCGTGGTCCGGCAGGCGAGCGATGTCACCGGCCTGGTCAACACCGGGCAGCTCGGCACCATGTTCACCGACCCCAACGATGCGGTGCAGGTGCTCGAATCCACCGTGCGCCTGAGCGGCGGCAGCAACGTCAGCAGCTTCGGCGGCAAGCTCGGGCAGGTGACGGCGCAGGTGGGCGACCCGGCAACCAACACCCAGCTGCTTACGGCCGCGCGCTGCGACTACGTGAAGTCCACCGTGCTCGTGAACCAGTTCGGTGACCCGACCACGTTGAACCCGGACATCGATCCGCAGATCGTGGGCGCCTCGGGCATCTTCTCCCCGACCGAGTACACCCAGAACGCCTTCAAGATGACCGCCGCGGTCATGAAGATGGTGGTCAATGGCTTTGCCGGGGCCGGCACCATCACCCTCGGCGGCTACGACTATCACGACGGCACGCGCGCCACCGGCGAAACCCGCAATTTCATGGCCGGCCAGTGCATCGGCGCCTGCCTGGAGTACGCCAAGCGCATGGGCAGGCCGCTGATGGTCTACGTCTTCAGCGATGGCTCCCTGAGCTCGACCAACATGATCGATACGTCCGCGGCGGGCCGCGGCAAGTTCGGCTGGCAGGGCGACAATGGCTCCGTTGCGGCCACCTTCTTCCTGGTCTACAACCCGGCGGGCCGCCCGGTCGTGAACCCCGCAGCCACGACGCCGAACCAGATCGGCTCGTACACCTCCGACGGCTCGGTGAACACGGCCTCGAGCCCTGCGGCGAACGCCGTCAACCTGCTGGTGAATACGGTGATCCTCAACTACATGGCCCTGCACGGCCAGCAGGGGAATTTCGCCAGCACCATCGCCAACAACGGCCTGGGCACGAACATCGATTCGCTGATCGCCTTCAATCCGATTGTGAACGGGGTCATAAGCTAGCAATTCGGTACAGACCGCCGCCCTTGCAAATGTTAAATTCCGGCTGCGAGGGCCGCCAAGCGCCGGGGCGGGCCCATGGATGACTGTGTGTGAAGTCTTTTCGCGGTTGGAGCCTGGCTCAGCGCTGCGTCGCCGCTGCGACGCTGACCATCCTGTGTCTTGCGGCGAACGCCCAGGGCTTTCCCCTGGTGGGCCAGCCGGCACCGGATTTCGCGTTGCGCGCGTTCAGCGGCACGAATGTGCGGCTCTCCGAGGACCGCGGCGATGTCGTGGTCGTGACCTTCTGGGGCAGCCAGTGCGATGTGTGCCGCCGGCAGCTGGACCTGCTCGATCGCAGTTTCACCACCTACCGCTCCGCCGGGCTGCACGTTTACGCCGTCAGCGTGGATGACGACGCGACGCGGGCGCGGCAGTTCGTGGCCGCCCATCCGCTGGGCCTGTTGATGCTCGAGGACCGTTCGAAGGACGTGGCCCGCCGCTACCAGATCGACAATCTGCCGACGACGGTGCTCATCGACCGTGGCGGCATCGTACGTCATGTTTACCGCGACTTCGGCCCCCGGGACGAGGCGCTCTACTTAAGCCAGCTTCGCGAGCTGCTCAACGAATGACCGGAAGTGCCATGCCATCGACAATCGAGACCCGCCGGAAATGCGATCGCCTTGCCTGGGCCCGGGCGTTGCCGCTGGCCGTGGCCGCTTTCGCCTGCGTAGCCGTGCCGTCCTTCGCCGCCGATGCACCGGCGGCGTCCTCGGCGCCCGCCGCGGCGGCCGCAAGTTCAGCGCCGGCCGCCGCCGGGGGCGCCACGGTGGTCGCGCCGGCTGCCGCACCGGGCGCCGCCGACACCCGCAGCCTCGACGAAGACACCCAGCAGCTCAAGAAGGACGTGGTGGACCTGAACCGCGACCTGTTCGTGCTCGAGGAGGAGCTGCTGTTCCCCGCCAACACCCAGGTTGCCGTGTACGTGTCGATCGACGTGGGCGAATTCTTCGCCCTCGATTCCATCACCCTGAAGATCGACAACAAGGAAGTCACAAATTACCTGTACACCCCGCGTGAGGTGGATGCGCTGCTCAAGGGCGGCGTGCAGCGGCTGTACCTGGGCAACCTCAAGGTGGGCAGCCACGAGCTGGTGGCCTTCTTCTCGGGCAAGGGGCCGGACAACCGCGACTACCGCCGCGGCGCGTCCCTGAAATTCGACAAGAGCATCGGCGCGAAGTACCTGGAACTGAAGATCGAGGACCGGCAGCGCAAGATGCAGCCGGAGTTCGAGATCAAGGACTGGGAGTAGACGCTCCCGATGCGAGCCCTGCGCCATTTCTCCTGCGTCCTTCTGGCCGCGCTCGCCGGCGTCGCGCAGGCGGCGCAGCACGACCCGCAGAAGCTGGCGCCGATCCGCGTGCAGGACCTGCAGTACGGCGATGTCCTGTTCCATTACTACCAGCAGGACGACTTCGAGGCCCTGACCCGGTTGCTCGCCTACCAGCACTGGAACCAGCTGCCGCACCATGAACTGGATTCGCAGCTGCTGCTCGGCGGCCTGTACCTGTCGCTGGGGCTCTACAACGAGGCGGGCGAACGCTTCTCGCGGCTGTTGACGCCGGGCGTGCCGCAGGGCGTACGCAATCGCGCCTGGTTCTACCTCGGACAGGTCTGGTATGCCCGTGGCTATCTCGACAAGGCGATCGACGCGTTGCGTCAGGTGCAGGGCCGGTTGCCCACGCAGCAGGAGGCGCAGAGGATCCACCTGCTCAGCAATGCGTTGCTGCGGCAGGGGAATTTCACCGAGGCCATCGCCCTGCTCAAGGCGTTCGACGGCCCGCCGGACTGGCTGGCCTTCGCGCAGTTCAACATGGGCGTGGCGCTGGTGCGCCAGCAACGCCTGCCGGAGGCGGATGCGAGCCTGACCGCGGTCGGTACGCTCGCCACCGCGCAGCCGGAACTGCTGGCACTGCGCGACCGCGCGAATCTGGCGCTGGGCTTTGCCTATCTGCAGGCCAACCAGCCCGACAAGGCGCGCGTGCCGCTCGAACGGGTGCGGCTGAACGGCGCCTATTCGAACAAGGCGCTGCTCGGGCTCGGTTGGGCCGATGCCGCCCTCGGTGACTACCAGGCCGCGGTGGCGCCCTGGACCGAGCTGCGCCAGCGCAGCCTCCTCGACTCGGCGGTCCAGGAATCGTACCTGGCGGTGCCGTACGCCTACGGCAAGCTCGAATCCAATGCGCAGGCCGCGCAGGATTACGAGACGGCGCTCAGTTCCTTCGCCGGCGAGCAGCAGGCCCTCGATGGGGCGATCGGGCGCATCCGCTCCGGCAAGATGCTCGAGGAGCTCCTCGCCGGGGACGAGCAGACCCATTACGGCTGGTTCTGGCAGTTGCAGAACCTGCCCGAGGAGCCCGAATCGCGCTACCTGTACGCCATCATGGCCGGCCATGATTTCCAGGAAGGCCTGAAGAACTACCGCGACCTGACCTTCCTCGGTTCGACGCTGGATGCCTGGTCGGACAGCACCCAGGCCTTCGGCGACATGATCGACACGCGCGAGGCGGCCTACGCGCAGCGCCTGCCACGGGTGGACCAGCTGCTGGCCTCCGGCGTGGTCGAGCAGCTGCAGCATCGGCGCGAGGACCTGCAGGCGCGCCTGGGCGGTATCGAGGCCCGCGAGGACGTGGCCGCCCTGGGATCGCCGGAGGAGCGCGCCCACTGGGAACAGATCCGGCAGATCGAGGATGCCCTGGCGGGCGCGCCCCACGACGAACAGACCGATGCCCTGCGCGAACGCTTGCGCCTGGTGAAGGGCGTGATGTACTACCAGCTCAGCGATGCCTTCAAGGCGCGCCAGTGGCAGGAACGGCGTACGCTGAAGGACCTGGACCTGGCGTTGCACGAGGCGCAGAGCCGCTGGATACGCGTGGATCGCGCGCGCCGCAGCGTGCCGACCAACACCGGCGAATTTGCCGCGCGCCTGACGAGCCTGAAGGCCCGGATCACCGAATTGCAGGCGCGCCTGGCGGATGCGCGGAACTCGCAGCAGGCCTATCTGCAGCAGATCGCGGTCGCCGAGCTGTCCGACCAGAAGGACCGGCTCGACGCCTACGAGGTGCAGGCGCGCTTTGCGCTGGCCACGCTGTATGACAAGGCCGCCAGCGGCGATGCGGCCAAGCCGGGTTCCGAGGCCGTCCCCGCTCCCGCGCCGGCCCCGGCGCCCGACTCCCCGGGAGGCCCCAAGTGAGCGCGAGCCTGCGCGGCGCGGTCGTGCTCGCTCTGTGCTGCGCATGCGGCGGCGCGGCAGTTGCCGCGGACGCCCCGGCGCCGGCGACCATCGGCGACCTGGTCCGCAAGGCCCCGGTGATCGTGCCGAAGAACACCTCCGCGGCGGCCGATACCGCCAAGGCGATGGAAAACTACAAGCGCTTCCTGGAGCTGCAGCGCACGGATCCGGCACTGCGTGCGGAGGCGATGCGGCGCCTGGGCGACCTGACCCAGGAGAGCAACGCGATCGATGGCCTGGACAAGGACCTCTCGCAGGTCGACCTGAACAGCGCGGAGGCGATCCGCCTCTACACGATGCTGCTGAAGGCCTATCCCGACTACGCGCGCAACGACCAGGTGCTCTACCAGATGGCCCGCGCCTACGAGGCCACCAGCAAGCCCGAACAGGCGCTGGCCACGCTCGACCAGCTCATCGCACGTTACCCGGGCACGCGGATGCTCGATGAAGTGCAGTTCCGGCGCGGTGAGCTGCTGTTCTCCGCCAAGGATTACCGGCAGGCCGCCGCGGCCTACGCCGTCGTCATCAGGCAGGGGAAGAATTCAGCGTTCTATACCGAGTCGCTCTACAAGCACGGCTGGTCGCTGTTCAAGCAGGCGCAGAATGAAGAAAGCCTGCCGTCCTTCGCCGGCGTGCTGGATCAGGAGCTGCTCGGCGGGGTGGCGGGCGGGCCGCTGCGCCCCGTTGAACGGCTCTCGCGAGCGAACCGCGAGCTGGTCGATGACACGCTGCGGGTGATGAGCATCACCTTCTCGTACATGGAGGGCGCGCCGAGCGTGGATGCGTTCCTCGCCAATCGCGGCAACCCCGCCTACGCCTACCTGCTGTATTCACGCCTCGGTGACCTGTACGTGGAGAAGCAGCGTTTCCAGGATGCCGCCGGCGCGTACCGGGCCTTCGTCGGCCGTGACCCCGACAACGTCCATGCGCCGGATCTCGCCATGCAGGCCATCGAGGCCTATACGAAGGGAGGATTCACCGACCTGGTGATCGACGGCAAGCGCGAATATGCGGCGCACTACGATTTCAACGATCCGTTCTGGAAGGGGCGGGCACGGGCGGACTACCCGGTGGTCGTCAAGGAGCTGCAGACCAACCTGCGGGACCTGGCCACGTACTACCACGCCGCCGCGCAGAAATCGAAGCTGGCGGCCGATTACGGCCAGGCGGCGCACTGGTATCGCAGCTATCTGGCTTCGTTTCCGGACGAGCCGGATTCGGCCGCGACCAACTACCTCCTGGCCGACGCGCTGTTCGAGAGCCATCAGTACGGCGAGGCGGCGACGGAGTACGAGCACACCGCTTATGGATACCCCAGCGGCGCGAAGTCGGCGGCCGCGGCCTACGCGGGGCTCGTGTCCTACCAGAAGGCCGAGGAGGGCCTGAACGGCGCGGCGAAGGTCGCCTGGCATGCCCGCGCGATCGACGCGAACATCAAGTTTGCGCAGACCTTTCCCGGGCATCCCGAAAGCAGCGGCGTGCTGACCCGGGCCGCCGAGGAGATTTTTGCCGCCAAGGACCTGCCTCGGGCCATCCAGGTGTCGCAGCTGCTGCTCGCGCGCAATCCGCCCGTCGAGACGGCGCAGCAACGCATCGCCTGGAACATCATCGGCCAGAGCCAGTATGACCTGGGCGTGTATGACCAGGCCGAAGCCGCGTTCATCCAGGCGCGCGACCGCTCGCCGGGCCAGGATGCGGCGAGCGTGAAGCTGCGCGCCGATCTCACCGAACGGATCGCCGAGTCGGTGTACCGTCAGGGCGAGGCGCGCCAGAAGGCCGGTGACGCGAGCGGCGCGGTAGCCGACTTCCTGCGGGTGGCGAAGGTCGCCCCGGATTCGCGAATCGTTGCCACGTCGCAGTTCGACGCCGCGGCCGGGCTCATCAACCTGAAGCAGTGGGACCAGGCGATCGCGGTGCTCGAGCCGTATCGCAAGCGTTATCCGGATGCCGCGAACGCCGAGGACGTGACCCGCAAGCTCGCGGTGGCCTATGAGCAGGCCAATCGGCCCGCCGACGCGGCGGTCGAGTTCGAACACATTTCGACCAATGCGACCGAGGAGGCCGCGGTGCGCCGCGAGGCGCTGGCGCGCGCGGCCGAGCTGTACGGCAAGGCCGGCAATGCGCCGAAGACGGTCGCGATGCTCGAGCGCGAAGTGGCCGAATACCCGACCCCGGTGCCGGAGGCCATCGAGGTGCGCGAGCAGCTCGCGCAGCAGGCCGCGAAGGCCGGCAACCCCACCCGCGAGGAGCGCTGGCTGCGGGAAATCGTCAGCGCCGACGCGCAGGCCGGAACGGCGCGCACCGAGCGCACCAAGTACCTCGCGGCGACCGCGCAGCTGCGCCTCGCTCAGCCGCTGCGGGACGCCTTCCGCGCGATCCGCCTCGTGACTCCGCTGAAGAAGAGCCTGGTCGCCAAGCGCCATGCGCTGGAGGCCGCGCTGTCGGCCTACAAGGTGGCCTCCGACTACCATGTCGCGGAGGTGACCACCGCCGCCACCTATGAGACCGCGGAGCTGTACCGCCGGCTCGGCAAGGACGTTCTGGACTCCGAGCGGCCGAAGAAGCTGAGCAAGGACGAACTCGAACAGTACGAGTCGCTGCTCGAAGACCAGGCATTCCCCTTCGAGGAGCAGGCCATCCAGATTCACGAGATCAACACGGCGCGCGCCCGCGACGGCATCTACGATGAGTCGGTGAAGAAGAGCTTCGCGGCGCTCGCCGAGCTCAAACCCGGACGCTATGGAAAGACGGAGCTGACCCAGGATGTGGTCACCACGCTGCAATAAGTGGGCCCTGCTGCTCGGGGCGAGCCTGCTCGAGGCCGCCTGCAGCACCCCGCGCGAGGCCGGCGCCTCGATCGCGACCCCGCCCCAGCGGGTGGCCGCGGCGCCCGCGACGCCGGCGGCATCGGACCAGGCATCGGCCGCCGCGCCGGCCCGCAGCATCGCCCCGGGGGTCGCCGGCGCGGACGCTTCGGCACCCGTGGCCGCGGCAACGCCGGCTGCGCCGCCACCGCGCGCGACGGCAGATTTCGCCCGGGCCGTCGCACTGGCGAAGGCCGGCAAGGACGAGGAGGCGGAGCTGGAGTTCCAGCAGATCGCGACCGGTTACCCGGCATATCCGGGCGCGCTGGTGAATCTCGGCATCCTGTACCGCAAGCACGGTGACCTCGCCAGGTCCGAGGAGTCGCTGCGCGCGGCCGTGCAGCGCGATGCGGGCAATGCCGAGGGCTGGTCCGAACTGGGTGTGACGCTGCGGCTCGCGGGCAAGTTCCACGAGGCCGCCGATGCCTACAATCAGGCCATCAGCGTGAATCCGCAGTTCGCGCCCGCCTACCGCAACCTCGCCGTGGTGCTGGATCTCTATCTCGGTGACACCGCTGCGGCGCTGACGGCCATGCAGCGCTACAAGGACCTGGCCGCGGACGACAAGGCCGTCACGGGCTGGATCGCCGATCTGAAGCAACGCGCGGGCCGCAACGCCGCGCCTGCCCCGACTGCGCCATCGGCGCCTGACAAGACTGGAGGCTGAATGCGAGTCGCCCTGGTACTGATGGTCTGCCTCACCTGCGCCGCGCCGGCATTCGGCCAGGCGCCAGGCCGCGATGACCTGCAACCCGGAGTGAATACCTCGGCGCAGCCGCCGGTCCCGGCCGCAGCGCCCGGCGGTGATGGCGCGGCGGCCAAGTCGCCGGCCAAGGGCGCGGCAGCGCACCCGGCGCAGGCCGCGGCCGGCGCGAAGGTGGCGCATCCGGGCAAGGCGCTCGATCGGCTCGACCTGGACACGACGCAGATCACGGGCAACAAGGAACTGCCCAAGGTCATGTACGTGGTGCCCTGGAAGCATGCCGACCTCGGCGACCTCACCGGGAAGCCCGCGAACAGCCTCGTCGATGAGGTGCTGCAGCCGGTGGACCGTGACGTTTTCAACCGCGAAGAGCGGTACTACCACACAGTTGCGGCAGAAAAGGGACCCTCGGGCGTGCCGCCCGGGGCGACGACGGGGCATTGAGGGCGGGCCTTCGGGCGCTTGCGCCGGGGATGAGAATCAGGTCGTAGCATTTTGCGCTTATGTCATTAATTTGAGACAGCCGGCGAAGGTTCGCCTGCGGTATCGGGAGTTGCTGATGAATATCTGGGACGTATTGGTCAAGTTCTTTCAGGGCGGCGGGAATTTCATGTTTCCGATCGCCGTGGTCCTCGTGATCGGTCTGTCGATCGCGCTGGAACGCTACATCTACCTGGCGCGCGTCTCGACGCGCAACCGGCAGTTGTGGAACGAAATCGTGCCGCTGCTCGCGCAGGGCAATTTCCGCCAGGTGGTGCAGATCACCTCCAGGTCCGACTCGGCCATCGGCCAGATCCTCAATTACGGTCTGGCGCGCATCCAGGCCGCGCGGCGCCGCGATGACATCGAGAAGGCCATGGAGGAGAGCCTCATGGAAGTGGTGCCGCGGCTCGAGAAGCGCACCCACTACCTGGCCACGTTCGCCAACCTCGCGACCCTGCTCGGGCTGCTCGGCACCGTCATGGGCCTGATCAACGCCTTCCACGCGGTCGCGACGGTGAATCCGGCCGAAAAGGCCAATCTGCTGTCGGCGAGCATTTCGGTTGCCATGAACTGCACGGCGTTCGGTCTGATGACCGCGGTGCCGCTGCTGTTCATCCATGCCTTCCTGCAGACCAAGACCACGGAACTCATCGACAGCCTGGAGATGGCTTCGGTGAAGTTCCTGAATGCCGTGACCGAGCGGCGTCCCGAGGCGCCGGCGCCCGCCGCGGCCTGACGGGCGCAGCAAGGCACCCTCATGCGCCGTTCATACGATGCCAGGAAGCTCGCGCGCCGCAACCGGCGGCCCGCCGAGCTGCTGCTCGTCCCGATGATCGACATCTTCACCGTGCTGGTGACGTTCCTGCTGATGACCGCCGTGTTCTCCCGCACGGTGGTCCTGCAGCTGAACCTGCCCACCGCGTCGGCGCAGATGCCGGACCTGCCGAAGGATCTGCAGCTGGAGGTGCTCGTGCGCCACAACCTGCTCGAGGTGGCCGACCGCAATACCGGGCCGTTGAAGGACATTCCGAACACGGCCCAGGGCTATGACTTCGACGGCCTGACCGAATTCCTGAAAGCCGTGAAGGCGAAATTCCCGACCAAGACGGATGCCTCCGTGCTGCTCGAAAAGGACACGCCCTATGACATCCTGGTGCAGGTGATGGACCACGTGCGGGTGTTCGAAGCCACCAACGGCTTCTCGACGACCCAGGCGGAGCTGTTTCCGACCATTTCGGTGGGAGACGCGCCGCCATGATGTCCAACCGCGCCAGGCGCATGGCCGTGCATCATCAGCGCCACCAGGCCGGCTTCGAGCTGAACCTGATCCCGCTGATCGACATCCTCTCGGTGATGGTGTCGTTCCTGCTGGTGTATTCGACCGAGGTCGAGATCATCCAGAACAGCAAGGGCATCGAGATCCCGCAATCCATTTCGAAGACGGCGCCCGACCGCTCGGTGGTGGTCATGATCACCCGGACCGACCTGTTCGTGCAGGGCGAGCTGATCGAGAGCGTCAAGGACCTGCAGGCGGACCCGGCGGCGACGCTGGCGCCCCTCGGGGCGGCCCTGAAGCGGCCGCTGCTGGTCGGCAAGGACGTCTCCGAGACCGCGCTGGCCGCCCGGGAAATCACCATCATGGCCGACAAGTCGCTGCCGTACGAGGTGCTGAAGAAAGTGATGGCCACCTGCACGGATGCCGACTACGGCAAGATTTCACTGGCGGTGCTGCAGAAAGAGAAGCCGGTGACGCTGGGCCGGGCACCGGCGGCATAGGACGCACAACATGCTGGCACCGTATTACCGGAATTTCGAACTGCCCTGGGAGGGCGAAGAGGAGGCGCAGGCGCGGTTCAAGCGCATCCTGCGCGCAGGCCTCGTCCTGCTGCTGGCCCTGGCCATCCTGATCGCGCTGCTGCCGCCCCCGCGGACCCCGCCCGGCGCCGTCGCGATACCGCCGCAGCTGGCGCGGGTGATGCTGGCCGAGCAGCCGAAGCCCCCGCCGCCACCGCCCCCGCCGCCGAAGGAGGAGGTGAAGCCGGTGCCGGAGGTCAAGCCCGTGCCGACTCCCGTCCCGGTCGACAAGGTGGCCGAAGCGCGCAAGAAGGCCGAGAAGGCGGTGAATCAGTTCAAGGACGCCCTGGCCGACCTGCGCGAGAAGACCCCGATCGATGAGGGGCAGACCAAGAACCTCACCGGGGCGGTCGGCGCGGACTCGCACGCCGAGCGCTCCATGATCACCGCGAAGGTCGGGACCGCCAGCGGCGGCATCACCTCCACCAACAGCCGCGGCTTCGGCAGCGGCGCGGGTTCCCTGACCGGACACGAGACGGCAACCGTCACCTCGGCCATTGCGCACTCCGGCCTGGACGATCGCGGTCCGACCCGCACCGGCAGCAGCGGCAAGGCGGCCCGCAGCCGCGAGGAGATCGAGCTGGTCTTCGATCGCAACAAGGGGGCAATCTATACACTGTACGCCCGGGCCCTGCGCGAACACCCCGAGCTGCAGGGCAAACTGGTGCTGGAATTCACGATTGCCCCCTCCGGCGAGGTCACGATGTGCCGCGTCGTGTCCTCCGAACTGCACAATGACGATCTGGAGAGCAAGATCATCGCACGTGTAAAATCCTTCCGCTTCGAGCCCAAGGACGTGGAAACCATCACCACCACCAAGCCGATCGACTTCTTCCCCGCGTGAGGCCCGCGCGCCCATGAACCTGCAGTCCGAAATCGACTATTTCACCGAGCTGCGGCTGATCGACAAGGCGCGCCTGCTGAACATGTTCCTGCACGAGCTGGCCGAGGAGGCCCGCAGCACCTACGGGCCGGGGAGCGACCAGGTGCAGGATGCGGCGCACCTGCGCTTCGCGAACGAACTGGTGCACCGGCTGACCCGCGTCATCGAGCAGCTGATGGCCGAGGATGCCGCGCGGCCGCCCGATGACATCGTGATGCGCATGTTGCTGTCCGCGCGTGCCGACAAGGTGGCCGAGCGGCTGGTGTTCAATGCCTACAAGCGCGCCATCCAGGGCTTCGAGAGCTTCGACACGACCATATTGATGAACAGCTGATACGCGAAGGGGTCGGCCACTGTTGATCGAACAGCCCCTTACCCAGGTCCTGATCATGCTGGCCGCGTCGGTGTTCGTCGTGGCCCTGGCGCGGCGCATCGGCTGGCCGTCGATCCTCGGGTACCTGGTCGTCGGCATGGCGCTCGGGCCGCACGCGCTGCGGCTGATCACCCAGGCCGACATCATCGGCGACCTGGCCGAACTCGGCGTCGTGTTCCTGCTGTTCACGCTCGGGCTGGAATTCTCGCTGCCGCGCATGATGGCGGTGCGGCGCGAGGTGTTCGGCCTGGGAGCGCTGCAGGTGTGCGCCACCATCGCGGCGGTCGCGGTCATCGCCCGGGGCTTCGGCCTGCCCTGGCTGATCGGGTCACTGGTGGGCGGCGCGCTCGCGATGAGCTCCACCGCCATCGTCCTGCACTCCCTCACCGATCGGGGCGAAATCAACCGCACGCACGGCCGCCTGGCCTTCAGCATGCTGCTGTTCCAGGACATGGCCTTCGTGCCGCTGCTGGCGCTGGCATCCGCCCTCGCCGCGGGGCCGCATCGGGACTTCTCGGCCGAAGCGGTGGCCGGCGCCGTGGCCGGCGGCGCCGCCGCCGTGGCCGCGGTGCTCGCCGCGGGGCGCTGGCTGCTGCGGCCCCTGTTTCACGAAATCGCGCACAGCCGGCTTCGGGAACTGTTCACCCTGGCGGTGCTGCTGGTCGTGCTCGCCTCCGCCTGGACCTCGCATCTGGCGGGCCTGTCGCTGGCGCTCGGAGCGTTCCTGGCCGGCATGATGCTCGCCGAAACCGAGTATCGGCACCAGATCGAGAGCGTCATCCGGCCGTTCCGCGACATCCTGCTGGGACTGTTCTTCATCAGCGTCGGGATGCTCCTCGACCTCGCCCTGCTGGTCCACGAATTCCTGCTGATCTCGGCGCTGCTCGCCGGATTGCTGGTCATCAAGGCGACGGTCGCGGCGCTCGCCACGCGGCTGTTCGAGCCCTCGACCTTCAAGGCGGTGCGCACCGGTGTCGTGATGTCGATCGGCGGGGAGTTCGGAATCGCGCTGTTCACCCTGGTGCTGCAGAGCGGGGCCGTGCCCGTGCGGGTCGCGCAGCCGCTGCTGGTCGCGGTCGTGCTGTCGATGGTCGTGAGTCCGTTCATCCTGGCGAACAACGCACGCATCGCGCGGCTGGTGCTGCGCGAACAGCGGCCCGGCACCCGACCGCTGGCGCCGGCCGAGTATGGACCCACCGGCACCATCGCCCAGCGCGAGCACGTGATCCTCTGCGGCTACGGCCGTGTCGGCCAGAGCGTCGCGCGGGTGCTGGAGTCGCAGGGCTTCGAATACATCGCGCTCGACCTCGATCCGGCGCGCATACGCGCCGCGCGGCAGGCCGGCGAGCCGGTGCTCTACGGGGATTCGGCCAATGAGGACATGCTGGTCAATGCCGGCTGTGACCACGCCAGCGCCGTGGTCGTCAGCTTCTCGAGCCCGGGCGTCGCGCTCGGCATCGTGCGCACGGTCCGGCGGCTGCGCCCGGACGTGCCCATCCTGGTGCGCACCGTCGATGATTCACGTGCCGCGGAACTGCTGGCGGCCGGCGCCACCCAGACCATTCCCGAGACTTTCGAGATGGGGCTGATACTGGTTGCCGCGGCGCTGCAGACCCTGCGGGTGCCCGCGGCGCGCGTGGCCCAGGCCCTCGGGCAGGTGCGCGACACCCGCTATGCGCTGCTGAGCAATGTACGCCAGCACACCGATTCGCCGCTGTCGGCCGACCTCGCGCAGCCGCGCGAGGAGGTCCGGACCGTGGTCATTCCGCCGGGCGCCTGGGCGGTGGGCCGGTCCGTGGAGGAGGTGCGGGGCCGTGGCGCGGCGGTGGGCTTCACGGGAATCCGCCGACACGGGATACTGGGCACGGCGCCCGACGGCACCACGCGCCTGCGGGAAGGCGATGTGGTCCTGATCCATGGCCTGCCCGAGGCGCTGGAACATGCCGAGGGCGTGCTGCTGGCGGGCTGATGCCGGCAGGCCGAGACCGGGCCCTGACCCCGATGCCGTGGAGACATAGATCCTGAAACGCCAGCAGATCCATTTCCCGCCCAAGCACGAGGCGCTGCGCGAGGACGTGCATGCGCTCGGCGACCTGATCGGCGCGATGCTGCGCGAACAGGGTGGTCCGGCGCTGCTGGCGACGGTCGAGGAGGACCGCGTCACCGCCATCAACCGTCGCGAAGGGGATGCCAAGGCGGGCAGCGACCTGGCCGTGCGGGTGCGCGGCCGCCCGCCGGCCCAGGCGCGCGACCTGGTGCGCGCCTTCTCGGCCTGGTTCCAGGCGGTGAACCTGGCGGAGAAAGTGCATCGCATCCGCCGGCGGCGTGAGTATTTCCTGAAGGACGGCGGCCGGCCCCAACCCGGCGGCATCGAGGATGCGCTCGGCACGCTCAAGGCGAGCGGCGCGACGCTCAAGGATGTCCTGGCCATCCTGCCGCAGCTGCAGATCCAGCCGGTGTTCGCCGCGCATCCCACCGAGGCCACCCGCCGTACGATGCTGCGCAAGCAGCAGCGCGTGGCGCAGCTGCTGCTCGACCGGCTCGATCCGACCCTCACGCCGGCCGAATCCCGTGCGGTCTGGAACCGGGTACGCGCCGAGATCACGGCGGCCTGGCAGACCGAGGATCACCCGCGCGAACGGCTGACGGTGGCCGACGAGCGCGAGCATGTGCTCTTCTACCTGGGCGAAATCCTCTACCGGGTCGTGCCGGACTTCTACGAGGAGGTCGCCGAGGCGCTCGAGAAGCTCTACGGCGCCGATGCGGAGGCGCTGCAGCTGCCACGCATCATCGCCTTCGGCACCTGGGTGGGCGGCGACATGGACGGCAATCCGGACGTGCACGGCAAGACCATCCGCGAGACCCTCGATCGCCAGCACCGCGTCATCCTCAACGCCTACTTCGAGGAGTGCCAGACCCTGGCGCAGGAGCTGTCGCAGAGCGCCAGCCGCATCAATGTGTCGGCCGCGCTCGCGAAGCGCATCGAGCACTACAACACCGTGGTGCCCGGATCGCGTTCGATCACCCCGGCGCGCCACGACCGCATGCCATACCGGGTGTTCCTCGCGCAGCTCGGCACGCGCCTGCGCAATGCGGTCGAAGGCCGCCCGAACGGCTACGAGCAGGCCCGGGAATTCGAGGCCGACATCCGCCTGATCGCCGAGAGCCTGCGCGCCAACAAGGGCTGGAACGCGGGCCACCACTCGGTGCAGCGCCTGCTGTGCCGGGTGCAGACCTTCGGCTTTCACATGGCGACGCTGGACATCCGCCAGCACACGAGCGTGCATCACCAGGTCATCGCCCAGGGCCTCGGAGATCCGCAATGGGTGCAGCGGCCCGCCTCCGAGCGCCAGCAGCTGCTGGGCGAGGCGCTGGCCCGGGACAGGGGGCCGCGCATGGAGCTCGATCCGCAGGGCCGCCGCAGTCGTGGCGTGTTCGAGGCCATGGTCCAGGGCCGCCACCGCTATGGACCGGATGCCATCGGCTACTACATCGTCAGCGGCGTGCTCGGCACCGACGACGTGCTGGCGGTGCTGTTGCTGGCGCGCTGGGCCGAGGCCTGGGACAAGCGCACCGGCGAGGCGGCGGTGGACGTGGCGCCGATGTTCGAGTGTCTGGACACGCTCGAGCACAGCGCCGGACTCATGGGGCAGCTGCTGGCCGATGCCACCTACGAACGCCACCTCGCCGCGCGTGGCGGCCGGCAGGGGGTGGTATTGGGGCATGCCGACATCAGCAAGGAGGGCGGCATCTGCAACGCGCGTTATGCCATTCATCGCGCGCAGGCCGCGCTGACCGACGCCCTCAAGGGCGTGGTGGCGCACCCCGTGATCATGCACGCCCGTGGCGGCAGCATCGCCCTGGGTGGCGGCCGGATCGACGCCCTGGTGCGCTCGGCACCGGCCGGTGCGATCAGCCCGGCGCTGCGTATCACCGAGCAGGGCCAGGTCGTCAACCAGAGCTACGGGCTGCGGCCCATCGCCATGCGCACGCTGGAGCGGGCCTTCAGCGCGCTGGCGCTGACCGTGGGCCTGAGGCGGGGCGAGGCCAGCGCCGAGGCGGATCCGGCACACCGCGCCTGCGCGCAGACCCTCGCGCAGGCAAGTTTCGCGGCTTATCGCCGGCTGGTGTTCGGCGAGCCGGATTTCCACGATTACTTCCGCCAGGTGACGCCCATCGACGTCATCGAGCGGATGCAGATCGGGTCGCGCGAGGCGTACCGTTCCAGCCTCGCCACGCTCGAATCGCTGCGCGCGGTGCCGTGGGTATTCGCGTGGATCCAGTCGCGCCACCTGCTGCCCGGCTGGTTCGGCGCAGGCTCCGGGCTCGGTGCCGCCATCGCGGCGCACGGGCTGCCCGCGGTGCAGGCGGCCTGCACCCAGTGGCCGTTCCTGCGCAACCTCGTGGACGATGTCGAGGCGATGCTGGCGCGTGCCGATCTGGAGATCGCCCACGCCTACGAGGAGTTGGTCGATGAGCCGCTGCGCCGGCATTTCCAGGTGATCAGCAGCGAATACGAAACGGCACGCCAGCACATCCTCGCCGTGCGGGGCTATGCGGCGCTGCTGGACGGCGAGGCGCAGCTGCAGCGCTCCATACAGCTGCGTAATCCCTATGTGGACCCGATGAACCTGATGCAGGTGGATCTGCTGCGGCGCTGGCGCGCGACGAATCGCGAAGACCGCGACCTGTTCGAGGCGCTGCTCGCCAGCATCAGCGGCATTGCGCAGGGCCTGCAGAGCACTGGATGAGTACCGCCGCTCTTTCGGTGCGGGCAGTGCGGGCGGACGAGGTCGGCCTGGTGCTCGACTTCATCCGCGAACTGGCCGATTACGAACGGCTCACGCACCAGGTGACCGCGACGCGTGAGGACATCCACGCGGCCCTGTTCGGCGAACGGCCCTATGCACAGGCCGTGTTCGGGTGCATCGACGACCGACCGTGCGGCTTCGCGCTGTTCTTCCATAATTTCTCGACATTCCTCGGCAAGCCGGGCCTGTACCTGGAGGACCTGTACGTGCGGCCCGACGCGCGGGGCCGCGGGCTGGGCAGTCACATGATGGCGTGGCTCGCGCGACTGGCGCTGGATCGTGGCTGCGGCCGCTTCGAATGGGCGGTGCTCGACTGGAACGAGCCGGCGCTGAAGGTGTATCGCAGCCTCGGCGCCCGCGCGGCGGATGACTGGACGATCCATCGGATCACGGGTGAGGCGCTCGTGCGGCTGGCCGCGAAGGCCGGCGTCGAGTCGTCCGGCTGAACTAGCGGCGCCGGCCCCGTATCAGGCGCAGCACCAGCGCGGTCAGCAGCCATTTCGCCGTCGGGGTCGAGAGCATGCCGCCGGCGACCTTCGCCGCCTCGGTCACCCAGGTGAGCACGCGACGCTGCTGCCATTCGGTCAGTGTCGCCGCGAGCGTGGTGCGCTGGATCGCGGCCTCGATCTCGAGCACCTGCAGCCGCCGTGCGATGACGGCGGCGCGCGGCTGCTTCTTCGCCTCAGTCATGTTCGGTGCCGGTGAAGCTTTCCAGCGCCTTGGCGTCCTGGCGCAGCTGTTCAGCGAGACGGCTGAACACGCGCTCGCGCCTGGCCGCGCGCTTCAAGGCCTGCCAGGTCACGAGGCTCGTGACCGCGAACAGCAGGCACAGTATCCCCAGTATCCACAGCCCGACCTGGCGCGGGAACACGAGCGCGATCCACAGCACCGCGGAGGTGCCCGCGAGCCACGCGGCGATGATGCAGACCGCGGCCAGTCGCAGCTCGCGGCCCAGGGCATGAACCTCCTGCTCGACCGCGAGGCCGAGCATTTCCAGCCGCGTCTGGCCCATGGCGAGCAGCTGCCGCAGCAGCGAGCGGCTGCGCTCCGCGAAGGAAGGCATTCCGGGTATCACGGCTTCAGACTTCGGTATCGTCGGGTGCGCCCGGGCCGCCGCGCATGATCAAGGCGCCCACGATGAGACCGATTCCGGCGCCGATGGCGAGCGCCGCCCAGGGGTTCGAGCGGACCCACGACTCGGTGGCCGCGGCGGCACGGCGGCCTCGCTGGCGCGCGTCCTGTTCCAGGTCCGCCAGCTTCGCGCGGGCCGCGCCGATGGTCTCGTTGACCCGGTCCTTCAACGCGCCCAGGGACGGGGCGTCCGCGGCGGCTCCGCCCATCAGCTGTTCGGCCTGTTCGAGAATCCGGCGCAGCTCGGCGGCCAATGCCTCGGTGCCGGAGGTTTCCTGCTGGGTCATGGGTAGGTTCCTCGCATTATGCAATTTCGGGCCAGGGCGGGGCCGGTCAGTGCCCCTCGAAGCGGACCAGCGACACGGTCCTGATGCCGGCCCGCTCGAGCCTCGCGGTCCCCCCGAGCTCGGGCAGATCGATCACGAAGGTGGCGCCGGCCACCTCGGCATCCAGGGACTGTAGCAGGCGCACGCCCGCGGCGGCGCTTCCGCCGGTGGCGATGAGGTCATCGACCAGCAGCACGCGGTCCCCGGGCCTGACGGCGTCGGCATGGATTTCCAGCTCGTCGACTCCGTATTCCAGTGAATATTCCACCCCGATGGTCGTGTGCGGCAACTTGCCCTTCTTGCGCAGGGGCACGAACCCGGCCCCGAGCTGGCAGGCCATCGCGCCTCCGAGTATGAACCCCCGGGCCTCGATGCCGGCAACGTGGGTGATGCCGGCGCCGGCCCAGGGGGCCGACATCTGCGCCAGGGTCGCGCGCAGGGCCTGTGCGTTTCCCAGCAGCGTCGTGATGTCGCGGAACTGGACCCCGGGGCGCGGGTAGTCGGGAATGGTGCGGATGAACGGCCGCAGGTCCGTGGCGGAAATCGGGCTCATAGATACCAATGATAATGGAAGCTGATGGCAAACCGTGCGCCCGATCGCGCCGGCATCGGTCGTGCTACATTTACGGCCCTTTCGACACAACAAGACCCGGGAACCTGCATGGCACCTCCAGCTTCCAACATCGAAATCGCCCAACAGGCCAAGATGCGTCCGATCATCGGGCTCGCGAAGGATCGCCTCGGCATCCCCGAGGAGTCCCTCGAGCCGTACGGCCGCTTCAAGGCCAAGATCTCCCTCGACTACATCAGCAGCCTGAAGGACCGTCCCCTGGGCAAGCTGATCCTGGTCACCGCGATTTCCCCGACCCCGGCCGGCGAAGGCAAGACGACCACCACCGTCGGTCTTGGCGATGCGCTGAACCGGATCGGCAAGAAGACCATCATCTGCCTGCGTGAGCCGGCGCTCGGGCCGGTGTTCGGCATGAAGGGCGGCGCCGCCGGCGGCGGCTACTCGCAGGTCGTCCCGATGGAGGACATCAACCTGCATTTCACCGGCGACTTCTCGGCCATTGCGCTCGCGAACAACCTGCTGGCCGCGCTCATCGACAATCACATCCACCAGGGCAACCAGCTCGGGTTCGACGTGCGCCGCATCGCCTGGCGCCGCGTCGTGGACTGCAACGACCGCGCGCTGCGTGACATCGTGGTCGGCCTGGGCGGCCCCGGCAATGGCTATCCGCGCCAGGACGGCTTCGACATCGTCGTGGCCTCGGAAGTCATGGCCATCTTCTGCCTGGCGACCAGCATCAAGGACCTGAAGGAGCGCCTCGGCAAGATCGTCGTCGGCTACACGGCGCAGCAGAAGCCCATCCTCGCGCGCGAGCTGAACGCCCATGGAGCCATGACGGCCCTGCTGCGCGACGCCATGGCGCCGAACCTGGTGCAGACCCTGGAGAACAATCCCGCCTTCATCCACGGCGGTCCCTTCGCCAATATCGCGCACGGCTGCAATTCGGTGATGGCCACCCAGACCGCGCTGCGCCTGGCCGACTACGTCGTCACGGAGGCCGGCTTCGGCGCCGACCTCGGCGCCGAGAAATTCGTCGACATCAAGTGCCGCAAGGCCGGACTCACGCCCGCGGCCGCCGTCATCGTCGCGACGGTGCGCGCGCTCAAGTATCACGGCGGCGTCGAAGTCGCGGACGTGGGCAAGGAGAACGTCGCGGCCCTCGAGAAGGGTATCGTCAACCTCGAGCGCCATATCGACAATGTGCGCAACAACTACGGCCTGCCTTGCCTGGTGGCGATCAATCACCGCAGTGAAGACACCGATGCGGAGGTCAAGGTGCTCATCGAGCGCGCGGGCAGCCGCGGCGCCAAGGTCATCCTGGCGCGCCACTATGCCGAAGGCGGCAAGGGGGCCGTCGCGGTGGCCGAGGAAGTGGTGAAGATGGCCGCGCAGCCGAGCACCTTCCGGTTCGTGTACGAAGAAAGCGCGCCGTTGTGGGAGAAGATGAAGAGCATCGCCACCCGGATCTACGGCGCCGCGGACATCACCGCCGATGCGAAGGTGCGTGGCCAGATCAAGCAGCTCCAGGATGGCGGCTACGGCAACTACCCGGTGTGCGTCGCGAAGACCCAGTACTCCTTCTCCACGGATCCGAAGCTGCGCGGTGCCCCGTCGGGGCACGTCGTGAACATCCGTGAAGTGCGCCTGAATGCCGGCGCCGAGTTCATCGTCATGATCTGCGGCGACATCATGACCATGCCCGGCCTGCCCAAGGTCCCCTCGGCCAATTCCATCGACGTGGACGAGGCCGGCAGGATCGTCGGCCTGTTCTGATCGCGGTCAGCGCGTTTCGGGTTCGGGAGTGGCGCTGATGCGGTGAATGCTCAGGTCGGCGCCACTGTATTCGTCTTCCTGGCTGAGCCGCAGGCCGGTCGTGAGCTTCAACGCGCCGTAGACGATCGTGCCGCCGCCCAGGGCCACGGTAACGCCGAGGGCCGTGCCGACCAGCTGTGATGCGAAGCTCACGGCTCCGAGGCCGCCCAGGGAGGTGCTGCCGAAGATGCCGGCCGCGAGGCCGCCCCAGGCCCCGCACAGGCCATGCAGCGGCCACACCCCGAGGACGTCGTCGATCCTCCAGCGGTTCTGGGTGAGCGTGAACAGCCTGACGAACAGGGTCGCGGCAATCGCGCCGGTGATGAACGCCCCCAGCGGATGCATGACATCGGAGCCGGCGCAGATCGCGACCAGCCCGGCCAGTGGACCGTTGTGCACGAAGCCGGGGTCGTTGCGGCCCGCGACCAGCGCCGCGAGCGTGCCGCCGGCCATCGCCATCAGCGAGTTCATGGCCACCAGCCCCGAGATGCGCTCGAGCGTCTGGGCGCTCATGACGTTGAAGCCGAACCAGCCCACCACCAGGATCCAGGCCCCGAGCGCCAGGAAGGGAATGCTCGAGGGCGGATGGGCCGAGACGGCGCCCGAGTGCGCGTAGCGGCCCCGGCGTGCGCCCAGCAGCAGCACCGCCGCGAGCGCGATCCAGCCCCCCACCGCGTGGACGACGACGGAGCCGGCAAAGTCGTGGAACGGCGCGCCGAAGCGGCTCTGCATCCACTCCTGCCACCCCCAACCGTCGTTCCACGCCAGCCGCTCGAACAGCGGGTAGAGGAAGGCCACGATCAGAAGGGTCGCCAGAAGCTGCGGATAGAAGCGGATGCGCTCGGCGACGCCTCCGGAGACGATCGCGGGCACCGCGGCCGCAAAGGTCAGCAGGAAGAAGAAGCGAGTGAGCTCGTAGCCGTGATCGCGAGCGAGCGCGGCGGCGGGGTCGAAGAAACTCACTCCATAGGAAATGGAGTAGCCGACCAGGAAGTAGGCGACGGTGGAGACCGAAAAATCACACAGGATCTTGACCAGCGCGTTGACCTGGTTCTTGCCGCGGACCGTTCCCAACTCGAGGAAGGCGAAACCGGCGTGCATCGCCAGGATCAGGATCGCACCTGTCAGGATGAACAGGACGTCGGCGGGCGCATGAGTGGCGTGCAATGGAATCGCTCCTGGCCAGGGTTGCGCCCAGGTTTGGGCAAGGCCGGCGATTATCGCCGAAGCCGGGCGATTTTGGTGCACGGTCGTGCACGGTGACGGTGCACCCGGCGATCTTGTTGATATACCGGGGTTTTCAGCCAGCCCGGCCCGCTCAGGGCGGCTGGGTCGAGCGCAGCAGGTTCGCGAATTCCCGGGCCGGTACCGGCCGGCTGTAGTAGTAGCCCTGGACCTCGTCGCAGGCATGCTCGCGCAGGAACTGCATCTGCTCGGCGGTCTCCACGCCTTCGGCCACCACCCTCAGGCCCAGATTGCGCCCGAGCGCGATGATGGTGCGGACGATGGCCGCATCGTCGGTATCAATGGCAATGTGCTCGACGAAGGAGCGGTCGACCTTCAGGCGATCCACCGGAAAGCGCTTCAGCGAGCTCAAGCTCGAGTAGCCGGTGCCGAAGTCATCGATGGCCACCTGGACGCCGATGCGCTTGAGCTCCCCGAGCATGCCGACGAGCTGTGGCGCATCGTGCATGACGCTCTCGGTGAGCTCGATCTCGAGGTACCCCGGATCAAGTCCCGTCTCCTTCAGGGTCTCGGCAACGCTGCGTACGAAATTGCTGGCCCTGAATTGCCCCGCGGAGACATTGACCGAGACCACGATGGGCGGCAGTCCCAGGTCCTGCCAGAGCCTGTTCTGCGCGCAGGCCGTGTGCAGCACCCACCGCCCGATGGGCGTGATCAGTCCGGTTTCCTCCGCCAGGGCGATGAAGCGACCGGGCAGGATCGGCTGTTCACCGGGGATGTACCAGCGGATCAGGGCCTCGGCACCCAGGATCCTGCCCGAGGCCAGGTCGACCCGCGGCTGGTAGTGCAGCTGGAACTGGTTGCGCTCGAGCGCCCGGCGCAGTTTCCCCTCCAGTTCCAGCCTCTCGGTCATCAGCGTGTTGATTTCGCGCGTGAAGAACTGGAAGTTGTTGCGTCCCGAGTCCTTGGCGCGGTACATGGCCGAATCGGCGTGCTTGAGGAGCGTCTGCGCGTCGACGCCATCCTCTGGGTACAACGCGATGCCGATGCTGCAGGTGACCTGGTATTCGCCGTGGTCGGTCATCCACGGCTGGGTCACCGCGCTCAGCATGCGCTCCAGCACCAACCGCACCTCATCCGCGGAGCCCGGGCTGTTGAGCAGCAGCACGAATTCATCCCCGCCGAGCCGCGCCACGGTGTCGCGTTCCTGCACGCAGGCGTGGAAGCGGGCCGCCATGGTCTTCAGCAGCTCGTCGCCGACGTGGTGCCCGAGGCTGTCATTGATGAACTTGAACCGGTCGAGGTCGATGAACGCCACCGCGAGACGCGTGTTGTAGCTGGCGGCGGTCAGGATCGCCTGCTTCAGGCGATCCTGCAGCAGCGAGCGGTTGGCGAGTCCGGTGAGCGGATCGAAGTTCGCCTGCTGCTCGATGCGTGACTGGTACAGCTTGCGCTCCGTGATGTCCTCGACGGTGCCCTCGTAGCCCTGCAGCGAGCCGTCGTCATCGACGATGACGCGGGCGTTCTCCGAGATCCATATGATGTCGCCGTCCTTGCGGTACACCTGCGATTCGAAGCCGGATACCGAGCCGCGCGAGGTGATGATGCGCATGAACTCCGCGCGCCGCTCCGGATCCACGTACAGCTGGCTGCCGATGTTCTGCAGGGTCGCGATCAGCTCATCGGGCGAATCGAAGCCGTAGATGTTCGCGAGCGCCGGATTCGCACCCAGGTAGCGCCCGTCCATGGTCGTGCGGAAGATGCCCTCGAGAGCGTTGTCGAACAGTCCGCGATAGCGCCGTTCGGCTTCGCGCAGTCCCTGCTCGGCTTCCTTGCGCGAGGTCACGTCATGGATCAGTCCCTCGATGGCCACGACGCCGCCCTGGGCGTCGTACACACCCATGCCGCGGTCCCAGATCCAGCGCACGCTGCCGTCGGCGTGAATGAGCCGGTACTCGAGATCGAAGGGGCGGCGCTCCCTCAAGGCCAGGCGCATGGCTTCGGCGACCCACAACTGGTCGTCGGGATGTTTGAGCGACTCGAAGTCGACCACGGCGTTCTGCAGCAGTTGCGAGAACTCATAACCGGTGACGGCGCGGCAGCCCTGGCTCGCGAACTCCAGCGTGTGATATTCGTCGTCGCGGCAGCGATAGACGATGCCATCGATGTTGGCGAGCAGCGTCTTCAGCATCCGCAGGTATTCGTGCTCGCGCAGGCTCAGTTCGCGGGCCGGGTCCGGACCCCGCTCGGGGGACGCGCCGACGCCGAAGGACGCACCCAGGGCCACGAATTGCCCGGTCGCACCGATGTTCGGCTCGTCCGTACCTGCCGCCGTCTTGCGAGTCATGCCCAGGATCCGAAGGGATTTTGTCGTACGGTAGCAATGCGTCGCCCGGCACCGGCACGGATCCGTCACAGAAATGAAGGTAAATCGCGGATTGCGTTGGATTTATTCAGCCGCGCCGGCACACGGATTGTGCAGTGCACGATCGTGGTGCGCGCGGTGCACGCAAAGAGCGCGGCCGCTCGGGCTTCAGGCGGGTTTGATCACGGCCAGCAGAACGATCGCGATGAGCAGCACGCCGGGGACTTCGTTGAAGAACCGGTACCAGCGTTGCGAGTGCGTCGCGCGGCCTTCGCGCAGGTCGCCCATCAGGCGCAGGCACCACGCCTGATAGCCGATGAGCAACAGCACCAGGGTCAGCTTCACGTGCAGCCAGCCCTGCGTCAGGTAGGCCGGCGCCATCAGGATCATGAGGATCCCGAACAGCACCGTGAACCCGCCACCGATGGTGGTCATCACGAACAGCCGCCGTTCCATGACGACGAAGCGCGCCCGCCCGATGTCGTCGTCGGCCGCGACGTGATACACGAACAGCCGCGGCAGATAGAACAGTCCCGCGAACCAGGTCACCACGAACACCACGTGAAAGGCCTTGAACCAGAGCAAGTCAGGCATCCGAAGCCGCGCCTCAGGCAGCGCGCGCGCAGTATATGACAGTTGCGCCGGCCGTGGTCGGGCGGGCGGGGGTTTGCTAGGATGCGCGCCCCCCGAAAGGAGATCACCATGCTGCGTGCCCGATATACGGACCTGAATCTGCTGCTCGGCGGTGAGTGGGTCGGCGGCGGGGGCCGGGAGCACCTGGCGGTGATCAATCCGGCCACCGAAGAGGTGCTCGGGGAACTGCCGCTCGCCACGCCTGCGGATCTGGACCGGGCGCTCGGCGCCGCGCGCGACGCGTATCCGGCCTGGCGCGCCATGCCGCCGCACGAACGCGGCCGCATCCTGAAGCGCGCGGCGGACCTGCTGCGCGAGCGCGCGGATCACATCGCGCGCATCGCCACCCAGGAGGAGGGCAAGACCCTCGCCGAGGCGCGCATCGAGCTCGGCATGTCGGCCGAGATCTTCGAGTGGTACGCGGAGGAGGGGCGCCGCGCCTACGGCCGCGTGCTGCCGCAGCGCGCGCCCGGAGTGCGCATGACCGTGCTCAAGGAGCCGGTCGGCCCGGTCGCGGGCTTTGCGCCCTGGAACTTTCCGCTCGGCAATCCGGCCCGCAAGATCGGGGCACCGCTGGCGGCCGGTTGCACCTGCATTCTCAAGCCCGCCGAGGAGACGCCGGGCTCGGCCCTGGAGGTCGCGCGCGCCCTGCTCGATGCCGGACTGCCCAAGGGCGTGCTGTCGGTGGTGTTCGGCGCGCCCGCCGCGGTATCCGAGCACCTGATCCGCTCGCCGATCATCCGCGCGGTGCACTTCACCGGGTCGGTGCCGGTCGGCAAACAGCTCACGAAGCTCGCGGCCGAGGGCATGAAGCGCACGACCATGGAACTGGGCGGCCACGGTCCCGTGCTGGTGTTCGACGATGTCGACGTCGAGCAGGTGCTGGACCTCGCGGTCGGCGCCAAGTTCCGCAATGCCGGCCAGGTGTGCGTGTCGCCGACACGCTTCTACGTGCACCAGTCGGTGTACGGGCGCTTCGTCGAGGGCTTCGCCCGGCGGACCCGGGCGCTGAAGGTCGGGGATGGGCTGGTCGAGGGCGTGCAGATGGGGCCCCTGGCGCATCCGCGGCGCCTGACCGCCATGGAGAGCCTGCTTGCCGATGCGCGCCGGCACGGTGCGAAATTCCACGCCGGCGGCGAGCGCATCCCCGGCAAGGGCTACTTCTTCCAGCCGACGGTGCTGTCGGATGTTCCCGAGGAGGCCCGCATCATGAACGAGGAGCCCTTCGGCCCGGTGGCGCTGATCAACTCCTTTGCCTCGTTCGAGGAGGCCATCACGCGCGCGAACCGCCTGCCCTTCGGCCTTGCGGCCTACGCCTTCTCCCGCTCGTCGCGCACGGTGAACCTGCTCGGCGAGCAGCTCGAGGCCGGCATGATCGGCATCAACAGCTTCCAGATCTCGGTGCCGGAGTCGCCCTTTGGCGGGGTGAAGGAAAGCGGCCACGGTTCGGAGGAGGGCATCGAGGGCCTGGAGACCTGCCTGGTCACCAAGTTCGTGAACGAGGCCTGACGAGCGACATGTCGGCCACCACCCCGAAGTCCATGGACCGGATCATGGCGCTGGCCAAGCGCCGTGGCTTCATCTACCAGGCGTCCGAGATCTATGGCGGCCTGAGCGGTTTCTGGGATTACGGCCCGCTCGGCGCCCAGCTGAAGAAGAACCTGCGGGACGCCTGGTGGGAGGACGTGGTGCTCAATCCCTGCGGCGGGGAACCCGGCCCGGACGGTGAGCCGGTGCGGATCGTGCCGATCGATACCAGCATCATCCAGCACCCGCGCGTCTGGGAGGCCAGCGGCCACATCGCCGGCTTCAGCGATCCGATGGTCGACTGCCGCGAGACCCAGCAGCGCTACCGCTTCGACCACCTGCAGCTGTACGTGCCGGTCAGCGGCGAGCGCAACGGCAAGCCGCTGTTCGCCTTCATGCCGGACACGGCCAGCGAGATCAGGCAGCGCAGGAAGGCCGAGAAGGCCTTCGGCGAAACGCGTGCGGTACCGCTGTCGCAGCTGCCGCGCGGCGAATGGGGCCACGTCGTCGGTCCGGATGCGCAGATGGCCGGGACGCTGACCGAGCCGCGCGCCTTCAACCTGATGTTCAGGACCTACGTGGGAGCGACCGCCACCGAGGATGACGTGGCATACCTGCGCCCCGAGACCGCGCAGGGCATCTTCGTGCAGTTCAAGAACGTCATCGACACGACCCGCGTCAAGCTGCCCTTCGGCATCGCCCAGGTCGGCAAGGCGTTCCGCAATGAAGTGACACCGCGGAACTTCACCTTCCGCAGCCGCGAGTTCGAGCAGATGGAGATCGAGTTCTTCTGCCACCCGGATTCCGCCCGTGACTGGTACGCGTTCTGGCGCGATCAGCGCATGAAGTGGTGGCGCGGACTGGGCCTCTCGGGGCAGAACCTGCAGCTGCGCGTACACGACGTGGACGAGCTCGCGCACTATGCGCGACACGGCGCCGGAACCGCGGACGTGGAGTATCGCTTCCCGTTCACGGCGCCCGGCTTCGGCGAACTGGAGGGCGTGGCGCACCGGTCGGACTTCGACCTGGCGCAGCATCAGCAGCACTCCCGGGTGCAGCTCGAATACTTCGACAATGAGCGTGGCGAGCTGCTGCCCAATGGGGGCCACAAGGGCGAGCGGTACCTGCCGCATGTCATCGAACCGTCCGCCGGGCTGGATCGCGGCGTGCTGGCCCTGCTGTGCGAGGCCTACACCGAGGATCCCGCGCGGGCGAGTCCGGAGCTGCTGCTGCTGAACCCGCGCGTCGCGCCCATCAAGGCGGCGGTGTTCCCGCTCGTGAACAAGGACGGCATGCCCGAAATCAGCGAAAAGCTCCACCAGGAGCTGCGCCGCAGGTTCTGGCGCCGCGGCCAGATCGAGCATGACGCGAAACAGGCCATCGGCAAGCGCTACGCCCGGATGGACGAGGCGGGGTGTCCGTTCTGCATCACCATCGACGGCGACACCGCCGCGAGCCAGAGCGTGACCGTCCGTGATCGCGATACGGCCCGGCAGACGCGGGTCGGCCTCGACAAGGTCTGCGAATTCCTCGAATCGAATCTGTTTGCCACCTGAGCCGTGCGCCCGGGATGGCGTTTACTGATGCAAATCAGCAACAATCTCGCGGCATCGGCAGGATTGGGCCCCTCGATGGCCTGAATTCTCCTTGATTTTTGTTGTTGAATTGCGACGATAGGCGTCCGAGCCGGCGGCCCGAAGGCCGTGGCCCCTGTCCAGATCCGAATCAGGAGACCTCATGAAAACCGGAGCATTGCTGATGTGCCTGCTGGCGGCCCCCGGGCTGGCGGCGGCGGCCGACGGTGACGAGTGGTACGTCACGCCATTTTTCGGCGGCATCAATCCCGACCATGCCCGCGGGGACGTCCAGAACTCGTGGGATTACGGCGCCGCCGTAGGCCGCGAGCTGGGGCCCATGTTCAACGCCGAGATCAACCTGAACGCCTCCCGACCCGGCACGGCCGCGCCTCTGCCCGGTGGTCACCAGCGCCTGGACGGGCTGTCGCTCGACGTTCTGGGGCTGGTCAACCGGACCGGGACCGTTGCGCCATACCTGGGCGTGGGTGTCGGTGCCCTGGACAGCGAATACAGTTTCGAATCCACCAGCCACACGAGGCTTGCGCTGAATGCCGAACTCGGCCTCATGGTGAAGCTGTGGGAAGACCCGCGGATGACCAGCAAGCTGGCACTGCGTCCGGAGATCAGGGTGCGCTGGGGCGAGGCGGCCGGGGGCGGCCACAGTGATTACCTGTACACCATCGGGTTGCAGTACGCCTTTGGCGGCAGCCCCGTAGCCGCCCCGGTGCCGGTGGCCGCTGCGGCGCCCCCGCCGCCACCCCCACCACCGCCGCCGGCACCACCGCCGCCGCCACCGGCACCCCAGGCGCCGCTGGACAGCGACCATGATGGCGTCCCGGACAGCATCGACCAGTGCCCGAACACCCCCCCGGGCGTGCAGGTGGACGCCGTGGGCTGTCCGATCAAGGGCCTGCTCACGCTCGAGGGCGTGAATTTCGCCACCGACAAGGCCGACCTGACGGATGCGTCGCGGCCGATCCTGGATGGCGTGGCCGCGGGCCTGAAGAAGCACCCGCGGGTCAAGGTGGAGATCCAGGGGCACACCGACAGCCAGGGCAAGCCGGCGTACAACATCAGGTTGTCGCAGCGCCGGGCCGAGGCCGTTCTCAACTACCTCGTCATGGATGGCGTGGCCGCGGACCAGGTCGTGGCGAAGGGCTATGGCCAGACCCAGCCCGTGGCGAGCAACGCGACGGCAGAAGGCCGCGCGAAGAACCGGCGTGTCGTGATGTTCGTGCTGGCCAATCCCGGTGACGTCGACGTGAAGGGCCAGGGAACCGCGCAGCAATAACCGCGCGACGCCGCGATCCGGCACCACGAGTCCCCCGGGGCATCCCCGGGGGACTGCTCAGTCCGACAGGGCCTTCAGGTCGCGCAACAGGGCATTGCGCCCCCGTTCGACCCGGTCCAGGCGCTGCGCCGCGTCCCGCAACGCGAACAGGTCCTTGATCTGGGAGTCGTGCAGCCTGCGGTAGGCCGCCCTGGCCGCCAGCCACTGCCGGGTGGCCCTCTCGAAACGCGCCGACAGGTCGCGTCGCATGTTGATGATCGAGATCGAGGACAGCGGCATCAGTCGGGCCTCCCGGGGGTCGCCGGGGCTGGAGAGTGCGCCAACGGTATTACAGGCACGCGACAGCTTCAGCACCGCGAGATGAATCTGCGATGGGCATCTCACGGTCGCGGGCGCGCCTACAATGCAGGTGGGTGCAAGGGAGTGGACATGAATTCAGCATCGCAGGTGGCTTTGATCACGGGTGCCGGCAGCGGCATCGGCCGGGCCGTGGCGCTCGCATTCCTGGCCGGGGGCTTCCGGGTGGTGCTGGCGGGGCGCCGCGAGTCGGCGCTGAACCAGACGCTGGCCGCGGCCGGCGAGGCCGCCGGCCGCGGTCTCGCGGTCGCGTGTGACGTGACCGATGCGGCCTCGGTGCAGGCGCTGTTCGCCAGGACGCGCAGCCATTTCGGCCGACTCGACGTGCTGTTCAACAATGCCGGCATCGCCGCTGCGCCGGTGCCGCTGGAGGACCTGCCGCTTGCGACCTGGAATGCGGTGGTGGCCACCAACCTCACCGGGCCCTTCCTGTGCACGCAGGAGGCCTTCCGCATCATGAAGAGCCAGCAGCCCCGCGGCGGCCGGATCATCAACAACGGCTCCATATCGGCGCACGCGCCGCGGACCCGATCGGCCGCCTATACCGCGACCAAGCACGCCATCACGGGACTCACCAAGTCGACCTCGCTCGACGGGCGCGAATACGACATCGCCTGCGGCCAGATCGACATCGGCAATGCCCGCACCGAACTCGCCGACCAGCTCGCGAAGGCGAGCGCCGCGCCGGAGCCGCTGATGGACGTGGAGCATGTGGCGCAGGCGATTCTCGCCATGGCCCGGCTGCCGCTGTCGGCCAACGTGCAGTTCATGACCATCATGGCCACCAAGATGCCCTTCATCGGGCGCGGCTGACCGCCGGCCCGGGGTGAAGCGGCCCCTGCCGCGGCTTCAGATGGTGGCGGCGCCGGGATTCGCGGCGCCGCGCAGCTGCTGCTGCTTGCGGGCGCGGGCCTTCGCGCCGATGCGCCGCACGTACAGGTAGACCACCGGAGTCGTGTACAGCGTGAGCACCTGGCTGACGATGAGGCCGCCCACGATCGAAATACCCAGTGGGCGGCGCAGCTCGGTGCCGTCGCCCGTGGACAGCGCCAGGGGCAGGGCGCCGGCGATGGCCGCGCAGGTGGTCATCATGATGGGCCGGAAGCGCAGCGAGCAGGCCCGTGCGATGGCATCGCGGGAGACCAGACCCAGGTTGCGCTCCGCGTCCAGGGCAAAGTCCACCATCATGATGGCGTTCTTCTTCACGATGCCGATGAGCAGCATGATCCCGAGGAAGGCGACCAGGCTCAGTTCGGTGTTCGTCAGCATCAACGCCAGCAAGGCCCCGAGGCCCGCCGAGGGCAGCGTCGAGATGATGGTCAGCGGCTGGGTGAAGCTCTCGTAGAGCATGCCCAGCACCACGTAGATCGCCAGCAGGCCGGCCGCCAGGATCAGCGGCTGGTTGCCGGCCGACTGCTGGAACAGCCGCGCGGTGCCGTAGGCGCTGCCATGGATGGTGATGGGCATGTGGATGCGGGCCATCGTGTGCTCGATGGCCGTCATCGCGGTGCTCAGGGCCTCGCCCTCCGGCAGGTTGTAGGAGAAGGAGGTGGATATCGACGTGCCCGTGTGATTGACGCTGGTGGGGGTCGTGGAGGTGCTGAAGTGGCTGAACGCCGAAAACGGCACCACGTGTTCCGCGGTCAGGCTGACCGCGGCGCCGGTGGAGGTATTGCCGCGACCGGCGTTCGCCAGGGAATTGGACGCGAGGTTGCGCGCGGCGTCCTGCGCGACCTTGGTGGCCGCGGTGGCCGCGACGCCCTTGAAGGAGGTCGTGCCGGCCACCGCCTGGGTGGCCTGGGTGCCGGAGATCTGGCCGCCCGAGGTGCTCACGTACAGCTGGTTCAGTACCTGCGGGTTCTGCGAGTACTGGGGCGCGACCTCCATGACGACGTGGTACTGCTGCGGGCTGAACGGGTTGTAGATGGTCGAGGTCAGCGCCTCCGTGAAGGAGTTGCCCAGGGCGCTGTCGATGATGCTTTCGTTCAGGCCCAGGCGCGCCGCGGCGTCCCGGTCCACGATGAGATCGGTCTGCAGCCCGCCGGGTTGCAGGTCGGTGTCCACGTCGGTCACCTCCGGCACGTCCTGCAGCGCGAGCTTCAGCTTCTGCGACCAGTCGCGCAGCTCGGCGAGATCATCGCCCAGCAGGGTGTACTGGTACTGGGAATTCGCCGAACGGCCGCCACCGCCGCCGCCGAGGTCCTGCACGGCCTGCAGGAACACGATCACGCCCTCGACCTTGTTGAGCTTCGGACGCAATCGGGCGATCACCTGGTCGGCCGATGCCTGGCGCTGGGAGAGCGGCTTGAGCGTGACATTGAAGTTGGCGTTGGCACCCCCGCCGTTGCCGAAGCCGCCTCCGCCCACGGAACCGGCGACGCTGTCCACGGCCGGATCGCTCTTGATGATCTTCGTGACCACCTGCAGCTTGCCCTTGATCATCTCGAACGATGCGGTCGCGTCTCCGCGCATGCCGCCCTGCAGCTGGCCGGTGTCCTGCTGGGGGAAGAATCCGGACGGCACGGCGATGTACAGGTAGACGTTCAGGACGATCGTCGCGAGCAGCGACAGCATCATCAGCAGCGGATGATTCAGCGCGAACCCGAGCGTGCGCTCGTAGCCCTCGCGCATGGATTCGAATCCGGCGTTGAAGCTGCGCGAGAAGGCATTGTGCCGGCCCGGGCGATCACGCCCGAGCAGGCGCGCGCACATCATGGGCGTCGTGGTCAGGGAAATGACCAGCGAGATCAGGATGGCCACCGATAGCGTGACGGTGAATTCCTTGAACAGCCGCCCGGGAATGCCGCCGATGAACTTGAAGGGCAGGAACACCGCCACCAGGGACAGGCTCATGGACAGCACCGTGAAACCCACCTCCCGCGCACCGACCAGGGCGGCCTGCATGGGATTCATGCCGTTCTCGATGTGGCGGGTGGAGTTCTCCATCACCACGATGGCGTCGTCCACGACGAACCCGGTGGCGATGGTCATGGCCATCAGGGAGAAGTTGTCGAGGCTGAACCCGGCCAGGTACATGATGCCGAAGGTACCGGTGAGGGATACCGGCACCACGACTGCCGGAATCAGCGCCGCACGGAAACTGTTCAGGAACACGTAGACCACCAGGATGACCATCAGCACCGCGAGCACCAGAGTCTGCTCGACCTGGTGCAGCGACCCGCGGATGGTGATCGAGCGGTCCTGGATGACCTCCGCGTCGATCTTCGGATCGATATTCGCCTCGAGCTCCGGCAGTTCCTTCTTCACTGCATCGACCACCGCCACGACGTTGGCGCCGGGCTGCTGGAACACCTGGACGGTGACCGCGGCCTTGCCGTTGTACAGGCCGTAGGTGCGCCGGTTCTGCGTGGCCCCGTCCTGCATGTCGAACACCTGGGCCACGTCGCTCAGGCGGATCACCGCCCCGTTGCGGCTGCCGATGATCAGGTCGCGGTACTGCGAGGCTTCGCGCGCATTGTCGTTGGTGTAGATCTGGTAGTGCAGCCCCTGCACCTCGATGGCGCCCTTCGGCGCGTTGGCGTTGGCGTTCGAGATGGCGGCGGCGACGTCCTGCAGTCCGATCCCGTACTTGGACAGCGCCAGGGGATTGAGCTCCACCCGCACCGCGGGCAGGGCGCTGCCGTTGATGTTGACGACGCCGACGCCGTTGATCTGTGACAGGCGCTGGGAGATCACCGCGTCGGCCGCGTCGTAGATCTGGCCCTGGGTGAGGACATCCGAGGTCAGGGCCAGGGTGAGGATCGGGTTCTGGGAGCTGTTGACCTTGCGATAGGAGGGATTGCGGGTGAGCGCCGAGGGCAGGTCGGCGTGCGCGGCCTCGATGGCGGCCTGCACGTCGCGGGCCGCGCCGTCGATGTCGCGGTCGATGCCGAAGGTGAGCTGGATGTTGGTGCTGCCGACGCCGCTCGAGGAAGTCATGTCGTCCACGTCGGCGATGGCGCCCAGATGCCGTTCGAGCGGCGTGGCGACGGTCGCCGCCATCACCTCGGGACTCGCGCCGGGCAGGTTCGCCGACACGAAGATCGCGGGCACGTCGATCTTCGGCAGCGGCGCCACCGGCATGAGACTGAACGCGGCCGCGCCCGCCAGCGCCACCCCCAGGGTCAGCAGCGTGGTGGCGACCGGACGGGCGATGAACGGCGCGGAGATGTTCAAGTGGCCTGGTCCGCCAGTGATCCGAGCGGCACGCTGGCCGCGGACCTGCCGCCGATGCGCTTGGCGATGCGGTCGAAGGCCAGGTATATGACCGGGGTGGTGAACAGGGTCAGGACCTGGCTCACCAGCAGGCCGCCGACGATGGTGACGCCCAGCGGATGACGCAGCTCCGAGCCGGTGCCGGTGCCGAACATCAGGGGCAGGGCGCCGAAGATCGCCGCCACCGTCGTCATCAGGATGGGCCGGAAGCGCAGCAGGCAGGCCTGGTAGATGGCCTCACGCGGGTCCATGCCCTGGTTGCGTTCCGCGTCGATCGCGAAGTCGATCATCAGGATGGCGTTCTTCTTGACGATGCCGATCAGCAGGATGATGCCGATCAGCGCGATGATCGTCAGGTCGTCGCCGAAGACGATCAATGCCAGCAGCGCACCGATGCCCGCCGACGGCAGCGTCGAGAGGATCGTGACCGGATGGATGAAGCTCTCGTACAGAACGCCGAGCACGATGTACATGACCAGCACCGCGGCCAGCAGCAGCAGCAGCTCGTTGGTGAGGTTGTTGCGGAAGGCGAGCGCAGCGCCTTCGAAGGTGGTCGAGACGCTGCTCGGCATCCCCAGTGACTGCTCGACCTTCTCGATGGCGTCCACCGCGGCGCCCAGAGAGGAGCCCTGGGCCAGGTTGAACGAGACCGTTGCTGCCGGGAACTGCGCGAGGTGATTGATCAGCAGCGGCCGTGCCTGCATTTCGACCTTCGCCAGCGCCGACAACGGGATCTGGCCGCCGGCCGCCGAAGGAACGAACAGCGACTGGATCGAATCGGTCGAGGCATAGTTCTTCGGATCGGCCTCGATGATGACGCGGTACTGGTTCGACTGGGTGAAGATGGTGGAGACGATGCGCTGGCCGAAGGCGTCGTACAGGGCGTTGTCCACCGTTCCGACGCTCACGCCCAGACGCGCCGCGGTGTCGCGGTCGATGGTGATGAACGCCGCGAGCCCGTTGTCCTCCAGGTTGCTCACCACGTCGGAGAGCTCCGGGCGGTCGCGCAGGGCCGCCACCAGCTTCGGCGTCCAGGTGCCGAGGGTGTCGGAACTGGCGCTCTCGAGAATGAACTGGTACTGCGTGCGGCTGACGGTGTTGTCCAGCGACAGGTCCTGCGCGGGCTGCATGTACAGGGTGATGCCCGGCACGCCCGCGATCTCCTGCTGCAGGCGGTGGATGACCCCGTTGACGGTCGAATCGCGCTGGTCCCGCGGCTTCAGGTTGATCAGGAAGCGGCCGCTGTTGAGCGTGACGTTGTTGCCGTCGACGCCGATGAAGGATGAGAGGCTCTGGACATCCGGGTCCTTGAGCACGGCGGCGGCGAGGGCCTGCTGGCGCTCCGCCATGGCCTCGTAGGATATGGACTGGGTGGCCACCGAAACGCCCTGGATCAGGCCCGTGTCCTGGTCGGGGAAGAACCCCTTCGGGATCAGGATGTACAGGCCGGCGGTGACGGCGAGCGTCGCGACCGCGACGTACAGGGTCAGGCGCTGGTGATTCAGCACCCAGGTGAGCTGGCGCCCGTACCAGGCGATGATCGGCTCCAGCCACTTCGAACGGTCCACGTGTCCGGGGTCGCCATGGTCGCGCTGCTTGAGCAGCAGGGCGCACAGCATCGGGACCAGCGTCAGCGACACGACCGCCGAGATGATGATGGTCACGGCGAGGGTCACCGCGAACTCGCGGAACAGCCGCCCGACCACGTCCTGCATGAACAGCAGTGGTATCAGCACCGCCAGCAGCGACACGGTGAGCGAGATGATCGTGAAGCCGATCTGGCCGGCCCCCTTCAGGGCGGCATCGAGCGGCGCCTCCCCGGCCTCGATGTAGCGCGAGATGTTCTCGATCATCACGATCGCGTCATCGACGACGAAGCCCGTGGCGATGGTCAGCGCCATCAGCGACAGGTTGTTCAGGCTGTAGCCGGCCAGATACATGATCGCGAAGGTGCCGATCAGGGACAGCGGCACGGAGAGGCTCGGAATCAGGGTGGCGCGCAGGTCGCGCAGGAACATGAAGATGACCAGCACCACGAGCACCACGGCCAGGATCATTTCGAACTGCACGTCCTTGATGGACGCGCGGATCGTGGTGGTGCGGTCCGTGAGCGGCTTCACGTCGACCCCGGCGGGCAGGGTCGCCTTGAGCCCCGGCAGCATGGCGTTGATCTCGTCCACCACGTCGACGACGTTGGCGCCGGGCTGCCGCTGGACGTTGATGATGAGGGCGGGCGTGCGGTTCATCCACGCCGCGAGCTTGGTATTCTCGGGCGCCTCGATGAGGTTCGCGACATCCTTGAGGCGCACCGGCGCACCGTTGCGGTAGGCCACGACGATGTTCGAATACTCCGTCGCGCTGCGCAGCTGATCGTTGGTATTGATGGTGTAGGCGCGCGTCGGCCCGTCGAAGGTGCCCTTGGGACCGTTCTGGTTGGCGACGCTGATGGTCGTGCGCAGGTCATCGAGGTTCAGCCCGTAGGCCGCCAGGGCGCGGGGATTGACCACGACGCGCACGGCCGGGCGCTGGCCGCCGCTGATGCTGACCACGCCCACGCCCTTCACCTGCGAGAGCTTCTGGGCGATGCGGATGTCGGCCATGTCCTCCACCTGCGTCAGCGGCAGCACTTCGGAGGTCACTCCGAGGGTCAGCACCGGTGCATCGGCGGGATTCACCTTCGCGTAGATCGGCGGCGCGGGCAGGTCCTGTGGCAGCAGGTTCTGTGCGCCGCTGATGGCGGCCTGGACTTCCTGCTCCGCGATGTCGATCGCCAGCGCCAGGGTGAACTGCATGGTGATGACCGAGGCCCCCGCGGAGCTCGTCGAGGACATCTGGTTCAGTCCCGGCATCAGGCCGAACTGCTTCTCCAGCGGCGCCGTGATCGCCGAGGTGATGACCTCGGGACTGGCACCCGGATAGAAAGTCTGCACCTGGATGGTCGGGTAGGAGACCTCCGGCAGCGCGGCCAGCGGCAGCTGGGTGTAGCCGATCATGCCGACGACGAGGATCGCGATCATCAGCAGCGTGGTCGCCACCGGCCGCAGGACGAATATGCGTGACGGGTTCATCGGGCGGACCGCCGGATCGCAACCCCCATCACGGCGGGCCACCGCCGGGGGGCCTGCCGCCGCCGAACCCGCCGCCGAAGCCGCCGGGGGGCCTGCCGCCGAATCCCCCCGGGGGACCGCCCTGGCCGTTCCTGCGACGGAATCGGGCATTGGGGAATCTCGACTCGTTCTTGCGTTCGGCCTGCGCCTGGGCGCGGGCCTTGGCGACCGCGGCGGCAGTCGCCTCCGGCAGCTGCACCGCCGCGCCGTCGCGCAGACGGTCACCGCCGTCGGTCACGACGACGTCGTTGAGCTCGACGCCGGATTTGACCGCCTGTGTCTCCCCGTCCACCACGCCGAGCTCCACCGGGCGCACCGAGACCGTATTGTTGGCATTCACCAGATAGACGAAGGCGCTCTGCACACCGTTGGGGGCGCCGCGGCGCACCGCCGCCGCGGGAATCACGATCTGGTTCTTGAGCGTCGTGACCACCAGGCTGACGTTGACGAACTGTCCCGGGAACAGGGCCTGGTCGCTGTTGTCGAATTCGGCCCGCAGCTTGAGGGTGCCGGTGGTCGTATCGATCACGTTGTCGGTGTTGGCGAGGTAGCCGTCCGCGAGGTGTTCGGAGTTGGCACGGCCGGTGGCCTCGACGGCCAGGGTCGCACCCGCCTTGAGCTGGCGCATGATGTTCGGGACGTTGTCCTCAGGCACCGTGAACAGCACCGAGATCGGATGCAGCTGCGTGACCACTGCGACGCCGTTGGCGTCCCCGGGGGTCACGTAATTGCCCGGGTCCACCTGCCGCAGACCGACCCGCCCGTCGATGGGGGAGGTGATCTGGGTGTAGCCCAGGTTCAGTTCGGCGGTCTTCACCTGGGCCTTGTCCGAGGCGACCGAACCCTCGTCCTGGCCGACCGTCGAGCGCTGCGTGTCCACCTGCTGTTGCGACACCGAGTCCTCCTTGATGAGGTCCTCGTAGCGTTTCATGTTCAGTTGCGCATCCGCCAGCAAGGCCTCGTCGCGCGCGAGGTTCGCTTTGGCCTGGGCGAGGGATGCCTCGAAGGGCCTGGGGTCGATCACGGCGAGCAGCTCGCCCTTCCTGACCATCTGGCCTTCCTTGAAGTTGACCTTCTGCAGGATGCCGCTGACCTGGGCCTTGACGGTCACCGTGGTCAGCGGCGTGACCGTGCCCAGGCCCGGAATGCGCACGACGATATCCCCGCTCTGGACGGTCGCCACGGAAACGGCCACGGCGTTGCCGAATGCGGCGGCAAAGTTCGGGCGGGTGTTGGCCGCGTTCTGCTGCTTCGTGCGGTGCAGGAACCAGCCGCCGCCGACGACCAGGACGATCAATATGACGATGAGAAGCCGATTGCGGCGCAGGAATGCCCACGGTCCGGAGGAGGAGACCTGGGTCTCCGGGTCAAGTTCGTTCTGCACAGTTTCCCCGCAATTCAAAAGATCTCGCCGCGACCTTCACCCGCGCCGGCGCTGCCGGCGACAGGTTCCGGTATCAAGGGCGGCCGGGTTGGTTCACTTCTGGTACTTGTACCTGGTACTTGTTTGACACCCGGACTGGAAGCCAGTTTCGGCTCTGATGCTGCCTGCGCAGGTCGCCCACGGCCACGCGGGGCCGAAGATTACCATGCAGGATGTCATGGGTTGGGTAACAGATTGTCCTGGAATAACGAACTGCTATCCGGGGATCACCGGTTGCACCGGGCGATGGTTAAGTGCGCCGTCCCCGGTCCCCGGCCAGATCGAACCGGGACCTTCCGGGAGGCGCCACCAGCAACGAAGCCCACCCGTCGGCGGCCCGGGGCGGATGCCACAGCAGGGTCCGGGGATCCAGGCGAGCCAGTTGGCGGGCGCCGGCCCAGGCCGCACCGTCGGTGACATGAAGTCCTTCGAACGGTCCATAGGCGCAGGAGGCGAGCCCGGCGCTGTTCTCGAAATAGATGACCACCGGATCCAGCGACTCGGCACGCGCGAATTCGGCATCCCGCAGCAGCCAGCCGGACATCCAGGTCGCCACGGCGTCGTTTCCGGCGCCGCGGCAGAGCATGCCGCCGATGAAGCGGAAGAACTCTCCCGGCTCGATGCTCTCGGCGGCTCCCCGCCCGGGTGAATAGAACCTCAATCGCAACATGTTCAGCCCTGGGCCGCCTGCCTCGCGCGGTAGAAGTTGCCGGAGGGGACCTTCACCAGGGCCGACTCCGGAGCGAAGCGCACGCCGATGGGGTCGCCGCCGGCGGCCACGACTTCGATCTGCTGCTGCAGCATGCGCCGCAGCATCATGATACCCCGGTCGGAGCTCACCAGATGTTCGTCGGAGTGCAGCGTGATCGGACCCTGGCCGGCCTGGGCCTCGAAATCTCCGGGCGTGGCGCGGTGTTCCGCCTCGCTCATCTGGCCCCAGGTCTTGCCGTTGTACAGCATGCTGCGCAACGGCACGTCCTTCGGAACCCTGGCGACCATGGCCTGCACGTAGTGCGTGTCATCGACCGGCACGACCCAGGAAACGCCGGTGGACGGACCGGCTTTCAGCGTGACATCAGGCACGCTCATGATGTTCGGCAGCAGCCAGGAGGAGATCCGGTCCACCTCGCGACCATCGGGCAATTGCCGCACGGCCGAGTAGCACACGCCGGCCTCGGTCTCGAAGAAATCCACCCGTGGCATCACGGCGAACTGGGGCACGAACTGTACGGTACTGAACGTGGAGTGCAGGACCTGCACGTGGAACGGGTCCATGACGTTGTCATTCATGTGCAGCCAGCTGTAGGGCACGACCGGCAGTGAGTCATCGCCCGTGGCTCCGAAGCCGCCGTAGCTGTGCCACAGGGTTTCGCCGGGCCCCAGGGTCTCGAGATTGTCGTAGGCCGGCAGCAGCGGGCGCCGGTGGGGCGGCCCCAGGTATCCGAAGACCAGTCCGTAGCGCTCCTGCACCGGATACCAGGGCTGCCGCGCGCTGTCGCGATGCCGGCCGTGATCCGGCTCGCAGGGCTGGTCCAGGCACCGGCCCTCGACGTCGAAGAGCCAGCCGTGGTAGCAGCAGCGGATGCCATCCGGCTCGACCCGTCCGTAGTACAGGTTCGTGCCGCGATGCATGCAGCGCGGATACAGCAGCCCCGGGCGGCCCTTCAGATCGCGGAACAGCACCAGGTCCTCTCCCAGGATCCGTATCCTGCGCGGCGTGGACTGCAGGCTCGCGGACAGGCCGAGCGGGTGCCAGTACCGGCGCAGCAGCTCCCCGCAGGCGGTTCCGGGGCCAACCGCGGCGAGGGCTGCGTCGAAGTGCGCGGGTGGGCGCCCGTAGGCGCTGCCCGTCGTGTCGGTCGACATGACTTACCTCGTGCGCCGGCTTCGTGGCGCAAGACAAGCTTGGACCGCGGGCGGGGCGGGTGGCAAGCCCGCTAGGGATCCGCTCGCGGGTGCAGCACCTGGTCGACCAGTTCCTGCAGGCGCCTCTCGGAAACCGGCTGCAGGGTGCGCAGCTCCTGGGCGTGCAGCGAAACGCGAAACTCCTCCAGCATCCAGCGCAACTGCCGCAGGGCCGGCAGTCGCGACCCGGGCACGCCGCGCGCGATGAATCGACGGTACTGCTCGTCGAAGGGGCGGATGCGCGCCTCGAGCGCGCTGTCGCGCTCGAGGTTCGTGCGCATGCGCTGCGCCCGGCGCCCGATCGCCTTGAGATATCGCGGCAGCTGCTCGAACCAGGGCTGCGCCGGGGACCGCGGAAAACCCTCGCCCACCAGCGTGTCGAGCTGGATGCGCAGCTGCGCGACGCCCGCGGCGAACGCGGCGCCGCTCAGCGCGTCGAGGGCCGCGCGTGCGGCGCGGCGTTCCTCGAGTATGCGGTGCAGGAGGGCGATGAGCCGCGTGGCCGTGGCATCGAGCAGCCCCCGGCGCGCGTCCAGGCGCCGCCCGAAGGCATCCGCGTCGCGAGGCAGTTCCTGGTCGGAGTCGAAGAAGCACTCCTGGAAGATGCGATCCGTCACCGCCGCCCCCCGGGGGCGCGGTGTGTCCAGGCCCTGTGCCAGCAGCACCAGTGAACGGTCCGCGCCGATGCGCTGGGTGAGGTGCCGCGCGAGATGCGGCAGGGCCAGCACGGCGAGGCGCGTGAGCCCGGCGCGCAACAGCTCCAGGGCCTCGGAGCGGCTGCGCGCCTCGATCACGGCGGCGCCCGTGCCGGTATCGAGCAGCGTGGGCCAGACGTTGAAGCTCACGCCGGAGCGCACCGCCGGACGCACCTCGGGCAGCGGTCCGAAGTCCCAGCTGCGATGGCTGTCCGGCCCCTGTGCCCGGGGAGCCGGGTGCGCGCGCTCGCGCGACCCGCGCACCTGGCGTCGCAGCAGCGCGAGGTCCCGGCCCGCGGCGAGGACATGTGGCGTCGTGCCGCTCGCCGCGCCGGCATCCGCGACCCCGTCCAGGACGCGGATGTTCAGCTTGAGGTGATCGGGCAGCACCGCGGCGGCGAGGTCCGCGGGCCCGATCGCGGTGCCGGTGCGCGCCGTGATCCACGCGGCGAGCCAGGCGTGCAGCGGTGGCAGCGGGCCCGCGGGCAGCGAACCCAGCGCGAGGCGGGCATGGTCGGTGACCGGCACGATCTGGCGGCGGATGGCCTTCGGCAAGGAGCGCAGCAGTTCGGCGATCTTCTCCAGGCGCGCACCGGGCACCAGCCACGCGAGCTGCTCGCCGTCCAGTTCCTCGAGCAGCTGTTCGGGCACGTCGAGCGTGATGCCGTCGGCGGCGGCGCCGGGTTCGAACAGGTAGCGCAGCGGCAGGTGGTTGCCGGCGACGAGCAGGGTCTGGGGGTAGTTCTCGTCCCCGGCCTCGGGAGCCTCGCGGCGGCACAGATCCCCGAGGCTCATGTGCAGAAGCCGTGGAGTGGCCGAAGCGACCGTGCGCCACCAGGTCGTGAAGCCGGCGACGGAGTTCACCTGCTCCGGGATGCGGGTCGCATAGAAGCGTGCCTGGGCGGACTCATCCACCAGGATGTCGCGGCGGCGGATGCGGGCTTCGAGCCCCTCGACGTGGGCCCGCAGCTCGCGATTGGCCCTGACGAAGGGCTCATCGATGCTGCTGCGGCCGGCGACCAGCGCCTCCTGGACGAAGATCTCGTGCGCGGCAAGCGGCGCGACCGCTCCGTAGCTCACTCTGCGGGCGCGCGCCAGCTGCAGGCCATAGAGCGTCACGGACTCATAGGCGCTCACCTGGCCGCGGGAACTCACCCAGTGCGGATCGGAGTACTCACGGCGCAGCAGATGGGACGCGACGCTCTCGATCCAGCCGGGCTGGACCGCGGCGACCATGCGCGCATACAGGCGGGTGGTCTCCTGCAGCTGTGCGGCGACGATCCACTTCGGGGGCCTCGCCGCCAGCGGCGTGCCCGGGGCGATCACGAAGCGGCTGCCGCGCGCGCCGCAGTATTCGCGCCGCTCGTCCAGCGTGCCGATCGAGCCGAGCAGTCCGCACAGCACCGCGCGATGCAGATCGGCGTGACGGGCCGCGCCCGCATTGCGCTTCAGGTGCAGTTCCTGCGCCGCGGCGGCGAGCTGCGCATGCAGGTCCTGCCACTCGCGCAGGCGCACGAAGGAGAGGAAGTTCTCACGGCACCACCTGCGCAGGGCGGCGCCGCCCAGGGTCCCGGCCTGTGCGTGAAAGCGCTGCCACAGGTTGAGCGCCGTCACGAAGTCGGAGCGCGGATCCGCGTAACCGGCGTGTGCCTCGTCGGCCTGCTGCTGGGCATCGGCGGGCCGCTCCCTGGGGTCCTGGGAAGCCAGGAATGCCGCAATGATGAGCATTTCGGACAGGCAGCCCAGGCCTGCTGCGGCCAGCAGCATCCGGCCGAGCTTCGGATCGCAGGGGAGCGAGGCGATGCGTCGCCCGAGGGGCGTGA
>DATJPN010000105.1:0-2255 GCA_035506335.1 Steroidobacteraceae bacterium | reverse complement strand
GAGAATGTCCGGCCAGCGGTGATTCGCGCCGGCGGTTGCGCCGACGCCGTCGGTGATCGAATCCCCGAAGGCGACGATCGTACCGAGTGCCTTCGGCGAATCGATCTCGACCGCGCTCAGGAAGGCGCGGAACTGCGCCTTTGAGACGGGCGTGAAGGACTTGCCGACGAAATTGCCCTTCGGCGACACGTCGAGCTCGTCATCGCCGGTGAGATGGCAGGTGCACGGACCCGTGGCTTTCGGCAGGTAGATCTCCACCTTCAGGCGCGAGAGGCTCGGGACGGCGAGGGACACCACATCGGAGGTGAAGGGTGCGCCGCGGGGGATGACCGCTCCGGCATCACCGCCGAAGGTCAGGACACGCCCGGTTCCTGCGATCTCCATGCCCGAATCATCGATCCGCACCACCCGCGCCGCGCCGATGGAGAGGGGGCTCGCCCCATAGCGGTTCGAGAACTGCACGCGCAGCCGCTCGCCCCCTTCGCTCACCCGCAGGATCTGGGTGAGGGTGACATCCTCGTAGGAGGCGGCGGCGAAGGGGCCCTGAGTACCCAGCGGCGCGTGGGGCGAGGCCGTCCAGCTCGCGACCCACTCGGCACTCGCCGGTGCCGTCGCGGCCGCAGCGGCCATTGCGAGGATGACTGCGGCGAGCCGGCTCGTAAGATTGCGCATGATTCCTGTCCTCTATTTTGGGGCCGGAGCCTTCTGCTGAGGGTGCGAGTCTCCAAGTTCCGGCGTCTGCAGGTCAAGGCCTGTCTGGCCGCGCACCTGCGCCCCCCAGGCATCCGAGCCTCCGGACGGCAGGCGCGCCGCGGCGCATCCGGAGAGTTGCGGACGAGCGAGCCTTCTGGCAACTTGTCCGACAAATGAGAGTCGCCCGTCGGAGCTTTCTGCAACGCGCAGCGATGACCTCGCTGGGGGTTCCCCTGTCCCTGGCGGCCGTGACCCACGGCCTGGCGCAGCCACGCGACGCCCACGCCGGCGCTGACATCTATCTCGACCCGAGGCGGCTGCGCGCCTCCTTGGATGTGCGGCTGTTCGGGTCCTTTCTCGAGCACTTGGGGCGTGCCATCTATGAAGGGGTCTTCGAGCCCGGATCCCCGCTCGCCGATGCGGACGGCTATCGCACGGATGTGCTCAAGGAGGTCCGGGCGCTGGGTGTCCCCATCGTGCGCTACCCGGGCGGCAACTTCGTCTCGGGGTACAACTGGCTGGACGGCGTGGGGCCGCCGGCGACTCGCCCCCGCCAGCTGGACAAGGCCTGGAACACGATCGAGTCCAACCGCTTCGGCACCAACGAATTCCTGAAGTGGTGCCGCCTGGCCGGCACGGAGCCGCTGATGGGGCTGAACCTGGGCACCGGTACCCCAGAGGCTGCGGCGGCCCTGGTGGAATACTGCAATATCGAGAAGGGCACGCATTGGAGCGACCTGCGCCGCGAGCATGGTGTCGCCGCGCCGCACAACGTGCGGCACTGGTGCCTGGGAAACGAGATGGACGGGCCGTGGCAGATCGGCCACATGTCGGCGCAGGAATACGGACTGAAGGCCGCGGATGCCGCGCGGCAGATGCGCGCGGTCGATCCCGGCATCCGGCTGATCGCCTGCGGATCCAGCGGCCCCACCTTGCCCACCTATCTGGACTGGGACCGGGAAGTGCTCGAGCAGTGCTACGACTATGTCGATGGGCTCTCGCTGCACCGGTATATGGGCAACACTCCCGAGCAGACCGGCGGCAGCAGTGCCAACTACCTGGCGCTCAACCTCAGCATGGAGCGCCAGATTGGCGAGACTCTCGCGGTCTGTGACTACGTGCGCGCCCATAAGCGCTCCGCGAAGGCCCTGTGGCTCTCCTTCGATGAGTGGAATGTCTGGTATCGGGCCCGAGAGGGTAAATTCATGGATGGGGGACGCACGGAGGCCCCCCACCTGCTGGAAGAACCGTACAACCTGGAGGATGCCCTGCTGGTCGGGGGCATGCTCAATACCCTCATCAGACAGGCCGCACGCGTCCGGATCGGCTGCCTCGCGCAGCTGGTCAATGTGATCGCGCCTCTCGTGACCAACGACAAGGGCGTGCTGCGACAGAGCATCTACTACCCGTATGCCTGGGCGCTCCGTTACGCAAGAGGGCGAGTGCTCGATCTGCGAGTCGAGTCCGAGACGTATCCGATCAGCGCCACCGGCCTCCAGGCGGACTTCGCGCGCGCGGGCAACGTGCCGTACGTCGACGTCGTGGCGACGCTCGATGAACCC
>DATJPN010000104.1:0-12706 GCA_035506335.1 Steroidobacteraceae bacterium | reverse complement strand
GCCTCGTGCACCTCGCCGGCAAGGGCAGCCGTCAGGACGAACTCATCGATGGCATCTTCCGTGCCTTCTTCGAGTCCGGTCGCGACATCGCGAACCCCCTGGTGCTGGTGCAGATGGCGAACGAAGCCGGGGTCGAGGAATCGATCCGCGAAGCGTTCACGGCCGGCACCCGGGGCCGGGATGAGGTGCTCGCCGAGGAGCGGCGGCTGCGCGGGCTCGGGGTGGAGGTCGTACCGACCCTGCTGCTGAACAGCCGGGTGCTGGTTCCCGGCGCGGCCGATGTACCCACGTACATCCAGGCCCTGGATCAGGCGCTGTTCGCGCAGGGTCCCAGCCAGGAGCGCCCGCGACTGCTGCACTGAAGGCGTGCAGGCGCCGAGTCCGCGGCGGTTGTGCGAAGATCCGGGTCCATTGCCACGGTTGAGGACCCGGAATGCCCGACTCAGGATTGTTGAGTGACCTGCGTGCGATCGTCGGCGACTCGGGGCTCCTGACGGGCGATGCGGTGCGGGAGCGCGCCGATGTGAACGGTCATGTACCGCGCGCATCGGCGCTCGTGCGCCCCGCATCCACCGAGCAGGTGAGCGGGGTGCTGCGGCTGTGCCATGCCCGGCGCCAGGCCGTGGTGACCCACGGCGGCCGCTCGGGGCTCGTGGAAGGCACCGCGACGACCGAGCAGGAGCTGATCCTGTCCACGGAGCGCATGAACGCCATCGAGCGGGTGGATGTCATGGGCCGGACGATGCGCGTGCAGGCGGGCGCCATCCTGCAGCGGGTCCAGGAGGAGGCCGAGCGGCACGATCTGATGTTCGCCCTGGACCTCGGTGGCCGCGGTACCTGCACGATCGGCGGCAATATCTCGACCAACGCCGGCGGCGTGCGGGTCCTGCGTTACGGGATGATGCGCGCGCTGGTCCTCGGCATCGAGGCGGTGCTGGCCGATGGCACGGTGCTCAAGTCCCTGAACCGGATGATCAAGAACAACGCCGGCTACGACCTGAAGCAGCTGTTCATCGGTTCCGAGGGCACCCTCGGCGTCGTGACGCGCGCCGACCTGCGATTGTTTGCGCGCCCGCGCAGCACCAACACGGCGCTGGTCGCCTGCCAGGATTTCCCGGGACTGGTGAAGCTGCTGGGCCTGCTCGACGCGAGCCTCGGCGGGCAGCTGAGCGCCTTCGAGGCCATGTGGCCGGATTTCTACGCGGCCACGACGACCGATTTCGGGCACCATCGCGCGCTGTTGCCCACGGGCCACGGCATCTACGGCCTGGTCGAAGCTTCTGGCGCGGATATCGAAAAGGATGCGCTGCGGTTCGAGGAGGCCCTGGGAGAGGCGATGGAGCAGGGCGTGGTGCTCGATGCGGTCATCGCGAAATCCGAGGCCGAGCGCAGCGCGATCTGGGCGCCGCGCGATGATCCCTGGCTGATCACGCAGCATCACGGGGCCACGCTGAACTTCGATGTCAGCATGGCCATCGAGGACATGGCCGGATACCTCGCGAGCCTGCGCCAGGCCGTGGCGCAGCGCATTCCCGCCGGCCGGGTGTTCGCGTTCGGACATGTCGCCGACGGCAACCTGCATGTGATCGTGGCGCCGGGCACGGATGAGCCGGCGGTGCTGCGCCTCGGGGAGGAGCTGGCCTACGAGCTGCTGCGCCCCATCGACGGCAGCATCTCCGCCGAGCACGGCATCGGGATGGAGCGCCGGCAGTTCCTGGAGATTTCGCGCAGCGCCCAGGAAGTGGCCGCGATGCGCACCCTGAAGCGCGCGCTCGATCCGCACGGCATCCTCAATCCCGGCAAGGTGTTCGAGTGAGCGCGGTGCCGCGGCATCTGGACGGCAGGCCGCAACCGGTGAGCGTGGCGGCGGTGCAGATGAGCTGCAGCTGGGACCGCGACGCGAACCTCGCGCACGCGGAGGAGCTGGTGCGCGAGGCGGCCGCCCGGGGGGCGCGGCTCGTCCTGCTGCCGGAATTGTTCGAAACGCCATATTTCTGCATCGAGCAGGACTCGCGGCACCTCGCGCTGGCACAGCCGGTGGCTGCCAACCCGGCCGTGCGGCGACTGCGCACCGTGGCGCGCGAGCTCGGGCTGGTGCTCCCGGTCAGCTTCTTCGAGCGCGATGGCCTCGCGTACTTCAACTCCGTCGCCGTCATCGATACGGACGGGGAGGTGCTCGGGGTGTACCGCAAGTCCCACATCCCCAACGGACCCGGATACCAGGAGAAGACCTACTTCTGCCCGGGTGACAGCGGCTTCAAGGTATGGAACACCGCGCTCGGGCGCATCGGCGTCGGGATCTGCTGGGACCAGTGGTTTCCCGAGACCGCGCGCGTCCTGGCGCTGCAGGGCGCGCAGCTGCTGCTGTTCCCGACGGCGATCGGCAGCGAGCCGCCGCCGGCGGTCGATCTGAATTCCCGTGATCACTGGCAGCGGACCCAGCAAGGCCACGCGGCCGCCAACCTGATGCCCCTGATCGCGGCCAACCGCTACGGCCTGGAGCGCTCGCTGCAGGATCCGGAACGGCTCTACATCCGCTTCTACGGTTCCTCGTTCATCACGGACGCGACCGGCGCGAAAGTGGCCGAGGCGCCCGAAGAGGGGGATGCCGTGCTCGTCGCCACCTTCGATCTGGCGCGGATCGCCGCGCAGCGCGACAACTGGTACGTGTTCCGCGACCGGCGGCCCGACCTGTACGGTCCGCTGCTGCGGCTCGGTGAGCAGGGGTGATTCCCCGCGCACCGGCCGGGGGGCTTGGCTTAGACTTGATCCGTTGATGGCATTCGACAATAACCGGGGGAATATCATGCGCATGCTCACTCAGGTCCGCATCCTTGCCGCAGCCGCCAGCCTCGCCGTTCTCGGCACGCAGCCCGTGGCGCAGGCCGACGACAAACCCACCGGGGAGCTGTGGCGACAGACCACGAGCATGCAGATGGCGGGCATGGCGATGCCGGCGCGCACCTTCGAAGTGTGTGTCCCGCCGGGCAAGGCGGATGAGGCGCTCTCGAAGCCCCAGGGGCCGGGCATGGGCGACAACTGCAGCCTCCAGGATGCGAAGCGCGAGGGCAACAGGTTCACCGCAAAATTCATCTGCACGGGCAAGCAGCCCATGCAGGGCACGGTCGAATCCATCTTCGAAGGCGACCACACCCGAACCACCATGACCATGTCGATGGGCGGCCAGTCGATGGTCATGAAGACGGACTCGCAGAAGCTCGGAACGCCGTGCACACCGAAATTCGTGCCCGGTGGCCGATAGGGTGCGCGGCGGCACCTCAATCGAAAAATCAATGCGTCTGGCATAGACTTGCCGCCGGACGTTGCGCAAGGGGGATGGTTCATGGCCGGGACGGAAGCGGTTCTTTCGCATCAGGACCTGATGCGCCTGTACGAGCGGATGCTGCTCATCCGGCGCACCGAGGAGCGGCTGCGCGATGAGAACAAGGCGGGCAATCTGCCGGGCGCGGTGCACCTGTACATCGGCGAGGAGGCGATCGCCACGGGCGTGTGCGCGAACCTGCGCGAGTCCGACATGATCACGAGCACCCATCGCGGCCACGGCCACTACCTCGCCAAGGGCGGGGACCTGAATGCCATGCTGGCGGAGATCTGGGCCAAGAGCACCGGGATCTGCCGCGGCATGGGTGGTTCCATGCACGTGGCGGATTTCTCCAAGGGCATCCTCGGCGCCAACGGCATCGTCGGCGCGGGCTTTGCCATCGCGACCGGCGCCGCGTATTCGGCAATGCTGGCAGGGGAAGGCCGGATCGTCGTCGACTTCTTCGGCGACGGCTCCTCCAACCAGGGCACGCTGATGGAGTGCCTGAACATCGCGGCCCTGTGGCAGTTGCCGCTGGTGTTCGTATGCGAGAACAACAACTTCAGCGAGTTCAGTCCGGCGAAGACCGTGACGGCCGGCGTCATCGCCGATCGGGCGCGGGCCTTCAAGATTCCCACTGAGTCGATCGACGGCAACGACGTGACCGCGGTGTGGAAGGCGGCGAAGACGGCGGTCGAGCGCGCCCGCAGCGGCGGCGGCCCGAGCTTCATCGAGGCGCACACCTACCGCATCCAGGGACACCTGGAGGCCGAGGACCTGTTCCTCGGCGGCCAGCGCTATCGCACGCCCGAGGAGATCGAGAGCTGGAAGGCCCGCGGTCCGATCGAGGTCACGCGCCGGCAACTCGAGGCCGGCGGCGCCGCGGCGGTCGCGCAATTGCAGGAAATCGAAGCGCGCGTGATGGCCCGGGTGGATGCGGCCGTGCGCTTCGCCGTGGAGAGTCCGCCCGCGGATCCGGAGCTGGCGTTCACGCTGATGTTCGATGGCTACAGACCCTAGGGAGCAGTGAGATGGCCAAGAAACGCTATATCCAGGCGATCAACGAGGCGCTGTTCGAGGAAATGGAGCGCGACCCGAAGGTCATCCTGTTCGGCGAAGACGTGGAACTGGCGATCATGGGCGACTGCCGGGGCCTGACCGAGCGCTTCGGCCGCAATCGCATCCGCAATACTCCGATCTGCGAGCAGTCCCTGACCGGCATGGCCGTCGGCGCGGCCGCGGCCGGGCATCGGGTGATCCTGCACCTGATGTTCTCGAACTTCGTCTACACGGGCATGGACGCCATCGGCAACCAGATGGCGAAGATGCGCCTGATGTCGGGCGGGCAGGCGCGGCTGCCGATCACCGTCATCGCGAGCTACGGCGGCGGCGGGTCGAATGCCGCCCAGCATTCGGACACGGCCTATCCGCCGCTGCTGAACCTCGGCGGCATCAACGTGCTGACCCCGGCGACTCCGGCCGATGCCAAGGGTCTGCTGAAGACGGCCATCCGCGGCAACAACCCGACGTTCTTCATGGAAGCCGGCGGCCGCGGCGGAGAGCAGGGCGAGGTGCCGGAGGGCGAGCACCTGGTGCCCTTCGGCAAGGCGAGCATCGCGCGCTCCGGCAAGGACGTGACGATCGTGGCGATCGGCTCGATGCTGAAGCCGGCGTTGCAGGCCGCCAAGGACCTCGCGGCCGGCGGGGTGGATGCCGAAGTCATCGATCCGCGCACCCTGGTGCCGTTCGACGATGCCGCGGTGCTCGCATCGGTGAAGAAGACCGGGCACCTCGTGGTCTGTGACGAGGCGCGCGAACGCTGCAGCGCCGCGAGCGAGATCGCGGCGATGGTGGCGGATCGCGGCTTCGGACTGCTCAAGGCGCCGATCAAGCGCGTCGCCGTGCCGAACGTCTGCATTCCCTACGCGCCGAACGCCGAGGCGCGGGTGATTCCGAACGCGGAGAGCATCGCCCGAACCTGCCGCGAGCTGACCGGTCGCGCGGCGGCGGCCTGATCAAGAGTTGCAACGAGTGAGCGCATGAAGATCACCCTGAAGTTGGGCCGCGTCGGCATGAACATGCAGGAGGCCACCATCGCGAAGTGGCACAAGCAGGTCGGCGACTCCTTCGCCAAGGACGAGGCGCTATACGAGATCGAGACCGAGAAGGTCACGCAGGAGGTGCTCGCGCCCGGCGCCGGCACGCTGCTGCAGATCCTGGTGCCCGCGGGGGAGAACTCGCCGGTCAACGGCGGCGTCTGCGTGGTGGACCTGACTGCGTGAGACGCGCAGCCGCTGCGGTCGGGGCCGCGGGCCTGTGGATGCTGCTGTGCGCCGTGTCGCGCGCGGCGACGCTCATCGACAATAGCGCCTTGTCGGACACGCGGGACGGCACGAACTGGCCATCCTTCGGCCGGACCTTCGCCGAGGACCACTACAGTCCGCTCACGCAGATCAACGACGCCAATGTCGCGCGCCTGGGGCTCGCCTGGTCGCTCGATCTTGACGTGAGCAACTCCATCACCGCTCCGCTCGAAATCGACGGCGTCATCTACCTGGGGGCCGGTCACGGCGTCGTCTACGCCGTCGAAGCCAGGACCGGCAGGCAGCTGTGGCGTTACGACGCCAAGGCCCCGCAGGCGGCCGGCCGGAAGCTGCGCGTGGCCTGGGGCATCCGGGGCATCGCGTTCTGGAAGGGACGGGTCTACACCGGCACCACCGATGGCCGCCTGATCGCGCTCAATGCCGCCGACGGGACGGTCGCGTGGAGCGTACAGACCGTGGATCCGCACAATGGCGCCACCATCACCGGGGCGCCGCGTGCCTTCAACGGCAAGATCCTCATCGGTTTCTCGGGGGAGGACTTCGGTGCGTTGCGCGGCTACGTGACGGCGTATGACGCGCAGACGGGCAAGCTCGACTGGCGCTTCTACCTGGTCCCCGGCAAGCCCGGCGTGAAGGATGGTGCCGCGTCCGACTCCGTCATGGAGATGGCGGCGAAGACCTGGACCGGTGAGTGGTGGAAGCATGGCGGGGGCGGTGCCGCATGGAGTTCCATGACGTACGATCCGGACTTCAACCGCGTCTATATCGGTACGGGCAACGGTGACCCCATGAACTGGAAGATCCGCAGCCCGGGCGGCGGGGACAACCTGTTCATCGCCTCCATCGTCGCCCTCGATGCCGACACCGGCCGCTATGTCTGGCACTACCAGACGACGCCGGGGGACTCCTGGGACTATGACGCCGCCACCGACATGACGCTGGCGACGCTGAGGATCGACGGGCAGCCGCGCAAGGTCCTGCTGGATGCGCCGAAGAACGGATTCTTCTACGTCATCGACCGTGCGACGGGACGGCTGCTCTCGGCCGACAAGCTCGGGACGGTGACCTGGGCGGATCACGTGGACCTGGCCACCGGCAGGCCCGTGCTCGCGCCGGGTGCGAAGTACCAGGACCGCAGCATCCTGCTGTGGCCGAGTTTCCAGGCGGTGCACCACTGGAATCCGCAATCCTACAGCGCCCGGACCGGCCTGATGTATGAACCGACCCTGGAGATGCCCGCCGAGTTCGGCGACACCGGCGTCGACGTGAAGCACTTCCACCCGAAGGCCTATACCCCCGAGTCCACGGGACTGTCGCTCGGCGCCGGGGACGTCCCGCGCGATGCCGGACACAGCGTGCTCAAGGCCTGGGATCCGCTCGCGCGCAAGGTCATCTGGAAGGTGGAGACCCCCGGCGTTTCAAACGGCGGCACCCTGGCGACGGCCGGCAACCTCGTGATCCAGGGCCTGGCGGACGGCTATCTGCACGCCTATTCGGCGGTGGACGGCCGTGACCTGTGGTCCTTCTTCGCCGGCGTCGCCGTGACCGGCGTGCCGATCACCTACAGCGTGGACGGGCGCCAGTACCTCGCGATCACGGCAGGTCCACTGGGGGGATCGACCGCGGCGTTCGGCTCCATCTCGGCGCGTTTCGGCTGGGATCCGCGCATCCACCCGCGCCGCCTGCTCGCCTTCGCGCTCGATGCCGCCGCGAAGCTGCCGCCGACTCCGCCGCGCGCGCCCGCGGTGCCTCTGGAGGCTGCGCAGTTCCGGCTCGATCCGGCGAAGGCGGCGGCTGGTGAGCACGAGTACCCGCGCTGCGTTCTGTGTCACGGCATGGGTGTCGTCGCGGGCGGCATCGCGCCGGACCTGCGCGCCTCACCCGTGCCGTTGTCGCAGGAGGCGTTCGCGCATGTCGTGCACGATGGCGCCCTGCTGGCGCGCGGCATGCCGCAATTCGCGGAGCTCACCCCCGGGCAGCTCGATGACCTGCGGCACTTCATCCGTCAGAAGGCGCGCGCGGACCTCGCCGCCGCGGCCCGGGCGGGACCGGCGCACTGACGGCTCGCGCGGCCTGCCTGCGCTCTTACGGCGGGCTGCGCTGTGCCAGCAGGTTCCAGGTGTCGATGACCGAGTCCGGGTTGAGCGAGATCGAGGCGATGCCGGCCTCGGCCAGCCAGACGGCAAAGTCCGGATGATCGCTCGGACCCTGGCCGCAGATCCCGACGTACTTGTTCGCGGCCCGGCAGGCGCCGATCGCGCGGGAGATCAGCGCCTTGACGGCGCTGTCGCGTTCGTCGAAATCGGCCACCAGCTGCGGCATGCCGGAATCCCGGTCGAGTCCGAGCGTCAGCTGCGTGAGATCGTTGGAGCCGATCGACATGCCGTCGAAGAACTCCAGGTACTGTTCGGCGAGCACCGCGTTGCTGGGCACTTCGCACATCATGATGATCTTCAGGTCATCCTTGCCCCGCACGAGGCCGTGGTCGGCCAGCATCTGCGTCACGGTGCGCGCCTGGTTGAGCGTGCGCACGAAGGGCACCATGATCTGGACGTTGGTGAGCCCCATTTCGACGCGCACGCGCTTGAGGGCTTCGCATTCCATGCCGAACGCCTCGCCGAATTCGGCGCTGATGTAGCGGCTGACGCCGCGGAAACCGAGCATCGGATTTTCTTCCTCCGGCTCGTAGCGCGTGCCGCCGATCAGCTTGCGATACTCGTTGGACTTGAAATCCGATAGCCGGACGATCACGGGCTTCGGCCAGAAGCTCGCCGCGATGGTCGCGATGCCCTCGGCGAGCTTGTCCTGGTAGAAGGCGCGTGGATTGGGGTAGCCGCGCGCCAGGGATTCGACGGCCGCCTTCAGGTCCGGGTCGATCCTGGGATAATCGAGGATGGCCCGGGGATGCACCCCGATGTTGTTGTTGATGATGAACTCCAGGCGCGCCAGGCCCACCCCGGCGTTCGGCATCTGCGCGAAGTCGAAAGCGAGCTGCGGATTGCCGACGTTCATCATGATCTTGACGGCGCAGGGCGGCATTTCCCCGCGGCGCACTTCGCTGACCTCGGTCGCGAGGCGGCCCTCGTAGACATGCCCCGTGTCGCCCTCCGAGCACACGACGGTGACCACGGCGCCATCGGGAATCCGGTTCGTGGCGTCACCGCAGCCGACCACCGCCGGGATTCCGAGCTCGCGCGCGATGATGGCGGCGTGGCAGGTGCGACCGCCCCGGTTCGTGACGATGGCGCTGGCGCGCTTCATGACCGGTTCCCAGTTCGGATCCGTCATGTCCGTGACCAGCACGTCGCCCGGCTTGACGCTGTCCATGTCGGCGATGCCACGGACCAGACGGGCGGGGCCCGAGCCGATCTTCTGGCCGATGGCGCGGCCCTCGGCGAGCACCGCTCCGCGGTCCCGCAGCTTGTAGCGCAGCTCGACCTGGCTGCCCGCCTGGCTCTTCACGGTCTCCGGCCGCGCCTGCAGGATGTACAGGCGGCCGTCACGGCCATCCTTGCCCCACTCGATGTCCATCGGGCGGCCGTAATGCTGCTCGATGAGCATGGCATAGCGCGCCAGTTCCAGGACGTCGGCATCGGTGAGCGAAAACCGGTTGCGGTCGGCGAGCGGCGTCTCGGCGGTCATCACGAGCGCGCCGGTCCGGGCCCGCTCCTCGGGCGTCGCGAAACTCATGCGCTGCAGCTTCGAGCCGAGGCTGCGACGGATGACGGCGAATTTCCCCGCCTCGAGTATCCCCTTGTGGACGTAGAACTCATCCGGGTTGACCGCGCCCTGGACCACGAGCTCGCCGAGTCCGTAGCTCGAAGTGATGAATACCACGTCCGGGAAGCCCGACTCGGTGTCGAGGGTGAACATCACGCCGGCGGCGCCGAGGTCGGAGCGCACCATGTACTGGACACCGGCGGACAGCGCGACCTCGGCATGCGCGAAGCCCTTGTGCACGCGGTAGCTGATGGCGCGGTCGTTGTAGAGCGAGGCGAATACCTCCCGGATCTTGTGCAGCACCTGCTCGATGCCCTGCACGTTCAGGAAGGTCTCCTGCTGGCCGGCGAAGGAGGCATCGGGAAGGTCCTCGGCGGTCGCCGAGGAGCGCACGGCGAAACTCGCCCCGGGGTTGTCCGCCACCAGCGCCTCGAAGTGCGTGCGGATCGCCGTCTCGAGCGCGGCCGGAAACGGGGTTTCGACGATCCAGCGGCGGATCTGCTCGCCGGCGAGCGCCAGGGCGCGGACGTCTTCGATGTCGAGCGCGGCCAGGCGCTGCTCGATGCGTCCGGCAAGGCCGTCGTGCTGCAGGAACCGGCGGAAGGCGAGGGCGGTGGTCGCGAAGCCACCGGGAACCCGCACGCCCACCGCCGCGAGCTGGCTGATCATTTCACCGAGCGAGGAGTTCTTGCCGCCGACTGATTCGACATCGGCCATCCGCAGCTGGCTGAAGGGCACGACGAGTGAATCGGCTATGGAACCCGTGGACATGAAATCGACTCCAGGAATGGCGAAAAATCCGGCCGACGCAGCCTCCGGGCATTATTATCATCGGATGCCGAACAGAACGGTATTTTTTGTTTCCGACGGCACCGGGATCACGGCCGAGACCTTCGGCAATTCGATTCTGGCGCAATTCCCGGGAAATCCGCGGCACATCCGGCGGCCTTTCGTGGATACGGTCGACAAGGCCTGGGGCGTCGTCAAGGAGATCAACCAGGCCGCCGACCGCGAAGGCAAGCGGCCGATCATCTTCGTCACGCTGGTGGACCAGGCCGTGCGCGACGTCATGACTTCCGAGTCATGCAAGGGCATGGTGCTCGACATGTTCCGCACCTTCGTCGAGCCGCTCGAGGAGGAACTCGGGTGCAAGAGCAATCATCGGGTCGGCCGTTCTCCGGATGTCAGCACCAGCGAGGCCTACACGAACCGGATCGATGCCATCAATTTCACGCTCGCCCACGATGACGGCCAGTCGGCCGAGACTCTGAAGGCCGCCGACGTGGTGCTGGTGGGCGTGAGCCGCAGCGGCAAGACGCCGACCTCGCTGTACCTGGCCATGCAGCACGGCATCAAGGCCGCGAACTATCCGCTGATACCCGATGACTTCGAGCGCGGGCGGTTTCCGGGCTGCCTGTCACCCTACCGGCGCAAGTGCTTCGGCCTGACCATCGATCCGATACGCCTCTCCCAGGTGCGCAACGAGCGTCTGCCCGGCAGCAAGTACGCGACCCTGGAGAACTGTCGCTACGAGGTGAGCCATGCCGAATCGATGATGCGCCGCGAGGGCATCCCGTGGCTGTCCTCGACCCACAAGTCCATCGAGGAGATCTCCACGACCATCCTGCGCGACATACGGCCCGACCGGCTCATCTACTAGGCGAGGTCAGGATGAATCCACTCGTGAGCAAGGTCCACGGCAGGCAGAAGCGCTGGCACGCCGAGTATGCCGCGCTGCGCGAACTGTGCCTCGCCTCGGGCCTCAATGAGGAATTGAAATGGGGCCAGGCCTGCTATGACCTGGATGGCCGCAATGTGTGCCTGATCCATGGCTTCAAGGATTACTGCGCCGTGCTGTTCATGAAGGGCGCGCTGCTGAAGGACCCCCGCGGGCTGCTCGTGCAGCAGACCCCGAACGTGCAGGCCGCGAGGCAGATCAGGTTTACGTCGCTGGCGGACATCAGGCGCCACGAGGCCGCCGTCCGGGCCTGCATCCGGGAGGCCATCGCGGTGGAGAGATCCGGCGCCCGGGTGAAGATGAAGTCCGTGGCGCAGTTCGACGTGCCCGCGGAATTCCAGGCGCGCCTGGACGATGACCCCGCGCTCAGCGATGCCTTCCGCGCCCTCACGCCCGGCAGGCAGCGGGGCTACCTGCTGCATTTCGCCGCCGCGAAGCGGGAGCAGACCCGCGCCGCGCGCGTCGCAAGACACGTGCCCAGGATCCTCGCGGGGCGGGGCCTGGATGACCCGGACTAGGGCTTGCCGCGCGAGAGGTACTGCGCAATGCTCGCCAGCTGCGCGTCGGAAACGTCGCCACGCGTGATCGGCGGCATGTTGAGGATGCCGATGCGCGCGGCACGCTCGACGTAGGCCGCCGAGAGGTCCTCGCGCTTCTCGAGCGGCGCGACTTCAGGCTTCATGCGGCGCGCGAGCAGCCCTGTGCCCATGCCCACCGCGCCATGGCACATGGCGCACTTGTGCTGGAACAGCTGCTGTCCGTTCAGGTCCGCGCCGCGGGCGATCGGGGCGGCGAGCAGTGACAGCCCGACGAGCACGATCGCCTTCATGTCCTGGCTCCCTTGCGGTAGCTCGCGGGCCAGATGCCGCTCTTGCCGGGCGCCAGGATGCCGGCCGGATCCAGCGCGTCCTTGACGCGTTCGTTCAGGCGGCGCAGGGCGTGATCATTGTAGTCGTAGCAGTCCGCCACGACATCCATGTAGTCGATGTGGGCGCGATACTCGCCGTAGCCATGCTGGCGCGCATCGCTGATCAGGGTGCGCAGGAACGGATCGACGCGCTTCATGAAGTCCGGGTCGTCGAGGTTCAGCAGCACGGCGTTGACGTTGAGCATGTGCCGCTCGCCGAAGGCGAAGCTGGCCTGGTAGTCCATGCCGAATTCCTTGTAGCGCGCGTAGGTGCGCTTGAACTGCTCCATCGCGAGCTTCCCGGACTGGGTGAGCACGGGCGAGAAGCCGATATGGCCGCCACGGCCGCCGAACCAGTTGGCGCTCTGCATCGGAAAGGTCATCGGCACGCCCATCCAGCCGCCCTGGGTCGGCGAGAACGGATCTCCGGGGCGCCAGCTGAAGGGCTTCAGGCTCATCGGATTGATGGCCTTCAGCGCGGTCTCCAGGATGTCGAGGTTCGCCTGGACCACGCTCTCGCGCCCATACACGCGCAGGCTCACCCCCCACCAGCCCAGGCCGAACTGCTTGCGGATGGCGGCGATCACCTCATCGGACAGGGAACCGGGCTTGTCCGTCCACTGCCTGCGGGTGGTCAGCACATTGGCCGCCCGGAACCAGTTGCCGATGGTCGGTGACTGCTGCAGCACGCCTTC
>DATJPN010000103.1:0-6624 GCA_035506335.1 Steroidobacteraceae bacterium | reverse complement strand
GACATCCTCGGCGGGATTCCGGGGACGGCGGGCTTCATGCGGGTGTTTGTCATTCCCGGCGTCTATCACTGCGACGGCGGCTATGTCCCCTATCAGGAGGACTTCCTCGGTGCGATGGTGCAATGGGTCGAGAGCAGCCGTGCGCCGGACAGCATCCTCGCCACCGCCGTGCTTGCCGACGGGAGGGTGCGTCGCCGGCCGGTCTACGCCTACCCGGTCCGGGCCCGTTTCCACGGCGGGAATGTGAATGATGCGCGCAGCTTCGGCCCGGAACCTCCTGCACGCGAGCCCGATGACCACTACGACTGGCTCGGGGGCCCGATGCTCGGGGCTGCGCCGCGCTGACGCTCAAGGGAGACATCAATGAAGACCGCAATCCACCCGGCCTGGGTCCTCAGCGCACTCGTGCTGACCCCGCTGGCGCGTGCCACCCCGCCCCCGACCGGCGACCTGCACGAGCGCTATCGCTTCGAGGATACCGGCGAAATGATGCCCTACAGGGTCTACGTGCCGCGCTCCTACGACGGGACACGCGAGTATCCCCTGGTCGTCGTGCTCCATGGCTCCTCGACCACCGCCGATGACGTGATGGACGTACCCGGCCTCAAGGAACAGGCCGAACGGCGCGACGTCGTCCTGGTCGCACCCCAGGGCTACAGTGCCTTCGGTGGCTACGGCGACATCTATCCCGTCGTCGTCACCCGTTGGGCTGCCTCGCAGGTGGACTCGCTGCTGGCCGCTTCGCGCCCGGGCGCACAGGCCCCGAAAGGGATGACGCGACCGGCCGAAAATGCTCCCCCGGCGGCACCCGATGACTATGCCGAGCTGAAGATGAACGGGCTCACCGATCCGAAGGTCTCTGCCTGGAGTGAAAAGGACACGCTGAACGTACTCGCGCGCGTGCGCGCTGCTTACCGGATCGATGCGACGCGCATCTATCTGATCGGCAACTCGATGGGAGGTGGAGGCGTCGCGTATCTTGCAGCGCGGTATCCGGATATCTGGGCGGCGATCGCCCCCTCCGGCGGGCCGTTTGCGGCATGGAGTTACCCGTACTTCCAGCTGCGGGATCACCATGTCGCGGCGCTGTTCATCCACGGCGAGCGCGATGAGCACGCGAACTGGAAATGGTCCCAGGCGATCGTGGACCAGGCACGCAAGGAAGGTGTCGATGCCCGCCTGCTGATGGTTCCCGGCGGTGACCACGTCCACGCGTGGCGCATGGTGATGCCGCAGACCTTCGACTTTCTGCTCGCACACCGCAGGCAACCGTGACAGGGCGACAACCGGCCCGCCTAGCGCCGGGGTGACTGGTCGGTGAGGCGCTTCCTGATCCAGTTCGCGATGTAGTCGTACTGGTTGGTTTCGCTGTTGCTGTACTGGCCCGGGGTGTTCTCGCATTCGGTGCAGGGGGCACCGCCGTGAAGCGCGCCCTGCACGACCAGGAATTCCTTGTCGGCCGCGGGGGAGCCATCGTACATGCGCTCCTCGTCGGCGATGAAGTCGCTGGCTCCTGCAGCGATGAACAGGACCGGTGCACGGATATGCGCCGTGTTGCATACCGTATCGGAGTTGGCCGAGCACCAGTCGACGGCGCTCATCGAGTCGGTGGCGCGTACCGCGCGCAGCGCGAGGAAGGCATCGGCCGTCGAAATGAGGTCCTGACTGAAGTGCACCATCGGGGAATGTCCGGTCCACACCGAACGAATCGGCGTGACGGTGATCGTGCCGTCATTGCGCAGCAGACGCTCGGGTCGCCGGGTGCTCATCGTGACCGCGATGCCCGGGTCGAGTTCATCCAGGTGGGTTGCGATGCCGAAGCCGGCGATGCTGATGAGCTGCGCGGCAGGATCCAGCCGTGGATTCGCCCGCGCCGCTGCACGCATGGCGAGTGCGCGATCGACCAGCCGGCGCATCTGATCGGCCTGCGCCCGAAAGTAGCGTCGCTGGAATGCCGCCGAGAAGTGCGAGTGGCCGTTGGGGTCGAAGCCGTTGGCGACCGAGAATGGATCGAGCTGCGGATCGACCCGCAGCTCCCCACCCGCGACACTGATGGAGGGATTCAGGCCGCGCAGGCTCATGACATCCATTCCGGGGTGGGCGTCGGGGAATACCACTGCATCGGCTCTGGGCAGGTCGGCGAGAGCGCCGCGACACGGCGCCAGCTTCCGGGGCGCCTGGCAATACGCCACGCCATTCTCGGCGACGGCCTGGTAGAAGCCGGCGATCGCCCCACCACCGCTGTGCCCATAGAGGACGACCGAGCGGATGCCGCGCTGACGGGTCAGGTACTGGATCGCGGCCTTGATGTCGAGTGCGGTATCGGTCCAGTCGTCATTGAGTTCGAAATTCAGGCGCGGAATGGCGCACCAGGTGAGAAAGCCGCGCCTGGCCAGCTCGCCGCACATCCGGTGCGATGCACCGTTGCTGCCATTCTCGTACACCACGGCGACCTGCGGCGGGGGCCCGGAGTCCGGCCGCGTGACCACGCCCGCCACGCGTCCAAGGTCGACATACTCCCGCGGCGCCACCTGCGCCGCGACGCCCGGTCCCAGCAACACGGCGGCGACGAGCGCCATGGCTGGTGCGTCCAGCCTCACGGACCGCGACCTGTCGCCGTTTGCCCAAGCATGGTAGCCTTCGACTGCCGTCAATAGAGCCTACAATTGAAGCCTACACTCTTGCGGCCAATGGAGCCACGGGCGCTGGCGTTCGTCAGCGCAGCCCCTGGCATCGGATTTCCCGCCACTGCCAGGGAGCCATGATGAGCACGCCATTTCGCCCGACCGGTGTACGGAGGGTTCTGCGGCGCGTGAACCACCTGCTGGGGATGAGCGGGGTCATTCTTGCCGCGATCTGCGCAGCCGGACCGATCGGGGCGCAGGCGGCACCCCAGGTCCAGACCGGTTATGGCCTCGTGGAAGGCGAAGCCGGCCCCGATGGCCTGGAGGTGTTCCGCGGGGTCGCTTACGCAGCAGCCCCGGTTGGTCCACTGCGCTGGCGCGCGCCGCTGCCGCCGGTGCGCTGGAGCGGGGTGCGCGCGGCACACGATTTTTCCCCCGACTGTCCGCAGCCGCCGCCACCACCCGGTGAATCGGGCGCACAGACCAGTCGCGGCCGGGGTCAGAGCGAGGACTGCCTGACGCTCAACATCTGGACCACGGCGCGGCACGCGTCCGGACCGCTGCCGGTGATGGTGTGGATCCACGGAGGCGGCTTCCAGTCCGGGTCCGGTGCCATTTCCGACTATGATGGCGCAGGGTTTGCCCGCGCCGGCGTCGTTCTGGTTACCATCAACTACCGGCTCGGGCCGCTTGGCTTCCTGGTGCATCCGGACCTGACCGCCGAGGCCTCCTATCACAGCTCCGGCAATTACGGGTTGCTCGACCAGATTGCGGCGCTGAAGTGGATTCAGCAGAACATCGCGGCCTTTGGTGGCGACGCCCGACGCGTGACGATTTTCGGCGAATCCGCGGGCAGTACGGCCATCAGCATCCTGCAGGCCTCGCCACTGGCACGGGGTTTGTTCGCGCGGGTGATCGGCGAGAGTACCTCCCAGCTGGACGCAGCGGCCGGGCTGCTCGGCCGCCAGTCCCTCGAGCAGGCGGAGCAGCACGGCAAGACCTATGCGGCATCCCTCGGCGCAGCAACGCTGGAGCAGCTGCGCGAGTTGCCGGTCGAGGCGCTGGTGAGATCCTCCACATTCTTCTGGCCGCTGGATCCGGACGGCTACGTCCTGCCCGAGGAAGTGTACTCGGCCTTCGAGCACGGCCATCAGAATGATGTCCCGACGCTGGTCGGATCAAACTCCGCCGAGGGCGTCAATCTACGCGTACCCTGGATCAATCCTGATCCTTCCGAAAAGGCGGCATTCCGCCGGTTGTATCCGCGTCCGGATGAACCTGCGGTCTTCACGGATGTCGTCGCGTGGCAGATGCAGAGCTGGGCTTCTCTGCAGGCCCGGACCGGTCACAGTCCCTCCTATCTCTATCTGTTTGACCACCCGACCCCTGCCCGGGGCGGCGCCCCGACAGCGGCCCTGCATGGGGCGGAGATCGTCTATGTCTTCCGCAACTTCGATTTCGTGCCCCGCCCATGGACGCCTGCGGATCGGCTGATCGGGGAGCGCATGGCAGCCTACTGGATCAATTTCGCACGAGACGGCGATCCCAACGGGGCGGGCCTCGCCCGCTGGCCGGCGCTGGACACCCATGCCCCCGAGGTGATGAAGTTTGATTCCGACGCCCATGCGGTCGCCGCGCCACGCCAGGATGCATTCCGGCTCATCGATACCTACTTCGCACGTCGGCGTCCGCCCGGTGCAGCGGATGCTGTCGCCGACCCCGGCATTCTCAACATCAACCTGAGTGCGAACGGTCCGGCCCTGGCCGCGTCGGTCCCGGACATTGCGCTCAATCCTCGCGATCCGCATCAGATCGCGGTGGTCTGGCGCTTCGTGGCGCTTGATGATGCGCTGGCCGCGGGTGAATCCGGTTCGCTTTGCCACCTGTCGGTATCGACGGACGGCGGTTCCAGCTTTGCGGATTCGCAGGTCGACTGGGGTCTGCCCGACACGCCCCACTGCAATGCACCCTTCGTTGATTTCGGCGGTGCCGGTGATCTGTACATCGGGGCAACGCTCGTGGGCCTCAATGGCAAGCCGCCCATTGGCCGCGCCGTCGTGCGCAGGTCACTCGACGACGGCCGGACCTGGTCGCGTACCGTGGATGCCATCGGCACCGATACGCAGGAGCGCTTCGAGCCGAACGCCGCAATAGCGCAGGATGCGCGCTATACGCCGTGGGATGGAGCCAGAGGCGTCGTGGACCGCGAGACAGGTACCGTATTCGTCTCGGGCGGCTATCCTGCCCCACCCGGCGGCAAGGAGCATTCGCAGCGCTTCTACACGGCATCGTCGGATGGCGGTGGCAGCTTCGGCCCGATACGCGCCTACGGCAATGTCGAGTGGCCGCAGCGCTGGGACAGTCATCTGGTCGCCGCCCATGGGAGGCTGGCATTCGCCTACATTGCCGGCGCAGTGCCGCAGCCATCGGCCGCCTGCCCCTGCGTGGTGTTCGCCTCGAGCGCGGATCGGGGCACGACGCTCCAGCGTCACTTCGTCACGGCGGTCACCCAGCTCGATACCCTCGTGCACTATCCCGCACTTGCGGCGCATCCGTACCTCAAGGACACCTATGCACTCGCGCTGGTCTCGGAGGACGCGCGGCAGGTACTTGCATTGACCTCCTCCGACGATGGAGCCAGCTGGAAGACCTCGATCGTGCGCCAGCCGCAGGACGTCGTGCGCGTTTCACGCCCCGCACTTGCCTTCACGCCCGAGGGTGCGCTCGTCGTCCTGTGGCGCGGGTATCACGTCGATCAGTCCTACGATGTCTACGTCGCAGTCGGCGCCGGCCCCGAGCACCTGGTGGCTCCGGTACGGCTCTCGCTGGCCTCATCCCGTGTGCCTGCCGGGCTCGCTTCTCAATATGCGGTACGCGGGGATTTCATCAACGTGGTCGCGGCCGATAGCCACTTCGTGCACGCCGCCTGGACCGACTGGCGCAACGGTTCGGCATCCGTCTACTACGGCCGCGTGCCGCTGGCCAGGCTGATGATGTCCATGCATTGATCGGCAGATCAGCGCCCGCAGCGGTGCTCGGAGAAGAAATCCAGGATCTGTGGCAGCGCCATGTACCAGGCCGTGGCGTGCTCGCCATCCGGCACCTCGACGAAGCGCGTCTCGACTCCGGCAGCACGCACCCGCTCCGCGAGGGCGCGATTCACCGTTGCCGGTGCAATCGTGTCCCGCCCGCCATTGACGAATATCGCTCCCGACAGCCCACGCAGCCGCTCCACCGGAAAATCCGGCCACGGCGGCCCGTCGCTCGGCCCGATGGCGCACCACATGTGCGGCAGCTTCTGCGCCAGGTGCAGCGTGCCGGTCATGCCCATCGAATTGCCCATGAGGTAGATGCGCCGGCGATCGACACGATAGTCGTGCTCCACCGCCGATATGGCGCCGAGCACGTCGGCCTGCGCGAGATCATCCTCGCGGGGCGAGTGCACGATGGCGAGACCTTTCATCGGTGGCAGCGGCAGGTGAGCGCCGTAGTCCCCGCGGCCGGTATAGCCGGCGGGCGCCAGCACGATGAAGCCATGCGTCTCCGCCTCGCGCTGCAGGATCCCCTTCAGGCCGGTCGGGGCATCATCGAAGGCGGCATTTTCGCTGCCGGCATAGCCGTGCAGCACGACCACCAGGGGAAGCGCCTTCGTGGGCAAATAGCCGCGGGGTACATACAGCCGGTACGGCAGGACCTCATTGGCTGCGGCGAGCCGATAGCTGCGGTGCAGGTCGCCGGTCGGCGGTGCGGCCGGGGAATCCTGCGCCGGGCGGGCCGTGGCGGCCGACAGGGCCAGGGCAATGGCGAGGATCGCGCGCATGAGGATTCCGGCTTTCACTCCTGCCCGGCGCTCCCGGAGGCGCGAGTGGCGAACAGGATGCACAACGCGCTCACGACGACGAGCCCGGCGGCGGTCAGGAAACCCGCTCGCAGTGACTCGACCACGGTCGCGCCAGCCGCCTGGGCCTTGCCCGTGACCGTGAGCACTACGGCGCTCCCG
>DATJPN010000102.1:0-7224 GCA_035506335.1 Steroidobacteraceae bacterium | reverse complement strand
TGAGCCTCGACCAGCCGGGCGTCATGGTAGACCCTCACGCCCATGTCCGGGAAGCGCCGGGTTTCGTGCTGATCCGGTAGCAGGTAGGTGAGGTTCAGGGTGGTCGTGTACGGGGAGCGTTCCGCCACCGACAACTGCAGGTCGCAGTCGCCCGCGATGCGCGAGCGATACTCGCCTTCGAGCACGGCGACGTTGCCCGCGAGCCACCCGAGACGGATGAAATTGCTTTCGTAGAGGTTCATCAGCGCGACGAAGCTGCGGGGCGTCGCGCGCCAGGAAACCGCTGTCTGGGCGTCATAGAGCATCGGTTGACTATATCGCACGTCCGTCCGCGTGCAACCCGTCGAATGCGTCAGGTTTGTGAAGAATTTCCGCTGGCGTGGTCGCCGCCGAAGGCAGGCGCCAGCAGGTTCGCGCGATAGTGTCGCAGTTCGCGGATGGACTCGTGGATGTCTGCTAGCGCAAGATGGGCGCCCTGCTTCACGAAACCGGCAGCGACCTGTGGCGCCCAGCGACGTGCGAGTTCCTTGAGCGTGCTGACATCCAGGTTGCGGTAGTGGAAGAATTTCTCGAGCGCCGGCATGTGACGTGCCAGGAACCGGCGGTCCTGGCAGATGCTGTTGCCGCACATCGGCGAGGCACCGGCGGGCACCCACCGGGTCAGGAAATCCAGCGTGCGCCGCTGCGCGGCGCCGACACCGACCTGGCTCGCCTGCACGCGCGCCACCAGGCCCGATGAACCGTGCTGGCGCTGGTTCCATTCATCCATCCGGGCCAGCACCTCCGGTGGCTGGTACACGGCGAGCGCCGGACCTTCGGCAAGGACGTTCAGATCCTTGTCCGTGACGATGGTCGCGATCTCGATGATGTCGTCGGTCTCGGGGACCAGACCGGTCATCTCCAGGTCGATCCAGATGAGATTATCCGCGTTTGACATGGCGAACCGGCATTCTATCTGACCCATGAGCTTCACCGCACGCGTCATCGCCGCCTACGGCCGACACCTCCGGGTGCGCGACGCGCAGGGCCACGAGCGGCCTGCGCGGCCCTTCGGCCGCAGGCTCGATATCGTATGCGGCGATCAGGTCAGCTGCGAACTCGACGCCCACCACGACGAGGCTCACGTGCTCGAGGTGCTGCCGCGTGACAGCTGCCTGTACCGCACGAGCCTGCGCGCGGACGAGGAGGCGGTGGTCGCGAACCTCACCCTGATGCTGGTGACGCTGGCGCCCTTGCCCGTGCCGGACCTGTTCATGATTGACCGGTACCTCGCCGCCGCGGCCTGCGCCGGCATCCGCGCGAGCCTCGTGCTCAACAAGTGCGAGTTGCCCTGGCCGCCGCAGCTCGCCACGGAACTCGCGGCCTACGCCGCGGTGGGCTACCCGCACATCGCCGTCTCCGCGAAGAGCGGTGAGGGCATGCCACTGCTGCGTGCCGCCTGTGCAGGCGACATCGCCGCCTTCGTCGGCCAGTCCGGCGTGGGCAAGTCGTCACTGATCAGCGCCCTGGTGCCGCAGGCGCAGATCCGCACCGGGGAGCTGATGCTGCGCACTCAGGAGGGCACCCATACGACGACCGCTGCGCATCTGTACGACCTCGCCGGCGGCGGCCACCTGATCGACTCTCCGGGCGTGCGCGACTTCGCGCCGGCCCTGTCGCGTCTCGAGCCCACGTCACTGGGTTTTCTGGAAGTGGCGAAGCGGGCGCCGCAGTGCCGCTTCGATGACTGCCGTCATCTGCGCGAACCCGGGTGCGCGGTGCGCGCGGCCAGCGAGTCGGGGGAAATCAGCGCGCGCCGCTACGAGAGTTACCGGCGGCTGCGACGCCTGTATGAAACGCTGGGCAATCACGAAGGGCCCGGCAGGCGGCCCCGTCCCCGCTAGGCGTTCAGCCCATCACCTGGCGCCCGACCAGCGCGTGCGCCAGCGTGCCGCCGTCGACGTATTCGAGCTCCCCGCCAACCGGCACGCCGTGCGCGATGCGGGTCGCCTGGATGCCGCGCGCGAGCGCGAGCTCGCGCAGGAAATGCGCCGTGGCCTCGCCCTCCACCGTCGGGTTCGTGGCCAGGATCAGTTCCTGGACGGCCCCTTCGGCCAGCAGCGCCTCGAGTTCCCGCGCGCCGAGCTCATCCGGACCCACGCCATCGAGCGGCGAGAGGTGACCCATCAGCACGAAGTAACAACCGCGGTAGCTGCCGGAGAGCTCCACCGCCACCACGTCCGCGGGGGACTCCACCACGCACAGCAGGCTGCGGTCGCGCTGCGGCGCGGCGCAGATGGCGCACAGCTCATCATCGGTGAGCATGCGGCAGCGCCGGCAGCGCTTGACCGAGTCGAGCGCCGTGCCCAGCGCCTGCACCAGGGCGTGGGCCCCGGGGCGGCCTTCCTGCAGCAGGTGGAAGGCCATGCGCTGCGCGGTCTTCGGTCCCACGCCCGGCAGGGCGCGCAGCGCATCGATGAGCTTCAGCAGATTACGCGAATGCTTCATCTAGAACGGCAGTTTCATGCCCGGCGGCAGCTGGATGCCGGCGGTGACGGCCGCCATCATCTCCTGGGTGCGCACTTCGACCTTGTGGGCCGCGTCGTTGAAGGCCGCGACCAGCAGGTCTTCGAGCATCTCGCGGTCCTCGGAAGCCACCGCCGGCTCGATCTGCACCCGCTTGACCTGGTGGCGACCGGTGAGAGTGACCCTGACCATGCCACCCCCGGCCTCGCCCACCACCTCGATGTTCTGCACCTCGGCCTGGGCCTTCTGCATGCGTTCCTGCATGACCTGGGCCTGCTTCATCAAGTTGCCGATATTGCCGCGCATGGGTTTGCCAATCTCCGCAATGAACGAGTGTCCGGAGCTTCTAGGTCCGGGTGGGTCGAATCGTATCCGGTAACAGGGTCGCGCCAAAGCGCTCCTGCAGGGCCTTCACGGTCGGGTCCTCGCCAAAGGCCTGCTGGGCCGCCACCAGTGCGACACGCGCTTCGTGGTCCTGCTGCTGCGCCGGGGTCTGCGCCTGCGCGTCGGCCACGAACTCCAGCCGCACCGGAGTGCCGAACCAGGCCGCCAGCGCCTGTTGCAGCTTGGCCTCGACCCCCGGCGTGCGTGAGGCCTGGAAGCGCGGATCCAGGGCCAGGCGCACGGCCCCGTCGCGCTGGTCGATGAACTGGCAATTCAGCGCCAGGGAGCGGACGGCACCGGACAAGGCCATCTCGCCCACCATCGCCGTCCAGTCGGAGGCGGCCTGCGGCGCGCGGGCCGGGGGACTGGTGGGCGCCCGGGTCGGCGTACCGGCCGTTGCCCTGGCTGCCCCGGCGTCGGCCAGGCGAAATCCGAGCATCCGCAGCAGCGTCATCTCGAATCCGGAACGCGGATCCGGTGCCAGGTGCAGATCGCGCCGGCCGATGATGGCGCACTGATAGTACAGCTGCAGGTCTTCGGGACGGATGCCCTGCGCGAGTTGCTGCAGCAGGCCCACTTCGTACAGTTCATCCCCTTCATAGCCGGGTACGGCCTGGACCAGGGCCACGCGTACCAGCAGCGCCGCGAACTCATCGAGCAGCTGGGCATGATCCGGAGCCCACTGCGCGAGGTCCCGGGCCCATTCGATCACCTTCGGGGCGCTGGCCTCGATCATCAGCCGGGCGAGATGCACCACGTGGTCGCGCGCCACGGTGCCGAGCATCTCGCGCACCTGCGCTTCGGCGATCGTGCCGCCGCCGAAGGCGAGCGCCTGGTCGAGCAGCGACAGGCCGTCGCGCATGCTGCCGTCGGCGCCCTGCGCGAGCAGCCGCAGGCCCGCGGGCTCGAAGGCGATGCCCTCCAGTTCCAGCACCTGCTGCAGCCGCGCCGCGATCAGCGACACCGGCAGGCGCTTCAGGTTGAACTGCAGGCAGCGCGACAGCACGGTGGCGGGCAATTTCTGCGGATCGGTGGTCGCCAGCAGGAACTTGACCCGAGGCGGAGGCTCCTCGAGCGTCTTCAACAGGGCGTTGAAGGAATGCGCCGAGAGCATGTGCACCTCGTCGATGAGGTACACCTTGTAGCGACCCTGGGTCGGCGCGTACTGCACGTTGTCGAGCAGCTCACGCGTGTCGTCGACCTTGGTGCGGGAGGCCGCGTCGACCTCGATGAGGTCCACGAAGCGACCCTCGTCGATCGCACGGCAGCTGGGACATTCACCGCACGGTTCGGCGGCGACCCCGCGATCGCAGTTCAGGCACTTGGCGAGAATGCGCGCGATGGTGGTCTTGCCGACCCCACGCGTGCCGGTGAACAGGAAGGCGTGATGGACCCGGTCGGCGTCCAGTGCATGAGTGAGGGCACGCCGGACATGCTCCTGTCCGATCATGTCGGCGAAGCGCCTCGGCCGCCATTTGCGAGCCAACGCTACATAAGCCACAGCCTGCCCTTCGTCCATTTGGAGGTGATCCGCACCAGCTTGGATTCCGGCACCCGACATCGCCGCTGCCGCTGCTCCCTTCCGGGCCTGACGGGGTTCACGACTGGTCGTCGCGGAGTAGCCGATGCGGACCACCATGGACCGGATTCGGGTGCGGCGGCCTTGAAGACTGGCGGAGAGGGTGGGATTCGAACCCACGAACACCCGTGAAGATGTTACTGGAATTCCAGTCCAGCGCCTTCGACCGCTCGGCCACCTCTCCCATCAATAACTTATAGAACTCTTCTCGTGCAATACTTCAAATCGACCCTTCGGCCAATCATACTACGAAGCCCGCCGCCGCAAGCGCCGCCTCTCAAATGGCCGGCGCCGGCCGCGGCCCCTTCGGTTCGGTGAACTTCGGCGGCTCGTCCAGACAGGAATCCTTCGGACCGCGCGGCGGCAGCGCCGGTTCATTGAGCGTCGGGAGCTGCAGGGAACTCTTGGTATCCGGCGGATCGATCCCCAAGGGTACCCGCAGCGGGGCGATGCTGGTCGACTTCAGGTAGCTGTCGCTCTCATTGGCGCAGGAATGCCCGAAGTTCATGAAGGGCACCGAATGGCACCCCCCCAGACCCAGGCCCACGGCGGTCACGGCCACGAAACTGCGCAATCCCTTCAGCATCACCACCACCTCAAGAATACCGTTACTGCAGTACACCGGCCTGCCGCAGCGCCCGCTCCACCTCGGGCCGGAACTGCTCCGCCAGCTCCGTGAGGGGCAGACGCAGGCCCGCGCCGATCAGGCCCATGCGCGCCAGCGCCCATTTGGCCGGAATGGGATTGGCCTCCAGGAACAGGACCTCGTGCAGCGGCGCGAGGCGGGCATCGAGCGCCTGCGCCGCGGCCGCATCCCCCCGCAAGGCCGCGGCGATCATGTCTGCCATGGTCCGCGGCGCCACGTTCGCGGTCACGGATATGACGCCCCGGGCGCCGGCCATGACGGTCTGACGCGCCGTGGCATCATCCCCGCTCAATACCGAGAACGTCGCGGGCACGAGGCTCAGGATCTCCCGCACGCGCTCGACGGAGGGCACGGCCTCTTTGACCGCGGCGACCCGCGGGAGTTGCGCGATCCGCCCGACGGTCGCGGGCAGCATGTCCACGGCGGTTCGCGATGGCACGTTGTAGGCGATGACCGGAACCCGCGAGGCGGCCGCGGCGGCCTCGTAATGCCGGAACAGCCCCTCCTGGGAGGGCCGGTTGTAGGCGGGCGTGACGATCAGCACCCCGTCGACCGGCAGCCGGGATATCCGGCGCACGCGCTCCACGGTGGTCGCCGTGCTGCTCGTGCCGGCCCCGGCAATGATCTGGATACGGCCCCGGGACTGGGCGCAGGCCCGCTCGGTCAGCTCCTGCAGCTCCGCCTCGGACAGGGTCGCGGACTCCCCGGTGGTCCCGCCCACGACGATGCCGCTGGTGCCATTCTCCAGGTGAAAGTCGATCAGGCGCGCCCACGCCGGAAGATCCAGCCCGCCATCGACGTGCATCGGTGTGACTATTGCGACCAGACTGCCTGAAAACATTCCGGAAAACTGCCCGATAAGGAGCGCGCGATGGTACGAGGCGAGGCCGCAGCGGGCAAGCTCGGATTCAACCGCCCAGCTGTCAAATCGGCCGCCGGGGCCGAGGGGGCCCGGCGGGGGACCGTCAAGGTCGCCTTGGGCGGGTGCAACCGGTACACTCCCGAGCGCTTATCCGCACGACGGCCCCTTGAAGGAAGATGAAGCAACACCTCGCTGTTTCAGCGATCGGCAGCGACCGGACCGGGATGGTCCATGAACTGACCCGGGTCATCACCGAATGTGGGGGCAACATCAGCGAGAGCCGGATGGCGAACCTCGGCACCGAGTTCGCCATGCTGCTGCTGGTCTCCGGCAACTGGCACGCCCTGGCCAAGCTCGAAACCGAGCTCAAGCGCCTGATGGAGACGAGCAACCTGTCGGTTCACCTGCGCCGCACGGAGCCGCGCAGCGCCCGCACCGACATGCTGCCCTACTCGATCGACGTGGTCTGCCTCGACCAGACGGGCATCGTCTCGGGGTTGTCCGGGTTCTTCTCGACCCGCGGCATCGACATCGCGGAGGTCTCGACGCGCAGCTATCCGGCGGCGCATACCGGCGCGCCGATGTTCTCGGTCCAGATGATCATCAACGTGCCGAGCCGCATCCACGTGGCCCATCTGCGCGAGGAGTTCATGGAATTCTGCGACTCGCTCAACCTGGACGCGATACTCGAACCGGTGAAGGCCTGAAGCCGCGCACGGAGCACGCCATGCCGAAAGTTGCACTGGACCGGAAGGTTCCCGACTTCGCCCTGCCCGCGGCCGGCGCGCCGCAGGCCTGGAGCCTGAAGGCGGCGGCCGGACGCAAGCTCGTGATCTTCTTCTATCCGAAGGACATGACCAGCGGCTGCACCCTCGAAGCCCGGGGGTTTCGCGATCATGCCGCGGCGTTTCGCCGCGCCGGCGCGGCGATCGTCGGCATCTCGCGCGACAGCGTCGCTTCGCACGAGAAGTTCACGCTGAAGGAGCAGCTGCCCTACCCACTGCTGTCCGACGCCGATGAGAAGGTGTGCCGCCTGTTCGACGTGATCCAGGAGAAATCCCTCTACGGACGCAAGTACCTGGGGATCGAGCGCAGCACCTTCCTGATCGACGCGGCGGGCGTCCTGCGGCGTGAGTGGCGCAAGGTGAAGGTCAAAGGACACGTGGAGGAAGTACTTGAAGCGGCGAAGTCTCTCTGACCAGCAGGCCCCCGATGCGGCCAGCACGACCGTGACGGGCCCGGCCGGCG
>DATJPN010000101.1:0-5302 GCA_035506335.1 Steroidobacteraceae bacterium | reverse complement strand
AACGGAAATGCTCATCCATCCGGTGGGCCCCGGCGAGGAACTGCTCGAAGTTCTGCCTGCCGATGGCGATGGCCAGCGACACGCCGATGGAGGACCACAGCGAGTAGCGGCCACCGACCCAGTCCCACATCTGGAAGCGGTAGTCCTTGTGAACGCCGAAGGCGTCCATGGCCTCGTGATTGGTCGACACGGCGGCGAAGTGTCCGGTCACCACGCTTTCACCCAGTCTGCCCACGAGCCAGGCGCGCGCCGTCTTCGCGTTCGTCAGCGTTTCGAGCGTCGTGAAGGTCTTCGATGCCACGATGAACAGCGTGCTCGCCGGGTCCGCATCCTTCAGCACGTCGTAGAGGTGACAGCCGTCGACGTTGGACACGAATTCCACCCGCGGCGCACCGCCGGTGTATGCCGCGAGCGCCAGCACGGCCATGGCCGGCCCCAGGTCCGAGCCGCCGATGCCGATGTTCACGATCAGGGTGAAGGGCTTGCCGGCGCTGCCGGTGATGCGCCCGTCGCGCACCGCGGCGGCGAAATCCAGCATCCGTTCACGCTCCGTCATCACCTGCGCGGCGATGGCGGCCCCGCCGATGGCGGCCGCGGGCGGCTGGCGCAGGGCCACGTGCAGCACGGCACGGTCCTCGGTGCGATTGATGTGTTCGCCCCGGAACATGCCCTCGATGCGATCGCGCAGGTTCACGTAATCGGCCAGCGCATACAGCTTGTAGAGCGCCTCCTGGTCGATGCGCTGGCGCGAGAAATCCATCGACAGTCCGAGCGCCGTGCGCGAGCAGCGCGCGTAGCGGTCCGGATCGGCGGCGAACAGGTCCCGGGTATGAACGGCGCTCAGGCGCGATTCATGGGCGGCTATCTCGCCCCAGATCGGCATCAGGGGTCCGGGCGTGCTGGACATCTTCTCACCTCGACCGCGCGCGCATGCCGGCGGCTCAAACGTAGAACCGCGCGATACTGTCGACGACGTATTGCAGTTGTTCGGGGACCAGCTCCGGATAGATGGGCAGCGCCAGGGTTTCCTGCGCCGCGGCTTCCGAATGCACGAACGCCCCGGCGCCGTGCCCGAGGTAGGCGAAGCACTGCTGCAGGTGCAGCGGCACCGGGTAGTAGATCTCCGAGCCGATCCGCTGGTCCGCCAGGTGCTGCCGCAGCCGGTCCCGGTCGCGGGCGCGGATCACGTACTGGTTGTAGATATGCCGCCCGCCGGGCACGGCATGGGGCGTCCGCACCGCCTCGCCGAGCTTCGCCGCGGCGAATGCGCGGTCATAGAAGGCCGCGTTGCGCTGCCGGGCGGCGGTCCAGGCGTCAAGGTGCGGGAATTTGACGTTGAGCACGGCCGCCTGCAGTTCATCGATGCGGAAATTCCCGCCGATCATCGAATGATAGTACTTCGGCTTGCCGCCATGGACGCGCAGCACGCTCATGCGCTCGGCAAGCCCCGCATCCCGGGTCACGCACATGCCGGCATCGCCGAAGGCACCGAGGTTCTTGGTGGGAAAGAACGACAGGCAGCCGATATCCCCGAAGCTGCAGGCCCGGCGCCCCTGCCCATCGGCGGCACCGATGGCCTGGGCGGCATCCTCGATGACCTTCAGCCCATGGCGGCGGGCCAGGGCGAGCAGTGGCGGCATGTCCGCGACCTGGCCATACAGATGCACGGGCATCAGCGCCTTGACGACGCCGCCGGTGGCGCGGTTCACCAGCGCTCCCCCGCGCAGCTCGCAGCCTTGGTCGAGGAAGGCCTCGACCGCGGCGGGATCCAGGTTGAAGGTCACCGGATCGATGTCGCAGAAGACCGGTCGCGCCCCGGTGCGCGCGATGGTGCCGGCGGTGGCGAAGAAGGTGTAGGGACTCGTGACGACCTCGTGCCCCGGGCCGATCTCGAGCGCCATCAGCGCCAGCAGCAGCGCATCGGTGCCGGAGGAGACCCCGATGCCGAACTCGCACTGGCTGTAGGCCGCCACGTCCCGCTCGAGCCGGGTGACCTCGGGGCCGAGGACGAAGCCCTGGCTGGCGCACACTCTTTCGATCGCGGCCAGGGCCTCGGCCCTGAGGCTCGCGTACTGCGGTTTCAGATCGAGCAGGGGAACTTGCATGATGGACATCGTTATCGCCGTGGCAATTCGTCGTGCAAGTCTAACTGCTGCCACAGGCAGTGTCCCTTGCTCGACTTGCCGATGAGTTCCAGGAAGGCCTGGTGGGCGCGTTCCTCCTCCGCCGTCGCCGTCACCACCCGCAACGGCGTGCCCGGACGCGCCAACGACCCTCTTGCGACATCCGCCGCGCCGTCCTGTGCGGTGCCACCCTCCCCCAGGCGCAAGGCGACCTGGCCGCCGGTCATGGCCAGGTACACCTCGCCCAGCAACTGCGCGTCCAGCAGCGCGCCATGCAGCTCTCGCCCGGAATTGTCCACGTTGTAGCGCTTGCACAGCGCATCCAGGCTGTTGCGCTGGCCCGGGTGCAGCTGGCGCGCGAGCGCCAGCGAGTCCACCACCGTGCACAGGGAAGCCACGGTCACCGCCTCACCCGGCAGGCGCGCGAATTCGGCGTCGAGGAAACTCACGTCGAAGGGCGCGTTGTGGATGACGAGTTCGGCGCCGCGCAGGAACTCGATCAGCTCGCCGGCGATCTGCGCGAATCCGGGCTCGCCGGCCAGGCGCGCACGGCTGATGCCGTGGACCGCCAGGGCGCCCTCGTCGATGTCGCGTTCGGGATTCAGGTAGCGGTGAAAGGTCCGCCCGGTGGGCCGCCGGCTGAACATTTCGAGGCAGCCGATTTCGATGATGCGATGATCCTGCGCGGCATCGAGGCCCGTGGTTTCAGTATCGAGGATGATCTGACGCATTCGCCTACACCACCTTCGGGCGCCGGGATTCGGCCAGCATGACATCGATGGCAAGGTTGGCGAGCGCATCGACCCGCTCGTTGCCCGGATCGCCCGAGTGGCCCTTGACCCATTGCCACTTCAGCGTGTGCTCACCGGCGAGCCGGTCCAGTTTCTCCCACAGGTCCTGGTTCTTCACCGGCTTGCGGTCCGCGGTGCGCCAGCCGCGCGCCTTCCAGGCCGGTAGCCACTCGGTGACGCCCTTGATCACATACTGCGAGTCCGTCTGCAGCGTCGCCACCGCCGGGCGCTTCAGGGCGGAGAGCCCCATGATGGCCGCCAGCAGTTCCATGCGATTGTTGGTGGTCTGAGGCTCCGCGCCGCACAGTTCCTTGACGGTGCCGTTCCAGTCGAGGAGCACACCCCAGCCGCCCGGTCCCGGATTCCCGCGGCAGGCGCCGTCGGTATGGATGATCAGCTCCGGCATCGCGAGCTCAAGGCTGCTGGCGGGTCGTCGGTTTGACCAGCTGTCCGAGCACGGCCGCCTGCTTCTCACGCAGCCGCAGCCGGACCGGCGTGAGGGTGCGGATGCGCTTGCGGGCCTTCATCAGCCACGCTCCGGCGGGGAGCGGATTGAACCAGCTGCGGTGTAGCAGGGGTGAAGGTTCGCTCGTGGCCGTCTCCACGGCCCGACTGCCCCAGGGCGTGCAATGCAGGTAGGCACGCGCGGCGACGACTTCGTAGCCGAGCAGCACCAGCCATTCGCGCACCCGGCCGGCCGACAGCACCCGGCGCATGCCCGGCGGGAAGCCGGCCCCCGAGCTGCGGGCCCGCAGGCCCCACAGGCTGAAGGGCTGGAATCCGAGTACCACGAGCTGTCCCTCGCCGGAGAGGACCCGGTCCACCTCGCGCACGATGGCGTAGGGATCGGAGGCGAACTCCAGGGTGTGCGGCAGCAGCACCGCATCGACACTGTCGCGCCCGATCGGCAGCGCGGAGGGCCGGGCGATGATGTCGGCTCCGCCGCCCGCCTCGGCGGGCGCGACCACGATCTTGCGGCGGGTCCGGCAACCGGCGAGCAGCTCGCGGCCCTTCCCCCAGGCGCCCACCTGCAGGAACTCCCAGCCGAAGACATCCTCCAGCGCCTCTCCCAGAAGCTGGGCCTCGGCAGTGAGAAGGGACTGACCCAGCGGGCTGTGCCAGAAGGCACGCAAGGCGGTATGGCGGTCGGGCACGAAATGGGTCCTCTGGTATGGGTCAAGTATCCGTGAGTTATGTGACGTCGACCAAGAAAACACTAGCCATTTTGTGAAGTTACCAGTTAGAGTCGACTTCAAGAAATACGTATGTTCGCGTCCCGGGGGGCAAGTCCAGAACAAGACCCTCGCTGGCCACCCGATGACCCTGCCATCCGCCTTGAAGAGGGCCCGGACATTGACTTCGAAAGTACTGCGCCGAACGCTCGATACGATTCTCGCCGCTGCCCTGCTCGCCCTGACCGCCTGCGCCACCGCGCCGGTCAGCAATCCTCCGGCCCTGGCGAGCCTGCGCAGCGTGACCGTCCTGCCGGTCACCATCGTGGCCGAGCCCGGGCAGGGTCAGCCTGGTGCCGGTACCGCCGCGCAGATCGCCCAGGCGGCCAATGATGCCATTGTCCAGTCCAGCGCGGGTCCGCGGCTGACGCCGGCCGACTACAGCGACCTCTTCGACCGCATGCGGGCGGGGTTCAGGCTGCCGGATTCGGATCACAGCGCCGTCGACCGCGAACTGGAATGGTACGCCGGCAATCCCGATTACCTGGGGCGGGCCTTCAGCCGCGCCGACCTGTACCTGTATCACATCGTCACGGAGCTCGAGGCGCGGGGCATGCCGCTGGAGCTGGCGCTGCTGCCGGTGGTCGAAAGCGCGTTCGAGCCCTATGCCTATTCCGCCTCGCGCGCCTCGGGACTGTGGCAGTTCATTCCGGGCACCGGCACGCGCTACAACCTGAAGCAGGACTGGTGGTACGACGGCCGCCGCGACGTCGTGGAATCCACCCGCGCCGCACTCGATTACCTGCAGGCGCTGAACAGCGAATTCAACGGCGACTGGCTGCTCGCCATCGCCGCCTACAACTGTGGCGAACAGAACGTCGAACGCGCCGTCGCCCGCAACCAGGCGGCGGGGCTGCCGACGGATTTCTGGAACCTGCGCCTGCCGGCGGAGACCCGCGCCTACGTGCCGAAGCTGCTCGCGATGGCCCGGGTGGTGGCCCATCCGGAGCACTACGGCCTGTCCTTCAACAAGATCCCGAACCAGCCCTACTTCGCCAAGGTCGACACGCAGGGCCAGATTTCGATGCATGTCGCGGCCGAGATCGCCGGCCTCACCGATGCCGAGCTGTATGAGCTGAACCCGGCCTTTCACCGCTGGGCCACCGATCCGGCCGGCCCCTACGCGCTGCTGGTGCCCGCGGACACCGCCGAGGCC
>DATJPN010000100.1:0-5307 GCA_035506335.1 Steroidobacteraceae bacterium | reverse complement strand
AACCCGCCGGTCATCACCGCCTCGATGCGGCGGATCCTTCCGTCCTCGACCTTGAAGAGCTCCGAGATGATCACGGACTGCTTCTTCAGCATCGCCTCGCCGAAGGGCACGGTCTCGCCCTTGTCGTTCACGTAGGTGGTCTTCGTGCCGCCGTGGTGGAACATGAACATGCCGGAGACCAGGCCCCGCTCGACATCGACGGTGGTGTAGCGGCGGGGGCTCACGGACGAGATGTACGACCAGATGTTCTGGTTGAGGTTCTCGCGGCAGCCCAGCGCGCCGATGCCCTGGGCCTGCGGATTGCCCGCCGTGACCACGCCGTTCTCGACCCGCAGGCAATCGTCGGTGAACGGAATGTGGTCCTTGTACTGCTTTTCCAGCGTGTCGAAGTAACGCTGGACGATGGCGATGAGCTGCCTGCGGGTGCGGCGCTTCGCCGGCGGCAGCACTTCAGTCCACACCGGCGCGGCCGCGATGAGGTGGTCGACGTTCGCGAATCCCCGCAGCCCGACGCCCACGTACACGGACTCCACTTCGGTGATGAGTCCGTGCTCGACCTTCAGGCGCAGCGTGAGCAGCGCCGGACGTTCCTTGCCGTCGATCACGGTGTACAGCGCGATCTGGCCTGCCGCCGGATCGGCGACGTAGATCCGGTAGTCGCGCACGCCGGTGGCGCCTTCCCAGGCGCTGCCCTGTCCCACCGGCCGCGGCGTCGTGTTCTCGGTGAAGCGCACCTGCGGTGCAAGCGGCGCCTTCGCCGGATCGTGCGCGACCATCGCGGCGAGATAGGCATCGGTGACGCCGATCAGGCAGCTGCGGTCGCAGTCGGCCGCGGCGGCTGCGGCGGCCGTGCCGGCCAGTACCAGGCCGGCCACCAGCAGGGCCGGACGGCAATGAAAGTGTTTCATGGTTCTCCCCCCTTCCACAACGATAACCCATCACCGGCGCTTGAGGTGACCCTCGCGCCTGACTATCCTCACGGCTCGGAACGGGCGCCACAAGACCGCATAACAAACCGGGGGAGACCATGCGCATACCGATGCATCGCTTCAAGTACACGAAGCTGACGCCGGAGCAGATCGGGACGAAGTTGAAGGCGGCGGACGGCGGTCCGAAGAGCGCGTCCGCCTTCTCGACGGCGCTGAACGGCAAGATGCTGAAGATCGTGACCCGGGACGGTCCGACGCTCGAATACCGGTTCGGCGCGAACCGGCGCCTGACCCTGGCCGAGAACGGTGGCAGGCCGGTGTCGGCCGGATACGGCGAACTGACCCTGAACCAGATCGTGTTCTTCTCGCACCTGATTCCCGGCGCGCAGAAGGGCTACAACGTGTTCATCGACCAGAAGACCGGGCTCGCCACGGTGTTCGAGGTGTGGCTCTCCAGTGGCATCAAGCTGAACGCCGGCAGACCCGGCGAATTCACCCTCGATGACCGCGAAGTGCAGCGACAGATCTACTTCGGGTATGTCGACACCGGGCAGAAGGCCCCCGAGAAGCTCCACCACTATACGAACCGGATGACCGGCAAGGGGCTGCACTGGAAGCAGGACACCGGCATCGAGACGCTCGAACTGTACGCATCGGTGGCCAACACGAACTTCGTGGAGCTGACCCGGCACATCGACGACTTGGGCTACGTGGCCCCTTCGGATTACGTGCTCGTCGATGACCGCACCATCCTCTACAACCGCACCGAGTGCGAGTTCTCCGGGATCCATACCTGCTTCGTGGCGGACCTGTACGGCCTGAAGCAGGTCGGTGTGCGATTCGGCTTCAACGAGAAGGACGAGCTCGAGTACTACCTGTTCCGGGGCGACGGCCGGATCGTCGGACAGCTGGCCTATCTCGAGAATTTCGACGACTACGGCGCGGTGCCGATGTTCGCCGCCCAGGCGCCCGCCGCGGCCAAACCGGCGAAGGGGGCGCGGGTCACCTATCGGCCGGTGAGGACTTTCACCCACATGACCGATGAGCAGGTGCAGGCGGCCGCCGAGACCCGGACTTCCGCCTTCGGATCCGGCGCGGCCCAGCAGGCCCCGCCGCAGGCCCTGGGTACCGGCAACAACCTGCCGTTCTCGGCCATCCTCGTCGGCAAGGAATTCACGCTGCGCTTCGACAACGGCGGGCCGGTCCGCGACTACCGGATCAGCGACCCCTTCAAGCTCCAGTACCGGGATCAGAAGGACAACCTCTGGCACGAGGCCGACTACCGCGCCTACGAAGGTGACGACAACCTCGCCTGGTTCAGCCACTTCATCGCCGACAGCAAGCCGCGCGCCTGCGTGATGGTCGCGGTGGATTTCACGAACGGGTTGACGACCAGCATCGAGTCCCACATGGGCACGGCGTATTACGGCAACGAGACCACCTATCGTCCGATCTTCGGCGTCGTGGAGATGCCGGGCCTCGAAGCGCCGCTCTACGTGCGGCACGAGCTGACGGACGAACTGGTCGGGAATGCCTTCTCGTGGTCCTACTCCGACCAGGTGACCTCGATGCACCTGTACACCTCACCGCATTCGATGTCATGGGTGATCTTCACCGGCGCGCAGCAGCTCGGGGCGGAGTGGTGTTCGCCTTGCATCTTCGTGAAGCTGCGCCCCGGCGTGTACATCTTCTGCCAGAACGAGGAGGCCTGTAACGGCAACCAGATGACGGAACTGCTCAACACCAAGAACTCCCATGACTGCGGCTTCACCTTCAACGGCGGCGCCCGGGGCGTGAGCCTCGGTACGACCGGCGCGATCGGCCGTCATATCGGCAAGTTCGAGCTGCTCGAGTTCTACGGGCCGAAGCGCAGGAGTGCGTGATGAACACCAATCGTCGCTCCTTCATCCGGACGCTGGGGGCGGGCACCTCGGCGGCGCTCGCCTCGGCGGTGGCCGCAGCCGGCGCCGGCCGCGAGGATGATCCGTCCCGGCGCGTGTCCGTGCTGGAAGAGGAACAGGCGCTGCGCAGGCTCCATCAGGCCTTCGAGCAGGCGCTCGACAAGGGCCTGCATGAAGACGTCATCGGCATGTTCACCGATGATGCCCGGGTGGTGTTCAACGGCGGGGTCTTCACCCGGCGCAGCATGGGCGTGAGCCGCCTGTACCGCGAGACTTTTCCGGCGTGGAAGACCGGCCGAAGGATCGATCCGGCGCCGGGCTTCGAGCCGGCCGGGCCGCAACGCGACCACGTGGAAGTGTCCGCGGATCTGCGTGCCGCAACGGCGGTATTTCCCTATTCGATCCAGGCGGGCATGCCATTTCAGACCGAGTCATCCCTGGCGGCCATGGCCCGTCTGCACGGCGAAGGCGTGCGCACGTGGTGGGAAGGCGGCCTCTATCGGGTGGACTACGAGAAGGATGCGGCAGGCCGCTGGAAGATGAGCCGGCTCGAATACGATACGCAGTCCCGGGCCGACTATCGGCCGGGCCGGAGCGACCCGCGGCCGATCAGCGTGCCGCGCCTCGCGATGCGCTTTCCGGAGGATCCGCACGGTCCCGATGATCTGATCTAGTCGGCTGACGCGGGACGCCGCGGTTTTGCCAGCACGAGTGTGTCGAAGAGCTCGTAGTCGGCGGTGGGGGTGCGATCGGCACCCGGTGAGTGATAGTAGCGGATGGTGATCGAGGTGTGGCCGCCCGGGGCGCCCGGATCGACGTCGAAGACGGCAATGCCGTAGCCCGTGCCGGTATCGCGGCGGGCCGACCAGATCGCATCTTCGAGCGCGTCGGCTCCCGGCTTGGTGTAGGTGCCGGGCATGGCAGCCGGCACCGGCCGGTTCGCGCGGGTGATGACCTTCGCCTGTGCGCGTCCCGTGGCCGGATCGATGCCGTAGGCGTCGAGCGGCGCACTGGTGCCGCCGCCACCCAGGATGAGATGAATCGTGCCGTGACGGGTGTCGAAGCGGCCGCCTTCCGGTTCGCTCGTCAGGACCGGATGGGGCTGGCAGGTGTCCACGGGCTCCAGCGTGGCTGCGTCGCGCCCGACGCCGTGATTGCATCCGCGCACCGGCCAGCTGCGCTCGTAGTCGTGATCGTGACCGCACAGAACGAGGTCCACGCCGTAGCGATCGAACAGCGGCAGCCAGGTCTCGCGCAGGCCCTTGTCCGAACCATTGCCGTGAAGCGAGGAGCTCAAGGCATCCTGGTGCATCTGCACGACGATCCAGTCGACACCCGGATCCTGCGACGCCGCGGCCAATGTTGCTTCGAGCCAGCGGGTCTGAGCGCCCCGGCTGTAGCCGCGGATGTAAAGCGACGTGCCCGGATCGATGGGCGGGTTGCCGGTTCCGGGAGCCGGCCGCAGCGGTTCCGGCCCGGCGACGAACGCGCCGCTGTCCTGATAGATCACGTCATCCGCCGACAGCGATATGAAGAGCACGGAGCCGACCTGGAAGCGGTACCACAGGCCCGAGAAGTCGGTGCCGTTGTCCGGCAGCGAGTAGCGGGTGAGGTAGGACGCGAAGCCCTGCGGACCATTGCCGAACTCGATCTCATGATTGCCGGGGCACGGCATCCACGGGCGCCGCGTGGCCGAGGCCTGGACGTTGTGACCGAAATCCGCCCACACGGCGGGCTGTGAGGCGGGGTTGAGATTCGCGTAGCACAGATCACCGTTCAACAGGTGGAACAGCGGCGCGAAGCGCTCCACGGCCTGCACCGCGAAGCGGCTCTGAGGCGAGGACAACAGCCAGGAGGTCACCGGCGTGGCGAGGTCTCCGTAGCTCGTCCAGCGGAAGGGCGCGCGGCCGCGGGGCGCGGTGCGGAAGCTCGCCGTGAACGGCGCGGCGTGGTTGGCATCATTGTCCGCGGTGACCACATATTCATAGGTCGTATCGGCGTGCAGACCCTGCAGGCTCGCGTGATGCGTGATCACGGTCTCGCCGTTCAGTCCGTCCGTGTACGTGCGCTGCAGCGCCGGGGTCATGCCGTGATGCCCGGCATCGTGGCGCCAGAGGACCCGTGCATTGACGGCCGTCCCGGGGGTGACCCAGGAGACCGAGACGCTCGCGGTCGGATCGGCGCCCCAGGTGAGGTGGATCTGCTGCGGCGTGCCATCGCCGGGCACGCTGGGCGCGGGCGCCGCGAACAGCCCGACGGGGGACGCCGCAGCGGTCAATCCGGCGGCCCCCGTGCTCTTGCAGAACTCACGCCGGTTCAGCGCCGCAGCCGGCGGATCAGATAAGCCACTGGACTTCACGATGCGATGCCTTACGGTCAAGTTAAAGCTTAAGGACAGACGGTCAAGTCGACAGCAAAACGGCCCGGAACTCAATGCCATCGTGTATCATCCGCCGCCCGATTGGGGGCCAGGAAAC
>DATJPN010000099.1:0-5240 GCA_035506335.1 Steroidobacteraceae bacterium | reverse complement strand
CAACCTGAGGCTCGCCACCCATGCTCTGGCCGTCGAGGAGGGGTTCCTGCCCTGGGAATGGGACCGGCGGCTGCTCGAGTCCGGGTGGGACTTGAAGGCCTACCGCAGGTGGGCGCAGATCGCATCCAGGCGCCCATGGCGATAGGCGCTGCTGCTAGCGCGCGCCGGCGCGCACCAGCGCCTCGACGATTTCACGCTCATTGCGGGCGCGGGCGGCCTGCAACGGCGTGACTCCCGCGAAATCCGCCGCATTGGGATCCGCACCGCGCCGTATCAGGTCGTTGATCGAGTCCAGCCGGCCCTGCAGGACGGCCCGCATCAGTGGAGTGCGGCCGTCGGAGTCCCTGGCATCGACGGAGTCCGTCGCAGCAGGGGCTCTCTCCGGTTCCGGCGGGCGCGAGATTGCCGCGGCACGGCTCGCGGGTGCCCCGGCCGCGGGTGCGACCTGATCCGCAGAGGCGGACACAGCCGGAGCATCCTGGGATGGCCGGGGCGTGGCCGGCACCGGCACCGCCGGTGCCGGCGCGGCTGGCAGGGCTGGTACGGCTGCGGTTCGCCGTGGCGCGGCTTCCTCCACGGCGGCCACGGGCGCTTCGGCCTGCAGCGCGGGCCCGGACGCCCTCGGCTCCGGTACCGCCGCCTGCCGGGCCGCCGGGCCCGCTGCCGGGGGAGCTGCCGGTGGTGCCGGTGGTGCCGGTGGTGGCGCAAGGGGCAGAAACTGCGGCGCGATCAGCACGCCGGCGAGCGCCGCGGCGGCGAGCGATCCGACCACAAGGGATTGTCGCCACCGCGGACCTGACGGCCGGACGCCCCTCGCCAGGCCACGGCGGGCGCGCGAATCCTCCCTGGGATGGGGCCGATCCGCTTGCTGCGCATCCAGACGGCGCGCTGCCATCCGCGAGGAGTAGTCGAGAATCGCCTGGCGCGTCCTGGCGCTCGGACGGCTCGCATCCCGGGCGGCACCCTTGCGATACAGCGAGTCGAGATCATCCGCCGCATCATCAGGTGGCGGAGTGGCGTTCATAGGTACTCCTCGAGCAGCCCACGCAACCGGCTGCGCGCATAACGCAGGCGGCTCTTGGCCGCCTCGAAGGTGCAGGCCGTGACGGTGGCGATTTCATCGACGGTCAACTCACCCTCCACATGCAGCAGGAAGGCTTCGCGCTGTTCATGGGGCAGCGCCTCGACGGCCCGGATCAGCGCCGCCGACAACTGCAATGCCGCGGCACCGGCCTGCGGTCCGTACTGTGGCGCGGCGACCAGCGCATCAGCCGCGGGATCGCCGTCCGCCGGCAAAGCCTCGAGGCTCACATGGAACCTGCGGGTCCGAAGGGCATCCACCATCCGGTTGTGTGCAATGCTGAAGAGCCAGGTCGAGAACCGCGCGCTGGGGCGGTAGTGCGCGGCCTCGCGCGCGACGGAAAACCACACCTCCTGCATCAACTCCTCCGCCAGGGCCGTATCGCGGAGATTGCGCTGCAGGTAGCGCCAGACCCGCTTCTCATGCCTGCCGTACAGCACCTCGAATGATCTCGCATCCCCTCCCGCGTAGCGGCGCAACAGATCATGATCGCTCGAGGGAGCCGCATCCATGATGGCCACTATGACAGCTCCTCCCGGACCGGTCATGGGTCCTCAGCCGGGTGGATCCGGAACATACTGGTGACTGGAGGAGCCGGGAAACGGCTCTGCCGCTGGCGGCTGCGGATATCCGGGCGGTGGACGGCGAATGATCCCCATCGCGACCAGGTTGTCGAGGCTGTCGTAATGGATGCGGATGAGTTCGTTCGGCTGCGGTTGCAACCTGGCGAACTGCGTATGGCTCACCCAGGAGTATTCGCGCTCGCCATGTCCGGTGCCGAGCGTAAGGTCGGGAGCCACACTCGGGAACGGCGGCTGCGCGGCCCGCTGAGCTGCCCCGACGGCGCCGCTGGCGCCTGCCTCGGTCGCCGCTGGCGAGGCGGCAGTTGGCGGGAGCGCGGCTTCAGCCGCAATGGGTGGGCTCCAGGGCCGACGGACGGCTGCCAGTGGTCCATCGCTCAAGCGCGCCTGCGGCTCGACATAAGGCCGCGGCGGCTGCTCCCGAAACAGCGCCACGCCGATGACACCGACGTTGGCCGGCCTGCCGGTACGCACCGCATAGGAATTCGGCAGCGAGGTGAAGGTAAACGCCGCGACATCCGAGTCGCTCTTGCGCCAGCCACTGATCTGGTAGTGCTCGCCCGGGTCAAGCACGTAGCCGGCCTGGTCCCAGGCGGCGGTTTCGCCCGATACCACATTCACGCCGTCCACCGACGCAACGGCGAGCAATCTCCCGCCCAGCCGGTTCCGGACTTCGATGGCATAGCGCTCCCCGGGCACCCCGACCACCCAGTACTCACCCCGATGGCGGTGCAAAGGCAGCGCGACCCCCGTATCCCGGTCTATGACCGCGACCTGTCCGATGCCGCCCAGACCCTCTGCGGCGCACGATGCCGTCGCGACGACCAGAACCATGACCAGTAGAACCCTGAGCATTTGCGTTCCTCCAGTGACTTGCCTGGACACTGAAACGAACGAGCCCCGCAATCGGGGTTAAAACCCCATCACCCCGGCTGACACGCAGCCATTGCGGGGGGATTCTGTGAAGAAGTACGCTGTCGGCATGCAAGTCTCCGGGCATTCCGTCGAGGCGGAGCTGAACTATGCCGACTGTCCGCCCGGCCGGACGGTCGACTACAACCTTGCCGACTGGAGCGGCTTCCCGATCCGGCGCGAGAGAGTGCCGATCCTTGCGGCCGACGGCGCGCAGCGCGCCCCGACGCTCGGGCGCGAAGGATTCGCCTGCGTCCCCTTTGCACCGGCCATTGCCGATTACGGCGACGACCAGGCGATCGACGCCCAATGGCGCCCGGCCGTCGAGCATCTCGTTCAGGAGCTCACGGGCGCCGATCTGGTGGTGAGCTGGGCGGTCAACCGCCGCTTTTCCGAACGCAGCAGCGATGCCCGGCGCACCCCGGTCGCGGCGCCGGCCCGCCGCGTCCACAGCGATTTCAGTCCGTCCGAGTTCCTGACCGGTGTCACCCACCGCTTCACGGTTGACGCCCTGCGCAGGGTCGGGGCGGTGCCGCGCCGGTGGAAATGCTTCAATGTCTGGCAACCGCTGTCGAGCCCGCCGCACGACGTACCGCTCGCGGTCTGCGATGCATCCTCGATCGCGGCGCAGGACCTGGTACCGGCTCACGGCATCCTGCGTGCCGGCGACGGGATGGACTTCACGATCGATCTGTGCGTATTACGGTTCAACCCGGCGCATCGCTGGTACTATTTTCGCGACCTCGGGCCGCAGCGTGCGCTGGTATTCTGCGGCTTCGATCCCGAGCGACCGGCGCCTTACGGCATCGTGCCGCACAGCGCCTTCGACGACCCCACCTGTCCTCCTGGCACGCCGGCGCGCACCAGCATCGAGGTCCGGACGCTCGCCGTGTTCCACTGACCGGTGGCGGGCCGACGTCGCGTCATGCAGGCATGACTTCCATGCGTCGCATCCTGGTTACCGGCAGCACGGATGGGCTCGGCCGCGCAGCGGCAGAAGCCCTGATCGCCGACGGCCATCAGGTCCTCCTTCACGCGCGCTCGCCGGCACGAGCCGAGGCCGTCGCCGATCTGGCGCCGCGGGCGGTAGGCGTCGTCACCGGCGATCTCGCCAGCGCCGTCGAGGCCCGGGGCATTGCAGACGAGGTCAATGGCTTCGGCCGCCTGGACGCCGTCATCCACAATGCCGGTGTATACCGGGTTCATGGCCGCGATCCGACACCCGAGGGACATGCAAGGACTCTGGCGATCAACGCCCTGGCGCCGTACGCATTGACCGCCCTGATCGAGCGCCCTCGCCGCCTGATCTACCTCAGCAGCGGCCTGCATCGCTCCGGCAGCGATTCATTGCACGACATCGAGTGGGTCGAACGGCCGTGGGATGCGAGCCAGGCGTATTCGGACAGCAAACTCTACGTCACTGCGCTTGCCTTCCTGATCGCGCGGCGTTGGCCGGAAGTCCTCAGCAATGCCGTCGATCCAGGCTGGGTGCCGACGAAGATGGGCGGCGCCGGAGCACCGGATGATCTGCTGATGGGACACCTGACACAGACTTGGCTCGCGGTCAGCGACGATCCTGCCGCAATGGTCAGCGGGAGGTATTGGTATCACCGCAAGGTGCAGCGCCCCGCCGCCGCAGCGACCGATCCCGCCTTCCAGGACCGGCTGCTGGCCAGGCTTGGCGACTTGACCGGCGTTGCGCTTCCATGACTGCGCAGGATCCAGGCAGGCGCACGCCTCCCGGATCGACATCCGCGGAGCTACCGGTCGATGTAGCCCGTGAGCAGCGACCTGGGAGCGTCAGCGTCCCCAGGGACCCCGTCACTCCTTCAGCGTGGAGAGGAAGGCGATGACGTCGGCGCGCTGCTGCGGGTCGGGCAGGATCCCTGCCATCGGCGTGCCCGGCACCTTGGCGCTGGGGTTCGTCAGGAATTCATCCAGGGTCTCGGCGCTCCAGATCACCCCGTACTTCTTCATGTTCTCGCTGGGGCCCAGGAGGCTCTTCTTGGTGCCCGCCTGCCGTCCCACGACGCCGACGAGATTGGGGCCGACCTTGGAAGTGTCGTCCTTCGTGACCGCATGACAGGTCGGGCAGGAACTCGACATAAAGAGAGCTTTGCCGGCGGCGGCATCGCCCTTTAGCCCGTCGGCATAAATGGCCGGTGTCGCCATCAGGGCGGCAAGCGCGAACAGGCAAGAGGGTCGGATCTCAGACATGGACGTGGGCGTCTCCCGAAAACGGTGCCTCATTCTAGCAATCAAGGCCTCGTTGATCTCTCAAGGGCCGCCCTTCGCAGGGCGCCCTGGCACGCAGGTCGGCAGCAGCGGTTCCGGCGCCGGTTCGAGCGGGCGAGGATACCCGCTGCAGGCGGCCGTCGGTATAGCCCGGCGTCGGCAAATCAGACTATCCTCTGCATTCAAGATTCGGCGTCATCTGACAATTTAGAGGGGACTACGCCATGAGGGGTCGATATCGCTCGTTCCGTGTTGCGCCGCTGCTCGCAACCTTCGGCCTTGTCATGGTGTTGGCTTTACAGGGAGCCCCCGAGGCGAAAGCCCAGGCGGCCCAGCCGATGCGCTGGTCGGATCCGGCCACCTGGCCCAACAACAAGGTGCCGGTGGCGGGTGACAAGGTCACGATCGGCCGGGACAAGGACGTCGTGCTG
>DATJPN010000098.1:0-3716 GCA_035506335.1 Steroidobacteraceae bacterium | reverse complement strand
ATGACGTCCACCGAGGGTCGCTGGGTCGCGAGGATCAGGTGAATGCCCGATGCCCGGGCCTTCTGCGCGAGCCGGGCGATGAGTTCCTCGACTTTCTTGCCGACGATCATCATCAGGTCGGCCAGCTCGTCGATGATCACGACGATGTACGGCAGGGGCTCGAGGTTCGGGATCTTCGACTGGTCGATCGACGGATCATTGGCGGCGCGCTGGATCAGCACCGGATCGAGGATCGGCTTGCCTTTCTCGTTCGCTTCACGCACGTGCTTGTTGAACCCGGCGATATTGCGCACGCCGAGCGCGGACATCAGCTGGTAGCGCCGTTCCATTTCGGCCACCGACCAGCGCAGGGCGTTGGCCGCCTGCTTCATGTCGGTGACGACCGGCGCCAGCAGATGCGGGATACCCTCGTACACCGAGAGCTCGAGCATCTTCGGGTCGATCATGATCAGGCGCACGTGCTCGGCCGTCGCCTTGTACAGCAGCGACAGCACCATGGCGTTGATGCCGACGGACTTGCCCGACCCGGTGGTGCCGGCGATCAGCAGGTGCGGCATGCGCGCGAGGTCCGCCACCATCGCCTGGCCGCCGATATCCTTGCCCAGCGCCAGCGCGATCGGCGAGGCGACATCCTCGTACGCCTTGGAGCGGATGATCTCACCCAGGGTGACCAGCTCGCGCTTTTCGTTGGCGATCTCCAGGCCCATGACAGACTTGCCCGGGATGACCTCCACGACCCGCACGCTCATCACTGACAGCGCCCGCGCGAGGTCCTTGGCGAGGGTCGTGATCTGGCTCGCCTTCACGCCCGGTGCCGGACGCAGCTCGAAGCGGGTCACGACCGGCCCGGGCTGCACCGCGACCACCTCGGCCTCGACCCCGAAGTCGCGCAACTTGATCTCCACCAGCCGCGACATGGCCTCGAGCGCCTCGGGCGCGTACAGCGGCTTGTGCGGCGGCGGATCATCGAGCAGGTTCAACGGCGGCAGTTCTCCCGGCTTGGCCGGCGCGAACAGCGGGACCTGACGCTCCTTTTCGACCCGCTCGCTCTTGGCCACGGCCACCGGTGGCGCCTCGATGCGGGTGGGCTTGCGGGTCGCAGCCTTCTTCTGCTCGGTCTCGACGCTGATCTTGCGCGCTTCGCGCCGCTCGCGCCCCTCGGCGGCCTCGCGCCGCGCGGCCAGGCGTGCCCGCACCGCAGCCACGGCGCCCCAGCTCACGGCGCCGAGGCGATCCATGACGCGAAGCCAGGACACCCCGAGCGACAGCGATGCGCCGGCCATCCAGGCCGCGATCATCAGCAGCGTGGCGCCGAGGAAGTGCAGGCCCGAGTTCAACCCATTGCCGACCACATCGCCGATGGCGCCGCCGGCGCCTCCATCATGGTCGGGCATCCCGGCGCCCGACCAGTGCAGGGTCGCCAGGCCGCAGCTCGCCGCCAGCAGTAGCACGAAGCCACCGATGCGCACGAGGGTGTTGGCCCGGGAGGACTGCTCGGCCCGGCGGCCGCTGCGGAACAGGCCCCAGGTGAGCACGCCGATCATCACCGGGAACAGGTAGGCCGGGCGTCCACAGATGAAGAACAGCAGGTCGGCGAACCAGGCGCCGACCGGACCGATGCGGTTGTGAACCGTCGTCGAGTCGGTGACGGTGGACCAGCCGGGGTCGGTCGGATCGTAGCTGGCGAGGGCCACCAGCAGCACCAGACCCGCGACCGCGAGGGCGATGACCGCACTTTCGCGCAAGCCGCGGCTGACGGCGGACGAAAAACGATTGCCTCCCCGGGCTTGCGCGGTCACCTCGGCCAAACTGTATCCTCTTGGATGGGTATCGATTGCGTAGGAGCTTGATTTTATGAGCCCTGGGACCCATGCAACAAGCGACGCGCTAGTATCTGCGGGCATTCGCGAAAGGACGATTATACATGTCGACTACACGGCACAGCCGTCTCATCATCCTGGGTTCCGGCCCCGCCGGTTACAGCGCCGCGGTCTATGCCGCCCGGGCCAACCGCGCACCGCTGCTGATCACCGGCGTCGAGCAGGGCGGGCAGCTGATGACCACCACCGACGTGGACAACTGGCCCGGTGACGTGGAAGGCCTGCAGGGTCCTGCCCTGATGGAGCGCATGCGCCGTCACGCCGAGCGCTTCGCCACGCAGATCGTCAATGACCATATCCACAAGGCCCACCTCACCGAGCGTCCCATCCGCCTGGAGGGTGATTCCGGGCAGTACACCTGCGATGCCCTCATCATCGCGACCGGGGCCACGGCCCGGTACCTGGGGCTGCCCTCGGAGGATCGCAACAAGGGCCGCGGCGTCTCCGCCTGCGCGACCTGCGACGGCTTCTTCTTCCGCGGCCAGCGGGTCGCGGTCGTCGGCGGCGGCAATACCGCCGTCGAGGAGGCGCTGTACCTGTCGAACATCGCCGAACACGTCACCCTCGTTCACCGTCGCGACAAGCTGCGCGCCGAGAAGATCATGCAGGACCGGCTCTTCGCCCAGGAGCGCGCCGGCAAGATCTCGGTGCTGTGGAACCACACCGTCGAGGAGGTGCTCGATGACGGCCAGGGCGTGAGCGGCCTGAAGGTCCGGGGCACCGTGGATCAGGGTCACAAGGTGATCCCGGTGACCGGTGTGTTCATCGCCATCGGCCACTCGCCGAACACCCAGATATTCGCCGGCCAGCTGCACATGCGTGACGGCTACATCCAGGTGGCGAGCGGCACCACGGGCAACGCGACGGCGACCAGCATCCCCGGAGTGTTCGCGGCGGGCGACGTGGCCGATCACGTCTACCGGCAGGCGATCACCTCGGCCGGTTCGGGCTGCATGGCGGCGCTGGATGCCGATCGCTTCCTGGAAGGCCACACAGCGGGTCACGGCTGAACCCGAAGGGAACATGCTCGCCCGCCATCACAGCAGCATCGATCAACTCGATCCGCAGGCCTGGAATGCCCTCGCGGGAACCGACGTGCCCTTCCTGCGGCACGAGTTCCTGGCCGCACTCGAACACACCGGCTGCGTGGGTCCGGGCAGCGGCTGGCAGCCCGCCTATGTGACGTTGCATGACGAGGCCGGACTGGCCGCCGCCGCACCGGCCTTCATCAAGTCCCACTCCTACGGTGAGTTCGTCTTCGACTTCTCCTGGGCCGAGGCCTATGCGCACTTCGGCCGCAAGTACTACCCGAAGCTCTCCGTGTGTGTGCCGTTCACGCCGGCCACCGGAGCACGGCTGCTGATTCGACCCGACCTGGACGGCGCAGCCTGGCGCAGCCGGCTTGCCGGCGCCATCGAGGAGTTCACGGCCGCGCAGCAGCTCTCCTCGGCCCATGCCCTGTTCTTCGATGAACCGGGGCGCGAGGCATTCGGGAACTCCGGGTGGCTGCTGCGCCGCGACTGCCAGTTCCACTGGACCAACCAGGGTTACGCCGACTTCGGCCAGTACCTCGACACCTTCACGGCCGAGAAGCGCAAGAAGGCCCGCCGCGAGCGTCGCCGGGTGCAGGAGGCCGGCATCCGCTTCGAGACCCGCTTTGGTACCGACATCGGCGAGGCCCTGCTCGATACGGTGTACGGGTTCCATCGCAACACCTTCCTGCGCCATGGGCATGAGCCGTACCTGTCCCGGGCGTTCTTCGGCGAAATCGCCGGCACGATGGGTGAGGCGGTGATGTTCAAGATCGCCCTGCACCAGGGCAGGCCGGTGGCGGCG